>JADFIH010000014.1 GCA_022566715.1 Pseudomonadota bacterium | reverse complement strand
GGGCTGTCTCGAAGGAAGGCCCACGGCTCAGGATAAGGGCGCGTCTCGAAGCATGCGTTTCCATGGCGCCGAAGCCAGCCACTACGCCCGCCGCCAGTCGGTCGTGCCGTCGGGCTTGTCTTCGAGGATGACTCCACCCTCTTTTAGCTCGTCGCGGATGCGGTCGGATGCCGCGAAATCCTTAGCCTTGCGGGCGGCGTTGCGCTCCGTAATAAGCTTTTCGATTCCCTCCACGGAATATGTCTTCACAGGCGTGACGCCCAGAGCAGTATCCTTTTCCTGAGCCATTCCGACCGAAACTATTTGCTTGAACCAAGCCTCCGGGCGCTGTTGGAGCACGCCTAGAAAATCCCCAGCCGCCTTCAACTGCGTTCGATCTTCTATGTCTTCCATCGCGCGAATCGCCGCGGGCGTATTTAGATCGTCCCCAAGCACATCAAGGAATTCACTAGGCGGGTTCTCTGCATTCCTCATGCCGGCCCCCTGAATAACCCGGTACCAGCGGTCCAGGTTGTCCTTCGTTTCCCGCAACCGTTCCTCCGTCCAGTCGAGCGGCTTGCGGTAATGCGTCTTCAGCATGTTGAGCCGGATCACCTCGGCGGGCCATTTCGCCAACAACTGGCGCACGGTCACCACATTGCCCAGCGACTTCGACATCTTTTCGCCCTCGAGGGTGAGATAGCCGTTGTGCATCCAGACGTTGGCCAGCGGCGCGCCGCCGTGGGCGCAGCGGCTTTGCGCGATCTCGTTCTCATGGTGGGGAAACACGAGATCGATTCCTCCCGCGTGAATGTCGAAGGTGGTCCCGAGGTATTCCTTGCTCATGGCGGAGCATTCGAGGTGCCAGCCCGGCCGCCCCCAGCCCCAGGGGCTTTTCCAACCGGGTTGATCGGACGCCGAGGGCTTCCACAGCACGAAATCGGCGGGGTCCTTCTTGTAGGGCGCGACCTCGACCCGCGCGCCGGCGATCTGCTCATCCCGGTTACGGCCCGATAGCGCGCCGTAATCCTTCATCGAGGGCACGTCGAACAGAACGTGTTCGTCCGCCACATAGGCGTGCTCCTTGGCGATGAGCGTTTCGATCATCGCGACCATCTGCGGGATGTGCGCCGTGGCGCGCGGCTCCACGCCGGGCGGCAAGACGTTCAGGGCCTTCATGTCTTCGTGAAAGACCTTCGTCGTCTTTTCGGTGATCTCGGAGATCGGAACGCCTTGTTCCGCGGCGGCCGCGTTGATCTTGTCGTCCACGTCGGTGATGTTGCGCACATATTTGACGTGGTCCTCGCCGTACTCGTGCCGCAACAAACGGTAGAGCACGTCGAACACGATGTAGGGCCGCGCGTTGCCGATGTGGGCGTAGTCGTAGACCGTGGGCCCGCACACATACATGCGCACGTTCTTGGCGTCGATCGGCGCGAAGGTATCCTTCCGGCGCGTCGCCGTGTTGTAGAGCTTCAGGCTCACTTGAGCGTCTCGGTGAAGGCGTTGGTCATGGGATAGCGCCGGTCGCGCCCGAAGGACCGGCTGGTGATCTTCACGCCTGGCGGGGCCTGGCGGCGCTTGTACTCGGCGATGTAAACCATGCGCGCGATGCGCCGCACGGTCTCCTCGGCGTGGCCGCGCGCGGCGATCTCGGCAAAGGGCCTCTCCTCCTCGATCAGGCAGCGCAGGATGTCGTCGAGCTCGTCATAGGGCGGCAGGGTGTCCTGATCGGTCTGGTCGGCCCGAAGCTCCGCCGAGGGCGCCTTGGTGATGATGCTGGCCGGAATCACCTCGCCCCCGGGGCCTTGAGCGCCCTCGGGCGTGTGTTGATTGCGCCAATCGGAGAGCTCGTACACGGTGGTTTTATAAACATCCTTCAGAACGGAATAGCCGCCGGACAGATCGCCGTAGAGCGTCGCATAGCCCACCGACATTTCCGATTTGTTGCCGGTGGTGAGCAGCATGCAACCGAACTTGTTGCTGATCGCCATCAGGATGACGGCGCGGGCGCGGGCCTGAATGTTCTCCTCGGTGGTGTCGGGCGCGCGGCCCGCGAATACGCCGGCCAGCATGCCGTCAAAGGCGCCGACGGCGGGCTCGATGGAGATGGTGTCGAAGCGCACGCCGAGGCCGGCGGCGAGCGCCGCGGCGTCGTCGAGGCTTCCTTGCGAGGTATAGCGCGACGGCATCAGCACGCAGTGGACCCGGCCGGCGCCGAGCGCATCGACCGCGACGGCGGCGGTCAACGCCGAATCGATCCCGCCCGACAGCCCCAGGATGATCCCCGGAAAGCCGTTCTTGCCGACGTAATCGCGCAGGCCCGTCATCATGGCGAGATAGATCGATTCGAGCGGCGCCGGCGCCGCGTCGAGCGCGCCTTGGGCGCAAGCCCAGCCACCGTCCCCGTCCCGCGACCATTCCGTCAAGACATTCACGCTGCGCCACAGGGGCAACTGCGCCGCCAGCGCGTAGTCCGCGTTGACGACAAAGGAGCCCCCGTCGAAGACCAGCTCGTCCTGGCCGCCCACCTGGTTCACATACGCAATCGGCAGCTTGCACTCGTTTGCGCGGGCCACCGCGAAGTTGATGCGGGCGTCGTGCTTATCGGCCTCGAAGGGCGAGCCGTTGATGGCGATGAGAATCTCGGCGCCGGTCTCCTGCAGGCATTCGCAGACCTCCGGCGTCCACATGTCTTCGCAGATCATGAGGCCAAGCCGCACGCCTCGGAAATCGACCGGGCCGGGCAGGGGGCCCGCCACGAACAGGCGCTTTTCGTCGAAGACGCCGTAGTTCGGCAGATCGTGCTTGTAGCGCACGGCCGCCACCTCGCCGCCGTCAAGAAGCACGGCCGCGTTGTAGATTTTGCCGTCCTCGCGCCACGGCGCCCCCAGGACGAGCGCCGGGCCCCCGTCGGCCGTGTCCCGGGCCAGCGCCTTGATTTCCGCCTCGACGCTCTCAAGGAAGGCGGGACGAAGGATCAGGTCCTCCGGCGGGTAGCCCGTGATCACCAATTCGCTGGACACGACCAGGTCGGCGCCCAAAGCGGCGCCCTCGGCCCGGGCCCGGCGCAACAGGTCCGCGTTCCCCGCCACGTCGCCCACGGTCGGGTTTTGCTGGGCAATAAGAATCTTCAGCCGGTCGGTCATGGTAAAGGTCCATCGCGCGCGCTAGCCGGGCGGGAGCCGGGCCCCGCCCGGTTGTGACGCGGGCGTGACCTCCTATAATCGACCCCGGCCCTTCGCTCAACGCCATCCGGGAGAAATATTATGTCCAGTCAGCCTGCCAACGCCAATCGCCAGATCCTTTTGGCCGAGCGCCCCTCGGGAGAGCCGCGGGAATCGAGTTTCCGCTTGGCCGAGGGTCCGGTGCCCGATCCCGGCGAGGACGAGGTGCTGGTGCGCTCCCTTTTCCTCTCGGTCGACCCCTACATGCGCGGACGAATGCGTGACGTGAAGTCCTATGCGCCGCCCATTCAATTGGACGAGGTGATGGTCGGCGGCGTTGTCGGCGAGGTCGTGCGCTCGAACCAGAGCGGGCTGGAGACGGGCGACATCGTCCTGGGCATGCTCGGCTGGCAGGACTACGCCGTGGCAAAACCAGGGCAACTTCACAAACTCGACCCACGGATTCAGCCCATCTCGCTCGCCCTCGGCGTCCTCGGCATGCCGGGCCTCACCGCCTATTTCGGCCTTTTGGACATCGGCCAACCCAAGGACGGGGAAACCGTGGTGGTCTCCGCCGCCTCGGGCGCGGTGGGCGCCGTCGTGGGCCAGATCGCCAAAATCAAGGGCTGCCGCGTGGTGGGCACCGCCGGATCGGACGCCAAGGTCGAATACATCATGAACGAGCTTGGATTCGACGCGGGCATCAACTACAAGACCGCCGGCAACCTTGGCGCCGCCCTCGACGCCGCTTGCCCGGCCGGAATCGACGTCTACTTCGACAACGTGGGCGGCCCCCTCACCGATGCCGTCATCGCGCGAATCAATGAACGCGCGCGCCTCATCATTTGCGGGCAGATTTCCCAGTACAACGCCGAGAAGCCGGAAATGGGTCCACGGAACCTGTTCCATTTCATCCGCGCGCGTGCGCGCATGGAGGGCTTCCTCATTTTCGACCACGCCGCGCGCTACGCCGAGGGCCAGGCGGCGCTCGGCCAGTGGATCGTGGACGGCAAGATCAAATACCGCGAGGACGTCATGGACGGCCTGGAAAACGCCCCCAAGGCGTTCATCCGCATGTTGCGGGGCGAGAATTTCGGCAAGCAGCTCGTGCATGTCGCGGACCCGTCGGCCTGACCGGCCCGCTTGGTAACGTAGGCTCGACGCCGCCGTTTTCTAAATATTTATCAATGCCTTGACACAATCTTGGGTGGTCAAAATTTGGACTCAATTATGAGTCAAGATGAATTGGACCGGTGGGTTATCCAAGGGCGTGGCAGGGTCCGCCCGGCATCCCATTTCGGGGGTTCGGATGCGGCGGCTTTTCTTTCCTGCGGGTGAACGTGGGGCCCGGCATGTTCGGGCCCCCTCCTGCCTTAGAGCAGCATCCGTTCAGGTGAAATCGCCCATCGAAAACTTGGGGCGATCACCGAACGGATAAAGCTGCTCTAGAATCTTGAAAAGTAGAGAAATTTAATCCGAGGGCCGACGTGATTGAACCAAGCTGGTTCAATCAATTCGGATATTGCTATAGGCCGCGCGGCGAGTTCGGCGGCCAACTAGACCTTCCCGATCCCCCTATCCAACTCCGCTAATACCGCGCCGCCAAACTCCGGCGTGGAGACCGGCGTGTGCGTGGACCCCGCGATGTCTTGCGTGCGGACGCCTGCGGCGATGGTTCGGTCCACGGCGTCTTCCACAAGATCGGCGTCCTCGGGGCGCCCGAGCGAATAGCGCAGCGCCATCGCCAGGCTAAGGATCGCGCCCACGGGATTGGCGGCGTTCTTGCCGGTGAGGTCGGGCGCCGTGCCGTGCACCGGTTCATAGAGCGCTTTGCGCGTTCCGTCCGCGCCCTCCGGGCCGAGGGACGCCGAGGGCAGCATGCCCAAGGACCCAACGATCGCCGCTGCGCCATCCGACAATACGTCGCCGAACAGATTGTCGGTCAGGATGACGTCGAACTGCGTGGGGCGAATGATTAACTGCATGGCGCAGTTGTCGGCGTACATGTGATCGAGCACGATGCCGGGGAATTCCTCCGTGGCCAACCGCGTGACCACACGCCGCCACAACACACCGCTTTTCATCACGTTGGCCTTATCGACGGAACAGACCCGGCCGCCGCGCCGTGCCGCCAAGGCGAATGCAACGCGGGCGATGCGTTCAATCTCGCCCGTGGTGTAGGCCTGCGTATCGGTTCCCTTCTCCGATCCGTCGGATAGGGTCTCGATGCCGCGCGGTTCGCCGTAATAAACGCCGGAGGTCAATTCCCGCACGATCACGAAATCGGTCCCGCGCGCGACCTCGGGTTTCATGGGTGAGGTATCGCTCAACGACTCGAGGGTTTTGATGGGTCGGAGGTTCGCGAACAGATCGAGGTGACGGCGCAAGCCCAAAAGGCCGCGGTCGAGGATGTGTTCGTGCGGCACCTTCTCGCGGCCCGGCCCGCCGAAGGCGCCAAACAGAATCGCATCGGCCGCCATGGCGTCGGCGAAAGCCTCGTCGGACATCAGGCTGCCCGTGCGCTCGTATTCGCCGATGCCCATGTTTCGTTCGCCGACGCGGACCTTCAGCCCTCGGTTGCCGCACAACCATTCGAGCACGCGCCGCGCCTCGCGAATGACCTCCGGCCCAACACCGTCGCCGGGGATAAGGAGGATGTTCGCGACACGGGCGCCGTCAGAACTCATACTTTTCGATGACCGGTTCCAATGCCGCGGCCTCGCACCATTCGTGCATGGGCGGATGGGCCACGAGCGTGTCGACATAGGCGCGGCTCGTTGCGTCGAGAGTTACTCCGTAGGTCATGAATCGCGACGCGACGGGCGCGAACATGGCGTCGGCATTTGTAAAGTGACCGAACAGAAAATCGCCCCCCTCGGCGTAACGTTCCCGGCACTCCGCCCAAATGGCCTGTATCCGCGCGATGTCGGCTTCAACCTCCGGCGAAAGGTCGAAGGACTCAAAGCGCCGCCGGCAATTCATGGGGCACGCCTGACGCAAGGCGCCGAAGCCCGCGTGCATTTCCTGACTGATGCTGCGGGCGTGGGCGCGCGCCGCCGCATCTTCCGGCCATAGGTGTTTTTCGGGATGGTTCTCCGCCACGTATTCGAGAATCGCCAGGGAGTCCCAAACGGTCACGCCGCCATCCTTCAGGACCGGCACGAGACCCGCCGGAGAATGGGCCAGAAGGCGTTCGCGCGTGTCGTTGGAGTCCAACGGAATCGCGATCTCGTCGAATTCGATCCCGGCGTGACGCAACCCGATCCACGCGCGCATGGACCACGATGAGTAGTTTTTGCTTCCGATGACAAGCGTATAGAGTGCCATGGCGATTTCCCGGGAAACAAAATAGCCTTGCGATATTGGGGCTAACAACAGGGATACATACGTGCTGCCCTATCTTAGCGAAACACGTAAGGCTTCGGCCATTCCAATTTGGTCCGTGACCAAGCGCACCTTCGCGGCTTGGCGCAAAAAGCAACCGCAATTCGCGCGGCGTTGGCTGAAGGAGGTGGGTTTTGAACCCGTGCCCGGCCGGCACGCCGTCATTCCCGCAAGCAGCGGACGAAAAAGAGCCATTGCAGGCGTCGTTGTCGGCGTGGACGAGGCCGTATCGCCGTGGGACTACGCGGGGCTGCCCACGGCACTGCGCCGCGGAACCTATCGCATCGACGCCGAGCTCGACAGCGCGGCGGCATCGCGCGCCGCCATCGGTTGGGGGCTCGGGACCTACGCGTTTACGCGGTTCAAGACCGCCGACGAGCCCGCGCGGGCCACACTCGTCGTCCCCGGCAACTGCGACCGCGGCCACGTGCGGCGAACCATCGCCGCGACATTCTTTGTGCGCGACCTTATCAACACGCCCGCGTCGGACATGGGGCCCGAGGAACTCGCCGATGCGGCGAAGGAGCTTGGGCGCGCCTTCGGCGGGCGCGTCCGTGTCATCGAAGGCGCCAAGTTGTTGGAGCGGAATTTCCCGGCCATCCACGCCGTTGGGCGTGCGAGTACTCGGGCGCCGCGGTTGGTTGATCTGCGCTGGGGCCGGCGGGGGCCGCGCGTGACCCTCGTCGGTAAGGGCGTGTGCTTCGACTCGGGCGGGCTCGACCTGAAAACCTCGGCCGGCATGCGCCTGATGAAGAAGGACATGGGCGGGGCCGCCAACGTGTTGGGGCTCGCGCACATGATCATGGATGCCGGGCTCGAGGTGCGCCTGCGCGTGCTGATCCCGGCGGTTGAAAACAGCGTGGCGGGAAACGCCATCCGTCCCGGCGATGTCCTTTCCTCGCGCAAGGGGATCTCGATCGAGATCGGCAACACGGATGCGGAAGGCCGCCTCGTCCTCGCCGATGCGCTGGCCCTGGCCGACGAGGAGAAACCGGATTTGCTTGTCGATCTCGCGACACTGACGGGCGCCGCGCGCGTGGCGCTCGGGCCCGGCATAAGTCCTTTTTTCACCGACGACGAGAAGTTGGCCACGGATCTCGCGCGCCATGGCGCCGAGCAGGCCGACCCCTTGTGGCGCATGCCGTTGTGGGCCCCCTACCGCAAGTTGATTGACAGCCCCATCGCCGACATCAATAACGCGGGCGAGAGCCCCCACGCCGGCGCCATCACCGCGGCGCTGTTCCTCAAGGATTTTGTCGGTCAGGCGAAGTCGTGGGTGCATCTCGATATCTTTGCCTGGAATCCGGCGGGCCGGCGGGGCCGTCCCAAGGGCGGGGAGGCGACGGGCATGCGCGCCCTGTTCGCGCTGCTTCAGGAGCGCTACGGCTGATGCGCATCGCTCACGGCAGGTTGCTGTTCGTCTACGGGACCCTGCGGCGCGACCTCGGGGTGGCGGCCTACCGGATCTTGGGGCGTCACGCCGACTTTTACGACTACGGAACCATGCGCGGCCGGTTGTTCGACCTGGGCAGCTACCCTTGCGTTGTTCCCTCCGGCGACCCGTCGCACAAGGTGCGGGGCGAGTTGTTCCTGTTGCGCGCACCGTGCCGCGCGCTCAGCGTGCTCGATGACTTCGAGGGGGTGCCCGGCGGGCGTCAGGACTGGGCGGCCCAATACTTGCGCAAGAGCGTTGCAATCAATAGCCGCCGCCACGGCCGTTTGCGTGCCTGGGTGTACCTCTACCGCTTCGCCACGGACAACCTGCCGGCGATCGTCTCGGGCGACTACGTGCGCTACCGCCGTGGGCGCATAAACGGGTTTACCGCCGAGGCTTAACGTGGCGCCAAAGGTTTGCTAAGTTGATCCGCTCGCGCAACGAAATCGTCCGGCGGGTGACGCCGCGGAAATCATGGACCTGAGCAACCAAAACGCACTCGCCCTTTGGTCGGGCGCGATCGCCGAATCGGTGCGCAACGCGGGGCCCGACCTGTCGGCGCGGCAGATGGCGATCTTGCTTGAAGCTTACCTTGCCCCGCCGCCCCATACGGTGCGCGGCCTCGCGGCGTCGCTCAACGTGTCCAAACCGGCGGTGACGCGCGCCTTGGATACGTTGTCGAAGCATGGCTTCGTGCGCCGGGTGCCCGATCCCCAGGACAAACGCAGCATCCTCGTGCAGCGCACCGTCAAGGGTTCCGTATTCCTGAGCGAATTCAGCGATTTGATCGCCGCGGCCGCGCAGCCGATCGCTTCCTGACTACTTGGTCAGGTGATACCCGGCGTCCGTAAGCGCCTTCCGAATAGCGTTCAGCTGCCCAATGGTCGCACCGGTCATTTTTCCGAAGGCGAGCGCCGAATCTAAGATCTCGCGAATCGCCATTTTTTCATTTTTTGAAGCAGGAAGCACAAACTGCTTTCGGGGACCACTCTTGTACTCAATCTGCAAGTGGCCGTTGGCGAGGTACGCGGACTGCCGATCCGTGGCTCGGTTTAGCCGTTTCGGTTTGTCCATTGAGGTTTGTGGTCGAACAACGCTAATCGGTGCCTTCGTCGCATCGAGACCAAAAACCCGCCGAAGTACATCATCTTCGCGCTCTCCAAATTTTCCACGGGCAGCAATTTCGGCCCAGACCTCCGCCGACACCTCTATCGTCCTCATGACAATGCCTCTTCCGTCATAAGTAGTACTTATTTAATAAGTATAATCCCCGAATTCCAACGCAGTCAACATTTCAATAGCTCTGGAGCGATTGAGCTTCGGAAGCTTGGTGATCAGTATCCTGCGGCGCGGTCGACCTGATTGATGAGCGGTTGGCCGGCCCGGGCGCGGCGCACGTTTTCCGCAAGCTGGGGGACCGCCGAACCGACGTGCGTGCGGCTCGCCATGTGCGGTGTGATCGCGACTCCCGGATGGGACCAATAGGGATGGTCCGGCGGGAGGGGCTCCTCGTTGAATACGTCGAGCGCCGCGCCGGACAATTGGCCCGAATCGAGCGCCGCCAGCACGGCGGCGTCGTCAACCAAACCGCCCCGCGCCGGATTGATCAGGTAGGCGCCGCGCGGCAACCGGTCCAGCAGCTTCGCGTCGACCAAACCCAGCGTCTCGGCGGTCAAGGGCAGCAGGCAGACGAGGATATCGCTGCCGGCCAGAAGCGCGCGAAGTCCGTCTGGGCCGTGGTGGCAGGTGACGCCAGGGACGGTTTTGGGCCGCCGGGTCCAGCCCGCGACGGAAAACTCGAGCGCAAGCAACTTCTCCGCGGCGTCGCTGCCCAACGCGCCCAGCCCCAATATGCCGACGCGCGAGGTCTCGATAGCGCGCGGGTCGAGGGGCGCCCAGTGAGCCCGCAACTGCGCCCCTTCGTAGTGGTTCGTCTGGCGGTAATGGTGCAGGACCGCGTGCACGACGTAGTGCGTCATGCGCTGGGTCAATATCTCGTCGACGAGCCGCACGATGGGCAGGTCCGGCGGTAAGTTCGGCACGCGCAAGATTCCGTCGACACCGGCGCCGCCGGAACAGATGAACCTTAGATTGGGGTAGCGGGCGACCTCGTCTGCGCGCGGCGCCCAGCTCAGCATGAACTCCACGCGCTCCGGTCTGTCCTCGACCGGGCCCACGGCGATCTCGAGATCAGGCATCTCAGCCGACAGGGCGTCCTTGAAGTCGGCGGTCATCTGCCGCTCCATGCCGGTCAGCACTAACATAATTTAGGTGCGGACTTCGCCGCCGTGCGCGACTTCGAGGTCGAAGGCCGCCGCCATCAGGGCGCGCGTGTAGTCGCTCTTTGGGTCGTCGAATATTTGATCGGCGCTGCCGGCCTCGACCACGTTGCCGTCGCGCATGACGATGACCTCGTCGGCCAGTGCGCGCACGACCTTCAGGTCGTGGCTGATGAACAGGTAGGCCAAATTGTGGCGATCCTGAAGTTCGCGGAGCAGGTCGACGATCTGCGCCTGCACGGACATGTCCAGCGCCGAGGTGGGCTCGTCCAAAACCACGAAGCGCGGCTTGAGCGCCATGGCGCGGGCGATGGAGATGCGCTGGCGTTGGCCGCCGGAGAACTCGTGCGGGTAGCGGTCCATGGTGTCGGGGTCGAGCCCGACCTCGCGCAGGGCGGCCGAAACGATGTTGCGGTGCTCTTCGTAGCTGTCCTTCTTGCCGTGGATGAGCAACCCTTCCCCGACGATCTGCCCCACCGACATGCGCGGGCTCAAGCTGCCGAAGGGGTCCTGAAAGACGATCTGCATTTCCTTGCGCAACGGCCGCAGCGCGCGGAAGTTCAGTCCCTGGATCTGCTTATCGTTGAATCGGATTCCGCCCTTGCTCTTGATCAGGCGCAGCAAGGCGAGGCCGAGCGTCGTCTTGCCCGAGCCGCTTTCGCCGACAACGCCGATGGTGTGCCCCTCGCGCACCGTCAAGCTCACGTCCTCGACCGCGCGGACGTAATCGACGGTGCGTTTGAGAACGCCTTTCTTGATCGGGAAATAGACCTGCAGGTGGTCGGCCGACATGACCGTGGCGCCGCCGCGGCTTCGTTCCGGGGGGCGGCCCTTGGGCTGCGCCGCGAGCAGCATCTGGGTGTATTCGTGTTGCGGGTTGGTGAACACGTCCTTCGCGTCGCCGACCTCGACGAAGTCCCCGTCCTTCATGACGCAGACATTCTTCGCCATCTTGCGGACGACGCTGAGGTCGTGGGTGATCAGCAAAATGGCCATGCCGAGGCGCGCTTGCAAATCCTTGAGCAGTTCCAGAATCTGCGCCTGGATGGTGACGTCGAGGGCCGTAGTCGGTTCGTCCGCGATCAGAAGGTCCGGTTCGTTTGCCAGCGCCATGGCGATCATGACGCGCTGGCGCTGCCCGCCTGAAAGTTCATGGGGATAGGCTTTGAGGCGCTTTTCCGCCTCCTTAAGGCCGACCAGGCTGAGGAGTTCCAGGGTACGGGCGCGCGCGGCCTCGCGCCGGAGGCCACGATGTACGTACAGGACCTCGCCGACCTGCTTCTCGATGGTGTGCACCGGATTGAGCGAGGTCTGTGGTTCCTGAAAGATCATGGAGATGCGGTTGCCCCGAACCGCCTCCAGGGCCGACCGACCGGCGCCCACCATCTCCGCGCCGTCGACCAGTATGGACCCGGAAGGATGGGCCGCCATCGGGTAGGGAAGGAGTTGCAGGATGGACAGTGCCGTTACCGACTTGCCCGACCCGCTCTCGCCGACGAGCGCAAGCGTCTCGCCTTTTTCGATAGCGAAGGAGACACGATTGACCGCCGGCACCGTTTGGCCGGCGACCGTAAAGGTGACGGAAAGGTCCTTGACCTCAAGGAAGGGCATGCCGCCCGCCGCGCGTCAAATTAGGATTTTCCTTGGGTCGAAGGCGTCACGCACTGCTTCGCCGATGAATATGACCAGGCTGAGCATGATTCCAAGAGTGAAGAACGCCGTGAGTCCGAGCCACGGGGCTTGGATGTTCGCCTTGCCTTGCCGCAGCAGTTCGCCAAGCGACGCCGAGTCGGCGCCCAGGCCAAAGCCCAGGAAGTCGAGCGAGGTCAACAGGCCGATCGATCCCGCGAGAATAAACGGCATCGTTGTCATGGTTGCGACCATGGCGTTCGGCAACACGTGCCTGAACATGATCTTCGAGTTGCTCAAGCCAAGGGCGCGCGCCGCCCGTATGTAATCGAATTTACGGGCGCGCAGGAACTCCGCGCGCACCACGCCGACCAGCCCGACCCACGTGAAGACGAGAAGTATTCCCAAAAGCAAAAGGAAGCTAGGCTCGAAAATACTCATCAGAATAATCAAGATGAAGAGCTGCGGCATGCTGCTCCAAATCTCGATAAACCGTTGCCCGATCAGGTCGATCCATCCGCCGAAATAACCTTGCGTCGCTCCCACCATGACGCCGATGATCGAACTCGCGATCGTCAGTATGAAGCCGAACGAGACCGACACACGGAAGCCGTAAATCAGCCGCGCGACGACATCCCGGCCCTGATCGTCGGTGCCGAGCCAGTTCACGCGCGACGGCGGCGCGGGCGCTGGTTCGGGCAGGTCGTAGTTTATGGTCTGGAAGCTGAAGGGGATTATGGGCCACACGATCCAGCCTTTTTCCTCGATCAGGTCCTTGACGAACGGGTCCCGGTACTCGGCGGCCGTCTCGAATTCGCCGCCGAAACGAGTCTCCGGATATTCGACGAAGACGGGGAACAGCAAGTCGCCGTCGAATCGCACGAGAAGCGGCCTGTCGTTGGCGATGAACTCCGCGAAAAAGGTAATTAAAAAAAGCCCGGTGAGTATCCAAAGGGAATAGAAACCGCGTTTATTGGCGCGAAAATTATGAAGCCGCCGGCGCGTGATCGGCGTGATCCGCATCCCAAGAAAACGGTCGCCGCGGGGCTTCGAGGGGACGAGTTCAGACATCGCTGGCTTCGAAATTCAGGCGGGGGTCGACGATCGTCAAAACAATATCGCTGATGATCCCGATGCCCAGGCCAATGAGTCCGAAGAAATAGAGGTTCGCAAAGATGATCGGGTAGTCCCGGTTCACGACGGACTCAAAGCTGAGCAGGCCGAGACCGTCGAGCGAGAAAATCACTTCAATGATAATCGACCCGCCCAGGAACAGGCCGAGAAACAGGCTTGGGAATCCGGCGATGATGAGAAGCATCGCGTTCCGGAACACATGCCGGTACAGAACCCGGCGCTCGGTCAACCCCTTGGCCCGCGCGGTCAGCACATACTGCATGTTGATCTGATCGAGGAAAGCGTTCTTCGTGAACATGGTCAGGTAGGCGAAGCCGCCGATGGTCATCGCCACGACCGGCAGGGTGATATGCCAAAAGTAATCGTAGATCTTTTGGAAGAGCCCAAAGTCCTCCCAGCCCTCCGACACAAGACCGCGCAGGGGGAACCAGTCGAAATAGGACCCGCCCGCGAACAGGACGATCAGGAGAATGGCGAATAGGAACCCTGGAATGGCCTGGCCGACGATGATGACGGCGCTGGTCCACACGTCCATGCGCGAGCCGTCGCGCATCGCTTTTCGAACCCCGAGCGGTATCGATATGAGGTACACGAGAAGTGTCGACCACAGGCCGAGCGAGATCGACACCGGCAACTTGTCGAGCACGATGTCGATCACGTCCCGATCTTGGAAGTAGCTCTGTCCAAAGTCGAAGACCAGGTAGTTCCCGACCATTATGTAGAAGCGCTCATAGGCCGGTTTGTCGAACCCATAGAGGGCTTCGATCTCCTTGATGAACTCGGGGTCGAGCCCCTGGGCCCCGCGGTACTTCGACGTTCCCGCTACGTCTCCGGTTACTTGAGAAAATTGACCTCCCCCCGCTTCGCCGCCGGCCTCACCGCTGATCCGGGCCGTGGCGCCCACGTCCTCGCCGGTGATCTGGGCGATCAGTTGCTCCACGGGTCCGCCCGGCGCGAACTGAACGACGGCGAAGTTGATGATCATGATTCCGAACAGAGTCGGAATGATCAGGAGCAATCGCCGGATGATGTAGGCGGTCATGGGGGTGGGGTGCCTGGAGTCAACTCTGCATCAGAGGTTGTCGCGATCGCCCTTTAAGCCGGCGGTTTTTCCCGGGTCGATCCACCAGGTATCGAGGAAGCCCAGGGAGTATGTGGGCCGCGTCTCCGGGCGGCCGAATATGTCCCAATAGGCGATCGTGTAATTCGCCCGGAACCATTGGAGAATAATGTATTGGTTCCAAAGCAACACCCGGTCCAGCGCGCGCGCCGCCAAGGTCAGGGATTCGCGGTCCTGCGCCTCGGCCAGGCGCACCAGCAAGGCATCGACCACCGGGTCCTTGATGCCCGAAAAGTTATTCGCGCCCCGAAGGTCGGCGGCCTCGGAGCCCCAGAAGTTTTTCTCACCCACTCCCGGGGTCGCCGACACGCCGAACGCCGCCGTCGTGATGTCGAAATCGCGTTCCTCCCGGACCCGCATGCCGTATTGGGCCGCATCGACGGTGCGCATTTTCGCGTCGATCCCGAGGCGGTCGAGATTCTTGATGATGGGCGCGATGATGCGTTCGAAGCTTGGCGAGCGCAAAAGGAACTCGACCTCGAAGACTTTGCCCGCCTCGTCGCGGAGCCGCCCACCCTGAATGGTCCAGCCGGCGTCGGCTAAAAGCTGGCGCGCTTTGCGCAGGTTAGCGCGCGCGCTTCCGCTGCCGTCGGTTTTGGGCTGTTCGTAGACTTGCGTGAAGACCTCGGGTGGAAGCTGATCCCGGAACGGATTCAGAAGTTCGAGTTCGGCGTCCGTTGGAAGCTCGCGGGCGGCCATGTTGGTGTTTTCGAAGATGCTGCCCGTGCGTCGGTACACGCTGTAGAACAGGTTCTCGTTCGTCCACTCGAAGTCGAAGGCGAGATTGATGGCTTGGCGCACCCGCCGGTCCTTGAACTTGTCGCGCCGCATGTTCAGGGCAAAGTATTGCCGGCTCGCCGGACCGCCGATCGGTACCGCTTCCTTTACGACACGTCCGTCCCGGACCGCGGGGAAATCGTAGCCCGTGGCCCAAATCCGCGAGGTGAATTCCTCCTGGAAATCGAACACGCCGGATTTGAAGCCCTCGTGGGCCACGTCGCGGTCCTTGAAGAACTCGATCTTGATTTTGCCGAAGTTGTACCGGCCGACGTTGACGGGAAGATCCTTGGCCCAGTAATCCTCCACCCGTTCCAGTGTGATGGTGCGGCCCGGATCGACCTTCGTGATGCGGTAGGGTCCGCTGCCCAGCGGGGGAACGAGCGTCGTCTTCTCGAAATCGACCTCGCTATAATAGGTCTTGGACAGGATGGGCATGCCGGCGGCGATGCGCGGCAGGTCGCGTAGTTCCGCCTCGGGGTCGAAGGTGAATTTGACCTGGTCTTCGCCGATCGCTTCGACGCCGAGGATGCTCTTGTAGATGATGCGGAAGCCGGGCGAGCCCCTCTCCTTCAGGGTCGTGAAGGAGAAGACGATGTCGTCCACGGTCATCGGCGATCCATCGTGGAAGCGCGCCTCGGGCCGCAGCTTGAAGACGATGGAGGTGCGGTCGTCCGCCAGATCGGCTGTCTCGGCCACCAGGCCGTACATCGAATCCGGTTCGTCGGAGGTTCCCGTCATGAGGGAGTCGTAGGGCAAACCCATGGCGGAGGCATTCCGGCCCCGGAATCGGATGCCCTTCAAGGTGAACGGATTGACCGTATCGAACGACAGCGTGCCCCTGAGCCTGAGCGTGCCGCCCTTGGGGGCATCGACGTTGACGTAATCGAAATTCGTGAAATCGGCGGGATATTTCAGGTCCCCGAAAGCCGAGATGCCATGCCGCGGTTCCGCCGTTGCCGCGCCAACGATGAGCAGCGCCAAAAGGCCGGCGGCGAAGCCCAGTGCCGGTCCTCGGCGCTTATGGGCCGTCACATTCCTGGCCATAACAGACGCTCCCTGTTGCGAGGTTGGAATACTCGATGGACCGGGCGGTACGCGCCGGGCGCGGACCAAGTGGGCGCCGACGCCACCCGTCAGTTCCGCCCGCCCGTCTCTCCCGCCTTCAGCGCGGCATCCTTCTCCGGATCGATCCACCAGGCGAACGTGTCCAGGCCATACCGGGGGATGAATTCGGTGCGGCCAAAACGGTCCCAATAGGCGATGCGGTCGTAGTTGATGAACCATTGCGGCACGACGTAGTGGTTCCACAGAAGCACTCGGTCGAGTGCGCGCGACAGGGCGACCAGGCTTTCGCGGTCGGGGGCGGCGATGATCTGGTCGATCAGCTTGTCGACCACCGGATCGTTGACGCCGATGAGGTTGCGGCTTCCCTTAACCTCGACGTTATAGGAGCCCCAGAAATCTCGCTGTTCATTTCCGGGCGAGAGGGACTGGCGAAAGCTTCCAACGATTACGTCGAAATCGAAATCATCGGTCCGTTTCTTGTATTGCGCCGTATCGACGGTGCGAACCCGCGCCTTCACGCCAAGACGCTCCAGGTTCCGGATGTAGGGCGAGACAATGCGCTCGAACAGGGGCGACCGCAAAAGGAACTCGATCTCCATGGCCTGGCCCGTCGATGTCTCGATCAGCTTGCCGTCTTTGATGGACCATCCGGCCTCGCGCAGCAGTCCGGTCGCTTCCCTCAAGCTTTGCCGGATGTTACCGGTCCCATCGTTTACCGGCATTTTGAATTCTGTGGTGAAGACTTCTTCCGGCACCTGACCCCGGAACGGCTCCAGGTACACGAGCTCGGCCGCCGAGGGCAGGCCGGTCGCCGCCAGTTCCGAATTAGCGAAGTAGCTATTGGTCCGGGCGTATTGCCCGTAGAACAGGTTCTTGTTCGACCATTCGAAATCAAAGGCCAGGCTTAACGCCTTGCGAACCGTGCGGTCTTTGAACATGCCGCGCCGGGTGTTGAAGGCGAAGCTTTGCATTCCTTGCGGAAGTTTGTGGCTAACCTCCTCCTTCTTTACCAACCCTTTCTTCACTGCGGGAAAATCGTATTGCGTTGCCCATAGGCTGGACGAGTTTTCCGCGCGGTAGTCGTAGTCGTGGGCCTTGAAGGCTTCCAGGGCGACGGTCTGGTCCAGAAAGTAATCCCACCGAACAACATCGTAGTTATTACGGCCCACATTTACCGGCAGGTCGACGCCCCAATAGTCGGCCACGCGCTCGTACGCAATCGACCGGCCTGGGTCGACGGACTTGACGCGGTAGGGTCCGCTGCCCAAGGGCGGCTCCAGTGTGGTTTCGTCGAAGGTGTTCTTCGTGTAGTAGGCTTTCGAGATGATGGAGAGCTGGCCCATGATATGGGGCAACTCCCGGTTTCCCGTTTCCGAGAAGTTAAAACGGACGCGGCGGTCGCCCAGCTTTTCCGCCGTTGCGACGCTTGCATAGTAGCTTCGATAAAAGGGATGGCCCTGCTGGGTCAGGGTTTCGAAGCTGAAGATCACGTCATCCGCCGTGATCGGCGTGCCGTCGTGCCAGCGTGCCTCGGGCCGAAGGTTGAAGATCACCCATGAGAAATCCGCGGGAAATTCCATGGTCTCGGCGATCAGGCCATAGTGGGACGACGGTTCGTCCGCCGCACCCGCCATCAGCCTCTCGAAAGTCAGGGTGATGCCGGCCGCCGACCGCCCCTTGAGCGTAAAGGGGTTCAGCGTGTCGTATGAGCTGAAGGCCCAGAACTTGACCTCTCCACCCTTGGGCGCGTCCGGGTTGGCGTACTCGAAGTTCGTGAAATCGGGACCGTACTTGAGTTCGCCAACCAGTGAAGATCCGTGGCTGACGGTGATCTCTTGGGCGGCGGCGGGCGCTACCGCTACCAGGCCGAGACCTAGAACGAGGAGCGTCGGCGCCGCGAGGCGTGCAACGGTGCGGTTCATGATCGAGTTCCCATGCCTATTCGAGGGTCGGGTCGAGGGTTGGGTCGAGGGTCGGGCGAACGTCCTTGCGCGATGACCATAAGCAAATATGGCCTCAATTGGCCGCGACAACCCCATGAAACACGGCTTTTTGACCCGTTTCACGGTTTCAGGACGATTTAGGGCGCCAAGGACCGGCTTAAGGGTCAAGGATGCGGCGCGCCGCCTCGTGAACACGGGTATCTCCCGCGGCTAGGACGCGGCCATCGCTCTCCGGCCCCAGGGGCCGCCCTTGCCAATCCGTGATAACGCCGCCCGCGCCCTCGATCACCGGTATGAGGGCCGCAAAGTCGTAGAGCTGCAAACCGGCCTCGACGACGAGATCGACAAATCCCGTGGCCAGCACGGCGTAGCCATAGCAATCCATGCCATAGCGCGTGAGACCGGCCTTTTCGCGCAAGGCCTCGAATGCGGTGGCGTCGCCGCCGCCGAACATCTCCGGCGTCGTGCAGTCGACCGCCGCTCGCGCGAGGTCTGGGCAGGAGCGGACGCGAACCGTGGTTCCGTTCAGGGTCGTCGGGTGGCCCAAGGCGCCGATCCAGCGTTCCCCCGTGATGGGCTGGTCGATGATGCCGAGAATGGGCGTTTCCCCCTTGAGCAGGGCGATCAGGGTGCCGAACACGGGCTTACCGGTAATGAAGGACTTGGTGCCGTCGATGGGGTCGAGCACCCAGGTCAGGCCGGCGCCCTCGTTCCGGATGGGCATTTCCTCGCCGATGATGCCGTGGTCCGGAAATGCCGCCTCGATGAGCTCGCGCATGGCCGCCTCGGCCTCGCGGTCGGCGATCGTAACGGGCGAGTGGTCGGGTTTTTGATCGACCGGGATGGCGCTGCGGAAATAACGCCGGATCACGACGCCCGACGCGTCGGCGAGCCGGTTGGCCAGCGCCAGGTATTCGGCCGGGCAGGCCGCCATTTTACGGTGAGGCCCTTTCCCGTACTTCCGTCACGTCACCCGCCCGTGGGGGGAAGCGGGAGCTCGACGTCGCTGACGCTGCGCAGGTAAAGGATGAGGTTTGCCCGGTCTTGCGCGTCCTTGATACCCGCGAACGACATCTTCGTTCCGGGGACCGCCGACTTGGGCTTCTCCAGGAACGCGTCCAACTCGGCGTAGCCCCAATCTCCGCCCAGGTCCGAGAGCGCCCCCGAGTATTTGTAGCCGTCGTTCGCAGCGCGTGGCGACCCAAGCATGCCCCACAGGTTGGGCCCAATACCGTTCCGTCCGCCCTTCTCGAAGGTGTGGCACGCCGTGCATCTTTTGGCCATTCGCTGTCCCGCCTCGACGCTTCCTTGGGCCAGCAGGGCGGCGAGCGACACGGCGCCCCCGGCCTCGGCCTCGGCTCCACTCTCCGCCCCAGCCTCGGCGGTTGCCTCGGGGGTGGTGGTTTCGATCTCGCCAAAGGCGTTCCGCTCGAGCTCGTCCACCTCGAAGATGAAGTTGCCGGCCACGATAAGGACGATGACGAACAGGATGGTGCCGAGAACGGCGGCGGCGAATCGGTTGATATCATAGATGTTCATGTGTGGAACCCTCGGTGCCAGGCGGCGCGGGCGCGGCACAATACCGGCTTTCTTGACCGGCGTGCAACTCGTATAAGGGAGCTTGAATCAAAGGCGTAGGAAGAAAGATGGTGGACGCGGACGCGGCCTCCCGCCCGATGAAATTCCGGCGCCACGCCGCCCCGACCCATCCGCCAGCCGACCGGTCCCCCCGTTGAACCCTCTCATCGTCATTCCGGCCCGCATGGCGTCGACCCGTTTGCCGGGAAAGCCGCTTGCCGATATCGGCGGGGTGCCCATGATCGTCTGGGTCTGGCGCGCCGCCGTCGCCGCCAAGCTGGGCCGCGTGCTGGTGGCCTGCGCCGAGGCCGAGATCGCCGAAGCGGTGAGGGGGGCGGGCGGCGAAGCGGTCCTCACGGCGCCCGACCACGCTTCGGGGTCCGACCGGGTGTTCGAGGCCGTGAGTCAAGCCGATCCAGGCGCGGCCCACGATGTGGTGGTCAACTTGCAGGGCGACGCCCCGACCATCGAGCCGGCCGTGATCCAGGCCGCCCTGACGCCGCTCTCGGCCGACCCGGAGGCCGATATCGGAACCGTGGTGAACGAGATCACGGGGGACGCGGAGCTCGCCGATCCCAACAAGGTCAAGGCGGCGGTGGCCTTTGCCCCTGGCGCGCGCATCGGCCGGGCGCTTTATTTCTCGCGCCTTGTGGTGCCGGGCGGTGAGGGACCGCACTACCACCACATCGGCATCTACGCCTACCGGCGCGAGGCCCTGGCGCGCTTCGTCTCCCTGCCGAGAGGTGCCCTGGAGGAACGCGAAAATCTGGAACAACTCCGGGCGCTCGAGGCCGGCATGCGCATCGACGTGGCGCTCGTTGACAGTTTTCCCATGGGTGTCGATACTCCCGCCGACCTCGCCCGGGTCCGCGCGACCTTGGTTCCGGGTGGTTGAGGCCGCTCAAGCAAGACCCGAACCATGTCCGAGTCCGCAAAACCCGAGAACACGATTGCGTTCCAAGGCCAGCCCGGCGCCAACTCCCATTTGGCCTGTGGCGGGGCCTATCCGGATATGCGGGTCCTGCCGTGCGACACCTTCGAAGAGGCGTTCGGCGCCATCAGCGGCGGCAAGGCGAAGCTCGCCATGATCCCGATCGAGAATTCGGTGGCGGGTCGGGTCGCCGATATCCACCATCTGCTGCCCGAATCGGGGCTCTACATCGTCGCCGAGCACTTCCAGCGGGTGAACCACCAGTTGCTTGCGGTCCGGGGCGCCCGGCTCGAAGACCTTACGGAGGTGCGCAGCCACGTTCATGCCTTGGCCCAATGCCGCAGGGTGATCAAGGACCTGGGCCTCGCGCCCGTGGTTCACGCCGACACGGCCGGCGCCGCGCGCGATCTCGCCGCGTCGGGTTCCAAGACGGTGGCCGTCATCGCCTCCGAGCTCGCGGCCGAGATTTATGGCCTGGACAATCTGCGGCGTGACGTGGAGGACGAGGGCCATAACACGACGCGCTTCGTCATCATGTCGCGTGAGGCGGTCCGTCCCAAGGCTGGGGACGGGGCGGCCATGACCTCGCTTGTATTCCGGGTGCGCAACGTTCCCGCAGCGCTCTATAAGGCCATGGGTGGTTTCGCCACCAACGGGGTCAACATGGTGAAGCTGGAGAGCTATCAGCTCGGCGGCAGTTTCAACGCCACCCAGTTCTATGCCGACATCGCGGGCCACATCGACGAGCGCGGCGTCCAGTTCGCCTTGGAAGAGCTCGAGTTCTTCACGAGCTACCTGAAGATCCTCGGCGTCTACCCCGCCTCTCCCTTCCGCAGCGGTTTTCTGTAGGAGCTAGCTCTCCACCCAGGCCTTGATGAGCTGGTGGGCGATGGCCATGGGCGCGGGCACTAGAATTCCGTCCGGCCCGGCGCCCGCGACCTTGTTGAGAAACGGGTCCTTCCCGGACAGGGCCAACGCCTCGCGCATCAAGGGGCGGCCGAACCAGCGCGCATCCTCGATTTCCATGCCGTCGATCGTGATCTCCGTGGTCAGCGCCTCGGCGTGGCAGCCGATCATCAGGCTGGACGGGTACGGCCAGGGCTGCGACGAGTGGTAGTACACCGGGCCCACCTCGATGCCCGCCTCTTCCATGACCTCGCGGCGGACCGCCTCCTCGATGGCTTCGCCGGGCTCGATGAACCCCGCCAGCGCCGAATACATCCCCTTGGGGAAGAACTTCTGCCGGCCGGCGAGGCACAGGTCGTCCTTGGTGACGAGCATGATGACCACCGGGTCGGTGCGCGGGAAATGTTGTGCGCCGCACGCCTCAGCGCTGCAGCGGCGCACATAGCCGCCTTCGGTGGCCTGCGTCGGCTGGCCGCATTTCGCGCAAAATTTATGGCGGGCATGCCAATCGATCATCGAGCGGGCTTGAGCCAGGATGGCGGCGTCGGCCCGGCTCACCCGCATCGCCAAGGCGCGCACTTCGTGAAAGGCCCCGGCGGCGGCGAACGGCGGATCGGCGTCCTCGGGCGACCGGGCCGAGACATCGACCGCGAAACGCGGCCCGTGGGCCTGGTCGAGCCCCAGCAGCACGGTCTGCGCGCCGTTTTGCATGTCGTCCGCGACATCGCCGCGGGGAAGCCACGCGAGCCCGGCGCCGCCTTCCTCCTTGGTCAACGTCTTGAGGTGCCACAGGGGCAGGAATCGAGCACTGGGATCCTCAAAACGCGCCTTGACCCATTCGGCGTCGCGGCGCACGTGTCCGGCCCGGTCCAGCGGACTGCCGGCGAACACGTTGTCTTCAAATGGCGCGGAATTCCTCATGCTAAGGGCCGGCAGACTGGCACAGTCGCCAAGCCGGCGCAAACCCGCGGGGGCCCCGCGCGCGGGGCCGCCAATGCCGAGCGCGCGGGCGCGCCAAAGCTGATATAATTCCGGCGGGAGGCTGGCAGTGGACGGAGCACTCGCCAACCCGGTCAGGTCCGGAAGGAAGCAGCCGTAACGAGACCGCCCCGGGTCACGTGTTCAGTCTCCCACCTTGCGCGCCGGAGCCCGCCGGCGCGAAATCAGGGGAGGACGCGGGCGCGAATTCGAAACCGCCGGTTGCATGTCCGATCAATCCAACGAGAGCTACCGCGTCCTGGCCCGGAAGTACCGGCCCGCGACCTTCGCCGAGCTCATCGGCCAGGAGGCGATGGTGCGCACGCTCGGCAACGCCTTCAAGATGGGGCGCATCGCCCACGCCTTTATTCTCACGGGCGTGCGCGGCGTCGGCAAAACCACGACCGCGCGGATCATCGCGCGCGCGTTGAACTGCGTCGGGCCGGACGGCCAGGGTGGCGCCACCGTGTCGCCCTGTGGTGAATGCGACCCCTGCCACGCCATCGCCGAGGACCGCCACGTCGATGTCCTCGAGATGGACGCGGCCAGCCATACCGGGGTCGACGATATCCGCGAACTCATCGACGGTGCGCGCTACGTGCCGGCATCGGCGCGCTACAAGGTCTACATCATCGATGAAGTGCACATGCTGTCGAGGAATGCCTTCAATGCGCTTCTCAAGACCCTGGAGGAGCCGCCGCCGCATGTGAAGTTCATCTTCGCGACGACGGAAATCCGCAAGGTGCCGGTGACCGTGCTGTCGCGTTGCCAACGGTTCGATCTGCGCCGCATCGATGCCGCGGTTTTGATCGAGCATCTTGGCCGCATTGCCGGGAAGGAAGACGCAAGCGTCTCGCCCGAGGCGCTGGCGCTCATCGCCCGCGCCGCCGAGGGCTCGGTGCGCGACGCGCTCTCCTTGCTCGATCAGGCCATCTCCTTCGCCACGGACGAAGTCGGCGAAGACCAGGTGCGGGACATGCTGGGACTGGCCGACCGGGCCGCGGTGATCGACCTGTTTGAAAGCCTGATGGCGGGCAAGCCCGCGCAAGCGCTCGACATCATGCGCCGGCAATATGAGTACGGCGCCGATCCGGTGATCGTCGTCCAGGATTTGTTGGAGTTCACCCACTGGCTGACGCGGCTCAAGATCACCGAAAGCGCGGCGGAAGATCTCGCCGCATCGGAGGCGGAACGCGTGCGCGGCAAGGACCTCGCGGCGCGGCTGCCCATGTCCGAACTGTCGCGGACCTGGCAGCTGCTGCTGAAGGGCCTTGGCGAGGTCTTGACGGCGCCCTTGCCCCTGGCCGCGGCCGAGATGGTGCTGATCCGCGTCGCCTACGCGGCCGACCTACCGACGCCGGCCGAACTCATCAGCGAGATCAAGACGGAGGGCCCGGGCACGCAAGCCGGCTCGGGCGCGAAGGTGGCACCCTCACCCCCGCCGTCGTCCACGCTTTCAACGCCGTCCCCACCGCTTTCGATGAGCACGCCGCCGGGACAGGCGCAACCCGCCCAGACGCAGCTTGCGGAGGAGATCGAGTCGGTCCCCGCCCCTGCGCCGGAGCCGGTCAGCGAAAGTACCGGTACGCCGATCCGAAGTTTCCACGCGGCCGTCGAGCTCGCCGCCGAGCGGGGCGAGATGACGCTCTACGCGCACCTGGTGAAGGACGTGCACCTGGTGCGCTTCGAGCCCGGGCGCATTGAAATCCGGCTGGGCAAGGGCGCGCCCACACGCCTGCCGAACCAGCTTGGCGAGTTTCTGACCAAGGCCGCTGGAACGCGCTGGGTGGTGTCGGTGTCCGATAACGAGGGCGAGCCCACCCTGCAAGCCCAGGCCGAGGCGCGCGCCGACGGGTTGCGCCAGGAGGCGGCGGAGCATCCGCTGGTCCGCGAAATACTCGACACCTTCCCGGGCGCGAAAATCCGTGCCGTGCGTGACCTCGGTCCCGATGGTCCCGATGGCCCCGATGGTCCCGATGGCGAAGAGACACCCTTGCGCGAGAACGGAGGCCCCGACGAATGAAAAACCTCGGCAATATGATGAAGCAGGCCCAGGAAATGCAGGTCAAGATGACCGAGATGCAGGAGAGCCTGGACAAAGTGGAGATCACCGGGGCGTCCGGCGGCGGCATGGTCGAGGTGACGCTGACCGGCAAGGGCGAGATGCGCAAGCTCAAGATCGACCCGGCGCTCGTCGACAAGAACGAGATCGAGGTTTTGGAAGACCTCATCGCCGCCGCCCATAACGACGCCAGGGGCAAGGTCGAGGCCCACATCGCCGGAGAAATGAGCAAGGTGACCGGTGGCCTTCAATTGCCGCCTGGAATGAAACTGCCATTCTGATGGCCGTGTTGGAAGGTTTCGAGGGCTCTTCCGCGGGTGGCGGGGCCAGGTCCGCCGGCACGAGCGACATCGACCGCCTGATCGAGTTGTTGGCGAAGCTTCCCGGCCTGGGACCACGTTCGGCGCGCCGCGCCGCGTTGCATCTTCTCAAGCGCAAGGAGGCGTTGCTGATCCCGCTCGGTTCGGCGCTCGCGGCGGCGGCGGAAAACGTGCGCCAGTGCTCGCGGTGCGGCAACCTCGATGCGGTAGACCCGTGCGGCATCTGCACCGATCCGAGGCGCGATGAGTCGCTGATCTGCGTGGTCGAGGACGTGGCCGATCTTTGGGCGCTGGAGCGCGCCGGCGTCTTCAAGGGCCGGTTTCACGTACTGGGCGGGACCCTTTCGCCGCTCGACGGCGTCGGGCCGGAGGACCTGACGATCGCCGCTCTCGTCACCCGCGCGCGCGCCGATCATGTGCGCGAAGTCATCCTGGCGACGAACGCCACGGTGGATGGCCAGACCACGGCGCATTACCTGACCGACCGCCTGGAGGATTGCGGCGTCACCGTAACGCGTCTCGCGCACGGCATTCCCGTGGGCGGGGAACTCGACTACCTCGACGACGGCACGCTCGGCGCCGCCCTCAAGGCGCGCCGGCCGTTCTGATGGCCAGCCGCCCCAAGGCCTACATCTCCTGGAGCAGCGGCAAGGACAGCGCCTATGCGCTGTATGTCGCGCGCCAGCAGGGCGAAGTCGAGATCGTCGGCATGCTGACCACGCTGACCGAGAAATTTGGCCGCGTCTCCATGCATGGGGTGCGCGAGGCGCTGCTCGATGCGCAGGCCGCCGCGGCCGGCCTACCGGTCATCAAGGTGGGCATCCCCTCGCCCTGCCCGAACGAGGTCTACGAGGCGAAGATGGCGGCCGCCATGGACGACGCCAAGGTCCAAGGCGTGACCCACATGGTGTTCGGCGACTTGTTTCTCGAAGACATCCGCGAATACCGCCTGGCCAAGCTGTCGCCCATCGGCATCGAGTGCGTGTTCCCGTTGTGGTTGCGTGACACGGCGGAGCTTGCGGACGAAATGGTGGCCTCGGGTTTGCGGGCGACGATCACCACCATCGATCCCAAGAAGCTCGACCGGTCCTTCGCCGGGCGCGCCTTCGACTCGAACCTCTTGCGCGATCTACCGGAGAGCGTCGATCCTTGCGGCGAGAACGGGGAGTTTCACACCGTGGCCACGCACGGCCCCATGTTCTCGACCGGCATCGACACGGTCACGGGCGAGGTCGTCGAGCGCGACGGCTTTATCTTCGCCGACGTCCTGCCGGCCTGAGCGGGCCCGGCGCCTGGGCGAAGGTTTACTCTTCGGCGGCGGCGCGCGCGAGCGTGGTGGAGTCCGGAGTTTCCGCAATCGGCAGTTTCGCCGCCTCCTTCGCGGCCACTTTGTCTGGCTCCGCCGCTTGGTCTTCGCCGAGTTGGACTTCTTCGATTCGCTCGCCGTGCAGGGTGATCTTGTCGGTCGAGATGCGCACCTGGCGTATATCCTCCGAGGTCTGCGCGAAGTGGCTCTGCAACTTCGCGACGCGCCCGTCGAGGCGGCGCACGTTGTCGAGCATCGTCAGGACTTCCTTTTGGATCACGCCCGCTTGTTCGCGCATCCGCGCATCCTTGAGCACGGCGCGCACGGTGTTCAAGGTCGCCATCAGGGTTGTCGGCGACACGATCCAGACGCGCAGCCGGTAGGACTTTTCCACCACCTCGGTGAAGTTCGCGTGAAGCTCCGCATACACCGCTTCGGACGGCAGGAACATCAGCGCCGATTCGGCGGTCTCGCCGGGCACGATGTACTTCGCGTTAATTTCCGTCACATGGCGCAATATGTCAGCGCGGAATTGGCGTGCGGCCTGGGTCCGCGCGGCGTCGTCGGCCGCGTTGCGCAGGGCGTGATAGCTCTCGAGCGGAAACTTCGCGTCGATGGCGATGGTGCCCGGCGGGTTGGGCAACTTGATCAGGCAGTCCACGCGCTTGCCGTTCGAGAGGGTCGCCTGCATTTCGTAGGCCGAAGGCGGTAGCGCGTTGCGCACGATGTCGTTGAGCTGAATCTCGCCGAACGCGCCGCGCGCCTGCTTGTTGTTCAGGATGTCCTGCAGGCCGACGACCTGACCCGCAAGTTCCTCCATATTCTTTCGTGCGTCGTCGATGACGTTGAGGTGCTTCTTCAGATCGCCCAGGCTTTCGGCGGTCTTGACCGCCGTGCTTTCGAGGCGTTCGCCCATGCGTTTTGAAACGGTGTCGAGCCGTTCGTTCAGGGTTCGCGTCAGGTCGGATTGCCCCACGGTTTGGGCTTCGGCCAGGGCCTTGAGCCGGACCATGATTTCGGTTTGGGTCTCGCCCAACGCGGCGGCGCTCTGGGCGAATTCGGCGGTCTTGGCGTCCGCGGCGGCGCGCGTGCGGCCACCCCGCAAGGCGACCGCCAACGCGCCCAGGGCCACCAGCACGGCAACCACCGCGACGGCGATCAAACCCGCCGTCACCCGATGAACCTCAAGCGCGCTGTCCACATGCCCTCAGCATACCATCCTGGCCGCGGATCGGAACCGGCGCCGCGCGCTTGACGGCGTGGCGGACCAAGTCTAGGTACTGCGCAAAGAAAGGTCACCAAGTCAGAGAGTTAGCCGGCCCGCCATGGCGAGACTGAGCATCATCGTGGCGCCCGATCCGCGCCTTAAAATCATTTCCAAACCCGTCGAGACGGTGGACGACCGGGTGCGCGCGCTCATGGACGACATGCTGGAGACCATGTATATGGCGCCGGGGGTCGGCCTGTCGGCGGTTCAGGCCGGCGTGCCGGAGCGCATCATCGTCATCGATGTGGCCAAGGACCCGGACCCGCCGGCGCCGGTCCGGCTGGTCAATCCGGAGATCATTTGGCAGGCGGACGAGATCGCGCTGGCGGAGGAGGGCTGCCTGTCCCTGCCGGAGTACTATGCCGACGTCGAACGGCCGGCCGCCGTCGAAGTCCGCTACCTCGATGAGAACGGCGAGACCCGGACGATCAAGGCCGAAGGCCTGCTCTCCACCGTGTTGCAGCACGAGATGGACCACCTCGAAGGCATCCTGTTCGTCGATCACCTGTCGGCCATCAAGCGCGGCATCATCCTGCGCAAGCTGGTGAAGGCAAAGCGCCTGCAGGCGGCGGGAGAGTGACCGCCCGGTCCCTTCGTCTCGTCTTCATGGGGACGCCGGCGTTCGCGGTTCCGGCCCTGCAAAGCCTGACCGATGCCGGTCACGAGGTCTGCTGCGTGTACACCCAACCGCCCCGGCCCGGCGGACGCGGCCAGAAGGCCCGGACGTCGGCCGTGCATGACTTCGCGGCGAAAAAGGGCCTGGAGGTGCGAACGCCGCGCTCCTTGAAACACTCCGCCGACCAAATGGCGTTTACGGAGATCGGCGCGGATGCCGCCGTGGTCGCCGCCTACGGGCTGATGCTGCCCAAGCCGGTTCTGGACGGAACGCGCCTTGGTTGCTTCAACATCCACGCCTCGTTGTTGCCGCGCTGGCGCGGCGCCGCGCCCATCCAACGCGCCATCATGGCGGGGGATACCGAATCGGGCGTGTGCATCATGCGGATGGACGAGGGGCTCGACACCGGGCCCGTCCTGTTTCGCGAGCAGGTGGCGATCGGTCCCGGAATGACGGCCGGCGATTTGCACGACCGTTTGGCCGAATTGGGCGGCCCGCTGATGGTGCGGGCCCTCGAAGCCGTGGCCGCCGGGAACGCGGCGCCGACCCCGCAACCGGGCGAGAGCGTGACGTACGCCAAAAAAATCGTTAAGGCCGAAACCCGGATCGACTGGCGGCGGCCCGCCGGGGAGATCGAGCGCTTGGTTCGCGGGCTCGCGCCCTTTCCGGGCGCTTGGTTCGATCTGGAGGGCGAGCGCATCAAGGTGCTGGCCGCGGACGCCGTCGACCGGGCGGGCGCCCCCGGAACGACCTTGGACGCGCACTTGACGGTCGCCTGCGGAAAGGGCGCGTTGCGCCTCGCGCGCCTGCCACGCGGCGGCCGAGGAGGCCAGCGTATGAGCTGGGTACGGCTCGAGGACGACTTCCCCACCCACCCGAAGATCATCGGCCTCACCAACCCGGCGTTCCGGCGCTTCGTGACCCTGCTGTGCTGGTGCAACAAGCACGCGACGGACGGCGTGGTCGCCGAGGGCATGGTCCGATCACGCAGGCGCGAGATATCGGAACTCGTCGGCGCGGGCCTGCTCGAGGCCGTGGGCGACGGTAGTTACACAATTCACGACTACGGTGACTACCAGCCAACCGGCGCGGAAACGCGAGAAAAGAATCAAAGTAAGGCCATCGGTGGGCGCGAGCGCGCGGCGAAAGCCAAACGCAACTCACGAGGCCATTTCGAGTCTGGCGCACCAGCAAGCGCACCAGCACCACCAGCAAATGCTGGACCAGCAAACCCACCAGCATCAAAAGTGCTGGACCAGCAATCTCCTATGGAATACCAGCAACCCACCAGCTACGCGCGCGCGTCTGATCCGGATCCCGTTCCCGGTCCCGATTCAGATCAAGAACATACACACTCCGGAGCGCGTGCGCGTGAGGGATCGTCCCTGACCCCCCTGACGGATGAGCAGGCGGGAGCGCGAGACCTGCTCGAGCACGATATGAAGTCGCAGCTCGGTATCTATGTCTTCCCCAACGGGTTCTGCGACGACCTGTTCCGCCGTGGCGCGGACGAAGGTCACGTACGTCAGGTTCTGGCGTGGGCGTTCGAGGTGAACGCAAAAAGCACCGCGGCCATCCGAAAGACGCTCAAACACATTTTGGAGGATTCCGATGGGCGAACCCAGCGCGCTGCAACTCGCACGACTGATGCGTCTGGGCGGCGTGACAGTGGCGCGGTTCGGGCGGGACGAGTGGCGTCGGTGCCTCCTGGCGGAAGTGGCTTTGAACAGGAGCCGGGGTGGACCTTCGCGAACGAATCCGCTCGGCCTGACGGTGGATCACCTGCGAGCGATGCAGGAGCGAGAGCGTGAGCGCGCCACGCCGGGCGTGCTGGCCGCTGCCGAGGCTGAGCGTGATCGGGTGGCCGTGGTGGCGTGCGAGCGCTGCGGCGGCGCTGGGATGGTGCGCGTGACCGACGTGCCGGGCGAGCCGATGTTCGGCGTGCCGGTGTTCTGCTCGTGCGTGCCCGTCGAGGAACGGATGCGGCGCGCAGGTGTGCCGGAGCGGTTCGTAGGGGCCACCCTGGACAACTTCGATGAGCTAGACGGCAAGAGCGAGGCACTCCAGTGGGCGAGGCGCTGGGGCGAGCGGCATCCAGTCGTGTTCTGCGGCTCGCGGTGGGGCACCGGCAAGACGCACCTCGCCTGCGCCCTGCTGCGGCAATCGGTCGAGTCCTGCCACCCCTCGCAGTTCTGGAGCGTCCCGGCGCTGCTCGAGGCCACTCGCTCCCGCTTCGACGACGGCGCCACTGAGCAGGCGCAGGAGTTCATGGCGCGCGTCGCGGCGGTGCCGGTGCTGGTGCTCGACGACCTCGGCGCTGAGCGCGGCACGGACTGGACGCGGGAACAGTTGCGGCTGCTCATCGACCGCCGGTGGTCGAACGACCTCACCACCATCGTGACGACGAACCTCGGGTCGCCGAAGGCGCTCGGGGACGTGCTCGGCGGCGCGGTGGCGTCGCGGCTGGCGGGTTGGCCGTGGCTGCTCGTCGGAGGCGTCGATATGAGGCAGAGGGAGGCGGTGGCGCGTGGCTGAGCCCGAGCAGGGAATGAGAATCATGAAAGAGACCGGGTGCCGCGTAGGTTCGCACGCCTTCACGTGGACCGGCACATCCCCGCCAGGGGGCCTTCGCTGCGACTGCGGCCTCATGGATATGGCAAGCGAGAGGACTTCCGGTGCCTGATCTCGCGGCCCTTGAGCGCGCGTTGAGGGAGGCGCGGATGGCTGTGATCGTCGCATTCTGGC
>JADFIH010000013.1 GCA_022566715.1 Pseudomonadota bacterium | reverse complement strand
TCTTGCTGGGGTAGGGATGCGGTGTCCTCGGCCGCGGGCTCCGCGTCTTGCTCGGGCAGGGCCGCAGTCTCCTCGGAGGCGGGCTCACGCAAGGCCGCGGCCTCCTTGGCGGCGGGTTCCGCGTCTTGCTGGGGTAGGGCCGCGGTCTCCTCGGCGGCGGGCTCCGCGTCTTGCTTGGGCAGGGATGCAGTCTCCTCGGCGGCGGGCTCCTCGTCTGGCTTGGGCAGGGAAGCGACCTGAGCGTCTTGGTCTTCCGGGGCGGACACGTCCTCGGGGGTGGCCTCACCGCCTTCTTGCGCCGGACTGAAGGCCAGGGCGCCGGGGCCCGGTTTCTCGTCCTCCAGCTCCGCGCTGGTAACGGTGGCGGGCGCATCGGCCGCTTGAGACGCGGCGGCCTCGGGCGCCGGTTTCTCCGGGCTTGTCTCCGATGGGGACGCCGCGATCAGCCCCGTATCGCCATAGGACGCAACTAGTGTCTCGTCCGGCACGCCGGCGCAGGCCGCGAGGGCGCCGAGAGCAAATACCGTTGAAATCGTCGCAAGCTTCATGGCGCCGCTCGATCGGGAGGCTGCGGAGGGCTAACCCCAATTCTTGCCCCACGGGGCGGTTACGCAACACCCCATTCGAGGTAGGCCATTCGCCCGCGCCCCAAGGCGCCTCATCGCGCCTCGGTGCGGCCCTCGCGGCCCTAGGAATCCCCGAACATATCGAGGAGGCGGATGAGGATTCCGCGAGTTTCGGCATCCGCGGCCCCGTCCACGCGGCCCGGCCGGAAGTGGCGTTGGAAGGCCGTGACGACGGCCCTGGTGGCGTCGTCATAGCGGCCGTGACCGGGCACGCCGTAGCCGAACGCCGCCAGGTGCGATTGCCACTCGGCGACGCCCTCACCCTCATCGCCGGGCCCGAGATCGGCCCCCGCTTCCGCTTCAGCGGGACCATCGGGCCACAGGCCGATGCCGGCGGCGGCGAGACGCCGCCAGTCGAACTTCTCGCCCGGGTCTTGCTTGCGCGCGGGCGCCACGTCCGAATGTCCCAACACCCGCGGCGCGGCGACGTCGTGGCGCCGCACGATATCCAGCGCCAGGGACTCGAGCGCGGCCATCTGGGGCTCGGGAAAATCCCGATAGCCGAGCTCGTGCCCGGGGTTGACCAGCTCGATGCCGATGGAGCGCGAGTTGATGTTGTCCTCGCCGTGCCAGGAGGCGACGCCCGCGTGCCAGGCGCGCTGCGCCTCCGGCACCATGGCGTAGGCCGTTCCGTCCTGGTCGATCAGGTAGTGCGCGCTCACCTTGGAAGCAGGGTCGCAGAGCCGGCCAAGCGCGCCCTCACAGTCCGGCATGCCGGTGTAGTGCAGGACCAGCATGTCGATAGACACGCCGCCGCGCGCGTTGAAGTTGGGGCTCGGGCGTTCGATCACAGGTAAGCTTTGGGGAACCGCCCGCGCCGGCTACAGGCCCCGCTCTTTTTCGATACGGTCGTAGGCGTCGTTGATCGCGGCCACCTTTCCATTGGCCACATCGATGAACTCCTGCGGCATGCCCTGCGCGATCAGGGTGTCGGGGTGGTGCTCGCGGACCAGCTTACGGTAGGCCGCTTTGAGATCCGCATCGGAGATGCCGCGGTCGACGCCCAGCACGGTGTAGGGATCGGCCTTGTCCGGCCCCACGTGAGTCTCGCGGATGCGGGCGAACTCGGCCTCGCCGAAGCCGAATATTTCCGCCACGTCGCGCAGGTATTCCAGCTCCGCCGGATGAATGACGTTGTCCGCTTTCGCGATATGGAACAAGCCGTCCAGGAGGTCCTCGAGCACGCGCGGATTGCCTTGGAACAGTCCGGCGACCTGGCGCGCGTAGGGCTCGAAGCCAAAGGCGTCGCGGCGCGCCTGATCGAAGATGCGGCCCACGTTCCGCATTTCGCTGGGCGGAACACGGAAGACCTCCCTGAAGGCGGCCACCTCGTCCGGCGTCACGACGCCGTCGGCCTTGGCCATCTTGGCGCCCAGCACGATGACCCCGATGGTGAAGGCGATCTGTTTGGTGCCGTCCTTGCCCGTGGCCTGCGCGCCCCGCCGCTTGTCGACGAGGTGCCCCGTAAAGCCGCCCATGAGCGCGCCGATGGGCCCGCCAATAGCAAAGCCCGCCGTGGCACCGATCAATTTTCCCCAGATGCTCACCAGATACTCGCCAGGTATTCGCCAGATACTCGGGGACCGGTTTGGCCGTCTTAGGCCCCTCCCCCGAAAGCTTAGGTTGGAGTTTACGTTTGCCCGACCTTACCCCCAGGCTCGCCCCCGCGCCAGCCGGTGCAAAGCGCGCCCGCGGCCTTGACATGTACGCCTAATTGACATACATATATTCGGTGTCGCCCGCGCATCGGCGCCTTGGAGTTCAACGAATGCCCACACCGGACGACTCGAAGAGGAACCAGCGAATCGCCTTGCGGACGACACGAATCGTCAAGCGTGCGATCGAACGCGCGGCTGCGCTGAATGGGCAGTCCTTGACCGATTTCGTTGTGACGAAAGCCTATGAGTCGGCGCTTGAAACCCTCGACCGGCACGACCGGATGGTGCTAAGCGGTGGCGACCGCGACGCCTTTATCGGCGCGCTAATCGATCCGCCCGACCCCTCCGCACGCCTCAAAGCGGCTGCCCGGCGGCGCGAGAAGCGGGCCGCCCGTTAGGTGCCGGAACGCCTTGACTTCATAGTCGGGCCACTCGGGCCGCATCATGACCGCCAACGATTTTCCTGTGGCAACGATCGGATCGATCAATACCTGCGAGAGCGCGGTTCACAGGATGTTCGGCGGAAGCTCAGTGTCGTGTTCGTGTTGGAAGGTGCGGAGGCGGGTGAGGTCGCGGGTTACTACACGCTCTCCAGTCTGAGCGCGGACCCCGGAGAGCTACCGGCAAACGTCATCAAGACGCTGCGGCTGCCGCGGGCCCGGGCCATACCCGTGACGCTCATCGGCCAATTCGCGATCGCCCGAACCCATCAAGGCCAGGGCCTGAGCGAGCGCCTTCTCCTTGACGCCCTGGAGCGGATTTGGGAGGCCAGCAAAAGCGTCGCCTCATGGGCCGTCGTTGTCGACGCCGTCGACGACGGAGCCGTCCGTTTCTGGCGGTCCTATGACTTCATCGCCTTTCCGAAAAGTCCGTCCCGGCTATTCCTGCCGATGGCAACGGTTTCTCAGCTTTTTGAAACCAAATAAGGCGCCGCCGTCATGGCGGCGCGCCCGCGAGATGGTGAACCTGATATGTTGGCCGCCGTCATGGCAGCAAATCCCACACAAACCAATCCCTCCGGCGGCCCCACGACCGATCTCCGCTGGGAGTTCTGGATCGACCGCGGCGGCACCTTCACCGACGTGGTGGCGCGTTCCTCCAAGGGCGAGGTGCGCGCGCACAAGCTGTTGTCGGAGAACCCCGGCCACTACGAGGACGCGGCGCTGCAGGGCATCCGGGACGTGCTGGGACTTGGGCCGAACGAGGCCATACCCGGAAGCGCGATCAGCGCCATCAAGATGGGCACCACGGTCGCCACCAACGCGCTGCTCGAGCGCAAGGGGGAACGCACCCTGCTCGTCATCACCAAGGGCCTGGGCGATGCCCTGCGCATCGGCTACCAGAACCGGCCCAAGCTGTTCGACCTTCACATCGTTCTGCCGGAACAGCTTTACGAGCGCGTCGTCGAAGTGGACGAACGGGTGGGCGCCCGGGGAGAGCCGATCGCGCCACTCGATGCGGCGGCGGCCCGCGCCGATCTCCAGGCGGCGTTCGATGACGGATTCCGCGCGGCCGCCATCGTCTTCATGCACGGCTACCGCTACCCGGCGCACGAGGCGGCGGTCGCGGATATCGCGCGCGAGATCGGTTTCACGCAGGTTTCGGTCTCGCACGAAGTCAGCCCGCTGATGAAGATCATCAGCCGCGGCGACACCACCGTGGTCGACGCCTACCTGTCGCCCATCCTGCGCCGTTATGTCGACCGCGTGGCCGCCGAAGCCGGCGATACGCGCCTTTTGTTCATGCAGTCGAACGGCGGCCTCACCGACGCCCGTTTCTTCCAGGGCAAGGATTCCATCCTCTCGGGGCCGGCGGGTGGCGTGGTCGGCGCCGTGCGCACCAGCGCCATGGCGGGCTTCGACAAGATCATCGGCTTCGACATGGGCGGCACCTCGACCGACGTCTCGCACTTCAACGGCGAGTTCGAGCGCGCCTTCGAGACCGAAGTGGCGGGTGTGCGCATGCGCGCGCCGATGATGGCGATCCATACCGTGGCCGCGGGCGGCGGATCCATCCTGCATTTCGACGGCGCGCGCTTCCGCGTCGGCCCCGATTCGGCAGGCGCCGATCCCGGCCCGGCCTGCTACCGAAAAGGCGGACCCCTGACGGTGACCGACGCCAACGTCTGCCTCGGCAAGATCGGGCCGGAGTTCTTTCCCCATGTGTTCGGCCCGGAGGGCGATCAACCCATCGACGAAGCGGTCGTGCGGAAGAAGTTCGCCGCGCTCGCACGCGAGATCGAAGCCGCGACGGGCGAGGCGCGCACACCCGAGGACGTGGCCGAAGGTTTCCTCGCCATCGCGGTCGAGAACATGGCCAACGCCATCAAGAAAATCTCGATCCAGCGCGGCTACGACGTGACCGAATACACGTTGTGCTGTTTCGGCGGCGCCGCGGGCCAGCACGCCTGTCTGGTCGCCGATGCGCTCGGCATGACGCGCGTGTTCATCCACCCCCTGGCCGGGGTGCTCTCGGCCTATGGCATGGGCCTCGCCGACATGACGGCCATGCGCGAGCGCGCCGTCGAGAGTGCGCTCAACGACGCCCTCATACCGGAGCTCGAGGACGTTCTCGGTCAACTCGCGGCGGACGGACGGGCGGGCATGCGCGCCCAGGACGTGCCGGAAGAACGCATCCGCGAGGCGCGCAAGCTGCACCTGCGCTATGAGGGCACGGATTCGGCGCTGGTCGTCGATTTTGGCGCGCCGGACGAGGTGACCGCCCGCTTCGAGGACGCGCACCGCCAGCGCTATGGCTTCGTCTCGCCCGGCAAGACCTTGATCGTGGAGGCGGCGGCGGTCGAGATCACCGGGCTTTCCGACCCACCCGAGGAGCCGCGCCTTCCGGAAGCGCGCGACCCGGTTCCGCCCAAGGCCAAGGGGCGCATCGAGGTCCGCATGGCGGGGCAGCCGCACACAACGCCCGTCTTCGAGCGCGACAGCCTGCAACCCGGCGCCAAGGTCGACGGGCCCGCGATCCTGGTCGAACCCAACAGCACCATCGTCATCGAGCCAGGTTGGCGCGCGGAACTCACGGCGCGGAACCATATCGTGTTGTCGCGCGCCGTGCCGCCGCGCCGCACGTCGGCGATCGGGACCGAGGTCGACCCGGTGATGCTGGAGATCTTCAACAACCTGTTCATGGCGATCGCCGAGCAGATGGGGTTCGTGCTGCAAAACACGGCCTCCAGCGTCAACATCAAGGAACGGCTCGACTTCTCCTGCGCGCTGTTCGACGTGGACGGCGAGCTCATCGCCAACGCACCCCATCTGCCGGTCCACCTGGGCTCCATGGGCGAGAGCATCCAAACCGTGATCCGCGAGCGCGGCGGCACGATGAAACCCGGCGACGTTTACGTGCTGAACGCGCCCTACAACGGCGGCACGCACCTGCCCGACATCACCGTGATTACGCCCGTGTTCGACCGCGCCGGCCAAGACTTGCTGTTCCACGTGGGAAGCCGCGGCCACCACGCCGACATCGGGGGGATCACGCCGGGGTCGATGCCGCCCGGCTCCACCAATGTCGAAGAAGAAGGCGTCCTGATCGACAACTTCCTGCTCGTGGACGGGGGCCGGTTCCGGGAAGCCGAAATCCGCGACCTCCTCGCGTCGGGCCCCTACCCGGCCCGCAATCCGGACCAGAACCTGGCCGATCTGAAGGCCCAGATCGCGGCCTGCGAGAAAGGCGCCGCCGAGCTGCGCAACATGGTCGATCACTTCGGGCTCGATGTGGTGCGGGCCTACATGGGACACGTCCAGGACAACGCGGAGGAGTCGGTGCGCCGCGTCCTCGACGTCTTGAAGGACGGGCATTTCGTCTACCCGCTCGACGACGGCTCCCAAATCGCCGTCACCATTTCGGTCGATCATGCGGCGCGGCACGCGGTGATCGACTTCACGGGCACGTCGTCCCAGCATCCGGGCAACGACAACGCGCCCTCGGCGGTGTGCCGCGCCGCCGTGCTTTACGTCTTCCGCACGCTCGTGGACGACGACATCCCGCTCAACGCGGGCTGCCTGAAACCCCTCGAGATCATCATTCCGGAAGGCTCGATGCTGCGCCCGTCCTACCCCGCCGCGGTGGTCGCGGGTAACGTCGAGACCTCCCAGAACATCACCGATTGCCTCTACGGCGCGCTGGGCGTGATCGGCGCGGCGCAGGGGACCATGAACAACTTCACCTTCGGCAGCGAACGCTGGCAGTATTACGAAACCATCTGCGGCGGCTCGGGCGCGGGACCAGGCTTCGACGGCACCTCCGCGGTGCATACGCACATGACCAACACGCGCCTGACCGACCCCGAGATACTGGAATGGCGCTTCCCCGTGCTGCTGGAGAGCCACCGCATCCGGCGCGGCTCGGGCGGCGGCGGGCAATGGCGGGGCGGCGACGGGACGATCCGGCGCATCCGCTTTCTGGAGCCGATGACGGCCGCCATGCTGGCGAGCCACCGCGTGGTGCCGCCCTTCGGCGCGGCCGGTGGAGACCCCGGCGAAGTGGGGCGCAATTGGGTGGAGCGCGCAGGCGGCGGGCGCGACTCATCGGACTCGGGCCGCTGGCAGGTCGAGATGAACGCGGGCGACGTTTTCGTGATCCAGACTCCGACGGGTGGCGGCTACGGCCCCGCCAGCCAGCGGCGCGAGCAAAGGACCGCAAGGCCGGCGGAATAGGCCGTAGCCGCGTCTCGGGGCCGCCTCAGGCGGCTTTGATCTCGATCAGGAACTCCTGCACCGTGGAACGGAGCGTGTCGAACTGGGTCGCCAGGTTCTTGGCGGAGTCGAGAACCTGGTCCGAGGCATTGCCGGTCTCCTGGGACGCCGTCAACACCTTGGAGATGGAATCGGTGACGCTCTGAGTCCCGGTCGCCGCCTCTTGAACATTCCGGCTGATCTCGGCGGTGGCCGCGGATTGCTGTTCCATCGCCGCCGACACTCCGATGGTGATCTGGTTCATTTCGGCGATCGTCTTGCCGATGCTTTGGATGGCCACGACGGCTTTATCCGTCGATTCGCGGACCGAGGAGATCTGAATGCCGATCTGCTCCGTTGCATTTCCGGTCTGACTGGCGAGACCCTTAACCTCGGACGCGACCACGGCGAATCCCTTTCCGGCTTCGCCCGCCCGGGCCGCTTCGATGGTGGCGTTGAGCGCCAGCAAGTTGGTTTGTTCGGCGATGTCGTTGATCAATGTCACCACGTCGCCGATCTGCTGCGCGCTTTCCGAAAGCACTTGAATCGTTTCGTTCGTGCTCTCGGCGGCCTCGGCGGCTTCCTTCGCTATCTTCGCGGAGCGGGCGATCTGTCCGCTGATTTCCCCGATCGACGCGGTCAATTCCTCGGCCGAGACGGCCACCGTCTGAACGTTCGAGGTCGCCTGCTCCGAGGCGCTGGCGACCGCGGCACTCTCGCCGGTCGCCTGCTGAGCCGCCATATTGAGCGTCTGGGCGATCCTCTCCATCTCTTCCGCCGAGGCGGAGACGGATTGCAGGACCGCCGTGACCGATTCCTCAAAGGCGTTCGTCAAGGCATCGATGCGTTGTTGGCGGGCTTCCTGCTCGGCCATTTCCTTGGCGTCGCGGATGCGTTGCTCGTCGTCGAGGCGTTTTTGTTCGGCCTGACGCTCGGCCTCGGCGGCGCGTTCCTTTTCTTCGAGAGCCTGCTTTTCGGCGACGCGTTCTTCCTCAAGACGCTTGGCGGCGGCCTGACGCTTGACCTCGGCGGCACGTTCCTTTTCTTCCAGAGCCTGCTTTTCGGCGGCGCGTTCTTCCTCAAGACGCTTGGCGTTGGCCTGACGCTCGGCCTCGACCTGGCGCTCCTTCTCCTCAAGCGCCCGCTTGTCGGCCGCACGCTGCTCCTCAAGCTGCCTCGCCTCGGCGGCGCGTTCGTCTTCGATGCGCCTCGCTTCGGCCTCCCGCTCGGCCTCGGCCTTTCTGGCCTCCTCCTCCTTCCGTCTGGCTTCCTCTTCGAGCCGTTGCCGTTCCGTGGCGGCCTTCTTCTCTTCCTCTTCCAGGCGCAACTTCTCGATCGCATTCTCCTTGAAGACCTGCACCGTCTTCGCCATTTCGCCGATCTCGTCTTTATTATCGAGCAAGGGAATGTCGATGGAGTTGTCGCCCTTGGCGAGCACACCCATCGAATCGCCAAGCGCCGCCAAAGGCCTCAAAACCCGCAGCCGCGTGAACCAAATAAACCCGCCGATCAGCAGAACGAGTAGCACCGCCAGTACGGCCGTGGCGACCGTAATGAATCCCGTCGCACTCGACACCGCTCCATTCACCTTGCCGGCACTCGTGCTGCGTGCGATCAATAACTCTTCATCGAGCACGACCATGCCGGCGAGCGCCGGGCCGTCATCGACCTTTACGGTCTGGTCGATTTCCGTCGGTGAGGCGCCGTCGCGGGCTAGCCGTTCCACCACGCTCGTCGCTTCCTTATACTTGCTGAGGACCATGTTGATGTCGGCCAGGGCGGCCTTCTCACGGTCGGTAATGCCGAGCGCGTTGTATGCGGTGAGCGCGACCGTGGCCTTCATCAAATTTGCCTGGATCTTTACGATGCGCGGGCGGTCCTGGCGCAGGACGAAGTTCTTGAATTGGTGGATGGTTCCGCCGTAGCCGAGAGAGCTGCGCAGATCGCCGAGGATAACCGCCTTCGTCGCCGCGCCGGTCTCGAACTCTTTCCAGGTACCGCCGAGCTTATTGACCCCGTTCAACGAGATGCCGGACGTGCTTCCAACGATGACCGCCACGAGAATCAGGAAGCCGGCCATGGCCGTGCCAAGCGTCCGAATCTTTAAGTCGTTTAGCCAAGTCAACATTACTCAAGCCTCTCTTCGTTATAGCCCGGCCGCCTACGCGCCCGCTTTTGCAATGATTTGATCGAGCCTGCGCGTGGCAAGATCCACGAAGCCGAAGGCATCGCTCGGCGTCATCCCCTGGATTTGGCGGTCGGTGTAGAACTGACTGACGAGTTGTTGGTCGCTTGTGTTTCGAATGATCCAGTCCACCAGGCCATTCAACACCTCCCCCGATTTCAGGAACACGACGGAAGGAGTGATGGTGCCGTCGAATTTGACGTTGCTGTCGGTTTCCTTCAGCCCGAACCCTTCCCTCAGCCGGTTCAGCTTGGTTCGGAATTCGGTCACTCGTTGGAGCACGTCGCTCGGCTTCTTTCCTTCGAACGTCCCTGGAGCCAACTCCGCCACCTGGGCGAGCCACACGGAATCGTTGGACACGACGCGCGCCGTCGCGAGTAGCGCCTCGTTGACGTTAGTCCACAGCCCAACAACGTTGCTGGGCGTAAGGCCGAGTTCCAAGGCGCGCCCCTGTCCCGGTGCCGCGAAAACAGCGGCGACGACCGCCATGGCGAGGGCGGCCTTTCGTAACGGATGAGCAAGTCTCATTTTGTTGGCCCCCATGATGACTCGTTGGAGCAGCGGCCCCATCGGCCGTTCCGGCGCGGACCGGCCGCGAATGTTCGTGCCGATCCCGAGTGAGCGGATCGTCTCGCGAGGCGTCGTCGGTAACATCGTATCCCCCAATCAGGTCAGGCCTCACGGCCGGGTTACTACCATCCGGCGAAGGCGAGCCGAGTTTTAGGGGAAATCCACTAAGTTTGTCTTACCAAGCTGCCCGAATTCATCCGGCGCCGATGGATCTATTCTAAAGTGATAATAATTCGCAATTGCATTACTTCGTTCTCCGCCCGGTTATTGTCGATTTTATTTGGTTTCCGCGCGTCCATCCGAGGCGCCGGCGGACGCCGCGGCGATCTGCCGCATTATCGTGCGACGGATTTCCGGGACCTGCGCCGTGCAACTCTCTGGAAGGCGCCGGCCGTTTCCGGCAACCCCTCTGGCCCCAAAATCAATCTGGAGAGAATTACAATGAAGTACCGCACATTGATGATCACCGCCGTGGGTCTTGCCCTGCTGGCGGCGCCCGCCGCCGCGGCGGGCGCCCGCTCGGGCGGACCGTCGATTTTGGAAACCTTCGATACCGATGGAGACGGCAGCCTCAAGCAGTCGGAGGTCGACCAGTTCAGGGGCGACCGGCTTGCCAAATTCGACACCAATGGGGACGGAAAGCTAACCCTCGAGGAATACCGGGCGCTGTGGCTCGACGCCATGCGCGAACGCGTGGTCGACGCTTTCCAGCGGCTCGACAACGACGGCGACGCCGTGGTCACCCGCGAGGAGTTCCTGGAACCCTTTGCCTTGATCGTCAGCCGCCTCGACCGCGACAACGACGGCACGGTGACACGGGAAGAGTTACGAGGGCGGCGCGAGGCGTTCCGTGAGCGCCATAACGCCCGGCGCGGCGCGCATCCCGGACATTCCGGTCCGCCACAAGGCGTCCCACAATAGTCTGTCCCAAGAGCAAATTCCGAAGTGATTGAACCGGCGCGGTTCAATCACTTTGGATAAAATTGTTCTGCTCTCAAGATGCTGGGGCAGCTTTATCCATTCGGTAACCGCCGAAGCGTTTCTACGTGAACGGATGCCGCGCAAGGGCGTTCCCGGTTCAACTGGAATCGCCCACGGCCGCAAGGCGGCCCGCCGGTTATCCGGCGCGCCCGCGCAGGCGCGGACCCGCAGCCGTGAGCGAAAAAAACTAGAGCGGTGCCGGTCAGGCGAGCCTGTCGATCTTCGCCGCCATGATGAAGTCGTTCTCGTGCAGGCCCTTGATCGTGTGCGTGGTGAGGGTCAGGCGGGCGTAGCCCCAGCCGAAAGCGATGTCGGGGTGATGCCCCTCGGACTCGGCGAGGACGCCGACCTGGTTCACGAAGGCAATTGCCTCGGCGAAGTTCGCGAACTTGAAATCGCGCTCGATGCGCGTTGCATCGTGCGTCAGCGCCCACGCGGGCGCCTCGCCACGATACGCGGCGGCCTGATCGGGCGTTAGGGGCGGTGTCCCGCCACGGCAGGGCACACAGGTTTTGTCGGTCAGAGTCATGACGGCAAGCGGATAATGACCCTAACAGGGCCCGGACGTCACCCCAATTATCTCGCCGCCCGTGGCGTCTGCGCAATCACATCGCGCGGGACGCGCGCAAACGAAAGCCCGGCGCAAATGACGCGCCGGGCCTGTCCAATCCACTTGCCAGTCAAATACTAGTACGAACTGCCGCTGCCGTAGTCCACCTCTTGCTCCGAGGGAGTGCCGCTCGCGAAATTTTGGTGCCCCCGAGGTATCCTAGAGACCCGTTTGTTCTTCTTATCGAGCGTTTCACTGCTTGCCACTTTGGTCACGTCCCTACCGTTTTCATCGCAAAACCCGCCGCCGCAGGGATCAACGGAGCTGCTTGCGGAAGCACCGCCGGGATACTCGATTTTGTGGATGTACGTCACGATCGTGGTCCACTTGTCCGTTTTCCCCACAGTCTCATTGCCTTTTTCGTCTAGGTAAATCGTTCTAGTTTCCTTCGACACTGTTTCCGTGCCATTGGACGTCTTCTTCCGCCAGAGCAAGGACACGTCGACTTCCACCGGGGTGCACGCGGCCAGCGTGAACGCTCCCAACATAATCGCCAATACGATCTTCTTGTTCATCCCTCTCCCTCCCTTTGAAATAGGCGGGCAGGATGCCTTAGACCATGAAATTTGGGTTAGGGGTGGGAGGGCCGCTCTGCCGGTGGTTGAGAATGGTTAAGGGGCCCCTAACGGGCCGGGCGGGCAACTATCGATCCCCTCCATCCAAACCCGCTCCGACTCAGGACTCAGGAGTATCCGCGGCCCGGATTTTCCGCCTCCAGCGCATGTGCTATGAAAGCCCCGCGTCCGATCGGCCGAAGATCGGATGATGCATTCGTGATGGAACTTGGAATTCAGGAGGAGGGGCCGGTTCATGGCGCTCAACACCCGCGAAATCGCCGAATACGCCAATGTCCTGGCGCAGAAGGCGGGGGCGAGCGACGCCCTCACGGGACTGCTGCTCATGGCGCTCATTGGCGCGCTCGTCGATGGCGGAACGCTCAAGCCGAAGCAGGTGGAGACGCTGTTCAAGTCGGTCCACAAGAAGCTGAACGAAAACGCGCCGGAAGGGATTGAGGGAACGCCGGCCCATCAATTCATGCGGGATTCCCTGGCCGAAATCGCGGCCGAATTCGACGTAAAGCTCCCCACCGCGCCGCCTGCGTAACCCGCTCCGGAGCGCGGCCGAGAGCTCCCCGACGGGCCGGCCTACCCGTCATAGGCCCCGTGGCGCCGGTGCCAGGCTTCGAGCGATTCGCCGGGGTAGCGCGGGGAACGCGCGTGGCGCGGCCCCTCCGGCACTTCTATCCACGCCGGCACGGAGTCGAGCATGATGTGAGCCAAGTCCTGCGGATAGGGCAGCGGCGTATCGATGGCGCTGGCAAAGGGGTGGACAAGCTCCGGCCAATCCGGACTGTGAACCCAAAGGGCGCTGCCGCATTTCTTGCAGAAGGCGCGCCGGGCCGAGGACTTCTTGCGGCTCCCGTTGGCTTCCTCCTTGCCAAACTCGGTGCGGTCGAGCCGGACCCGGTAGGTGGAGATGTTCTCCTTACCCTTGACTTTGAGGGAGCGGTAATCGGCGCCGAGGTTGACGGCGTATCCGCCGCCGCCCGCCGTCTTGCGGCAGATCGAGCAATAGCAATGCATGTACGGCACGGGCGCCCGGGCCTCGACCGAAAACGTCACCGCGCCGCAATGACAGGACCCTTCGAGGTGCATGCCGTCCGTCCTCCAATCGACCGCCCAACGGTTTTGTCAGCCCGCCCGATCCATGCTAGGAACGGCGGCGCGGGAGACGCAACCAACGGGCTCACACGAGTCCAATAATAGGGGGGAACGGGCGGCGCCGCCATGCCGACAGCGTTCATCACCGGTGCAAGCCGGGGCCTTGGCCTCGAGTTCACCCGCCAGTATGCGGCCGAGGGCTGGCGCGTATTCGCCGCCTGCCGCGACCCCGCGGGCGCCAACGACCTGCGCGATATCGCGGCGGGCGCCGAGGACCGCGTCCGGATTCTCACCCTCGACGTGACCGACCACGGACGGATCGAGTCGCTGGCGCGCGAGCTCGCGGGCGAAACCATCGACCTGTTGCTGAACAACGCGGGCGTCATGGAACCGCACGACATCACGTTCGGCAATATGGACTACGGGATGTGGGCCGGTATTTTCGAGATCAACCTCCTCGCGCCAACGCACATGGCGGAAGCGTTCGTGGACCATGTCGCCGGGTCCGGCCGAAAACTGATCGTAACCCTGTCGTCCGGTCTTGGAAGCGTCGCCTTGAACGAGGCGGGCAGCCGCCTTGCGCCCGGCAAGCTTTATATGTACCGGACCTCCAAGGCGGCAGTGAACATGGTGATGCGTGGCCTGTCCTTCGAGCTGAAGGACCGCGGCGTCACGTCCGTCGTCGTCTCGCCGGGCCACGTGCGGACGGATATGGGCGGGCCGAAGGCGCGCCTCGGGCCCGAGGAAAGCATCGCATCGCTGCGCGAGCTCATCGACGGGTTGTCGATTGCGGATTCGGGAAAGTTCTTTTCTCACGACGGCGGGGAGCTTCCCTGGTGACCATGCGGAAATTCGAGCCATGCCGACACTCCTGATCACCGGCGCGAACCGCGGCCTCGGCCTCGAACTGGTCAAGCAGTTCGACGCCCGGGCGTGGCGCATCCACGCCTGCTGCCGCGCACCGGAAAAGGCCGGCGAATTGCGCAAGATCGCCGCCGGGCCGGATGGCCGTGTTCGCGTCCACGCGCTCGACGTGACCGACTTCGCCGCCATCGGCGGCTTGGCCAATGCGCTGGGGGCGGAGCCCATCGATGTCCTGTTCAACAACGCGGGCATCATGGAGGTGCGGCAGCGCCCGCTCGACCAGCAGGGAGAGGCGCAGTCCTTCGGGAGCATCGACTACGAGGAGTGGCGCCAGATCCTGCGGGTGAACGTGCTGGCCCCCATGCGGATGGCGGAAGCTTTCGTCGATAACGTGGCCGCCTCGGAGCGCAAGACCATCGTCACCACCTCGAGCATCCTGGGCAGTATCGCCATGACCGATTCGTGCCGCTGGGTCGGATACCGCGCCTCGAAGGCGGCGGTCAACATGATGACGCGCGGCCTGGCCAGCGACCTCAGGGAGCGCGGCATCACCGCCGTCTGCCTGCATCCGGGTTGGGTGCGTACGGACATGGGCGGCGCGGGCGCCGACCTTACGCCCGAGGAAAGCGCCCACGGCATCGCCGAGGTCGTCGACGGCCTGACACCGGATCAATCGGGACGCTACCTCACCTACGACGGCGGCGAACTCCCCTGGTGAAAGAGTTCTTCGCGCGGTGTTCTTTTTCCCTACTGATCATTGCCGGAACCGCGCGCCACGACCTCGCGCTCGCCGCGCAGCCAGCGGTATGAATCGTAGCCGTCAAAGACGAGTGAAATACCGTTGATGACGGCCAGCAAAACGGCGTAGCCGAACTCGGCGCCCGCGGGTTCCATTTCGCCGCCGGCAAGGCGCATCAGAAGAAAAATTTCAAGCGGGACCCATGCCACGAGATGCGGAATCGACATGCTTTTCGTGACGCCGCCGTAATAAAAAAGCGTGCCGGTGTTCACCACCATGACGAATATCCACGCGATGGCGGCCCACTGGCCGCTCGGCGCGCCAAGAAGCGCGAAGGACGCGGTGTTGACCGGGATCAGAACGAGCAGGACCCAGACGATCACCCAGCGGGGCAGACTGAAAAAGGACTGCGTTATTGCCGATAAACGCTGGAAGAACGTCATGCGGTTCCCCTGGTAGGGCCTCCCGTTAGGCCTTGGCCGGCGCCGGGAAGTGCGTATGCCAGTGGCGGGCGATCTCCTCGCCCGTACAGATCCAGACCTTGTCGTGCTTTTGAACATGGTCGAGGAAGCGCGCTAGGCCGACGGCCCGCGCCGGCCGGCCGATCAGCCGGTCGTGTAATCCGAGCGACATCATCCTCGGCTCGCTTTCGCCCTCGGCATAGAGCATGTCAAAGGCGTCCCGCATATAGATGTAGAAGTCCTCGGACGTACTGAAGCCGACTCCGTCGCCGAAGCGGTTGTCGTTCGTCTCATATGAGTACGGCACGACGAGGTGGGGCTTGCCCCCCACGTCCTCCCAATAGGGCAGTTCGTCGTTCAGGGAATCTCGGTCGTATAGGAAGCCACCTGCCTCGACGAGAAGGCGCCGCGTGTTGGGGCTAGGCCGGCCGGTCATCCAGCCGACCGGGCGTTTTCCCGTCACGGCCTCGATGCTGTCGGCGGCGCGCTTGATGTGTTCGCGCTCCGTCGCCTCCGGGACATATTGGTAATCGATCCAGCGCCAGCCGTGGCTGACGATCTCGTGCCCCGCCTCGACCATGGCGTGGGCCACCTCCGGGTTGCGCTCGAGGCCGCTGGCGACGGCAAAGATGCTGGCCCGGATGCCGCGCTCGCCAAGGATGCGCAGGACGCGCCAGATGCCCCGCCGGCTGCCATACTCGAAGGAGGATTCCGTCATCATTGAGCGGGCGCCCTCGACCCTCGGAAATCCAGTATCGGTGAGCACCTCCTCCGAGTGCGGGTCGCCATGCAGGATGTTCATTTCGCCGCCCGCTTCGTAGTTGACGGCAATTTGCAGGGCAACGCGCGCGCCGCCTGGCCATTTCGGGTTGGGCATCTTGGCGCCGAAACCGACCAAGTCGCGGGGGTAAATCTGCGTTGTCATTAGGCTCTCCCTGTGCCAACGTTTCAGTGGGGAGAGAGGTTAAGCCAAGTTCCACGCCGTTAATATCGTTAGTGCCGATACGCTAGGCGGGTGCGCCTTTAACCACGTTGCCGGTTGGACGCACTCCCACTCACCGTCCACGGCCCGGAGCTTTTCGAATGCCCCGCCCCCCACCAAATGGGATAAGCCCAACGGCCCAATGACGGGATCAGGCCATCCCGTCATCGTCCAGGTCCACCGGGAATACCTTTTGGTGGAAATCGCTTTCGGCGGATGGAGTGCTATATGCGCATACTGACCGGATCAACCCTGGCCTTTCTTTTTCTCGTTGCTCCCTTTGGAACAACGCCGGCCGCGAGCTCGCCCAGCGCCTTCGATGCGCCCCGCCCGCTGATCGAGAGCGAGGGAGTCTCGCTCCGGGCCTCGGAAACCACCCGCGGCATGTTTCCCGTGGCGGGCTTCGACTTCCGCAACGCGAGCTGGCTGATGGAACACGACGCCGTTCGCTCCTCCGAGGACCTTCCGATCCTGAGCGACGATGGAAAAGTCCTGACCCGGCTGACCACCATCCAGGGCCTTGAAGTGGTGCTCGGCTACTTCTTCGGCGACGACGGCCTGTTCGAGGGCGGCGCTTATTTCTTTGAGCTCGGAAGCGGGAACACGCGGCAGCAACTGGCCGCGTACCGGATGGTCCGCGTCTCTCTCTTGCGCAACTTCGGAGATCCGCTGCGCACGCGCCTGATCTGGAGCGACGAGACCTACAAGGGCGACGCCGACAACTGGCTGAAGGCCCTGCGCCTCGGTCACGTCGCCGTGGAGGCCTTCTGGCGCGTCGACGGGACGATCATCCGTCACAAGCTCAGCTCGGCGGGCCAGGACGGTTTCCTGCACGCCCTCAATTACGCCCACGCCGGACGCCTGGCGGCGGACAGCGCCGCGGACTAAGGGCTCGGCCGCACCGAAATAGCCGCCCCAGGGGCTCGCCGACACCGAAATAGCGCGCGGCGCCAATCGGTTTCGGCAAGCCGGCCGGCTTGCCCCGCATTTAGCCGGGGCTGTTGCAGAACCTCCCATGCTGGCTTAGCCTTCCGGCACTTGATGAGGTGGGTCAGGTGGCGGAGATTCAACGCAGGCTCGCGGCGATTGTCGCCGTCGACGTGGCGGGATACAGCCGGCTCATGGGAGTCGATGAGACCGGCACCTTTACCGCTTTGCGCGCGCATCGCGCCGAACTGACCGACCCACTGATTTCCCGTCATGATGGCCGCATCGTCAAAACCACGGGCGATGGTCTGCTCCTGGAGTTCCCCAGCGTTCTCGATGCGGTCCAATGCTCGATCGAAATCCAGGACGGGATGTCCAAACGCAATGCAGGCATCCCCGACGACAAGAAAATCGTTTTCCGTATCGGCGTTAATCTCGGGACCATCATCTTCGAGGACGGCGATATCTTCGGCGACGGGGTCAACATCGCCGCTCGGCTGGAGGGGATGGCGGAACCAGGCGGCATATTGGTCTCCCAGACGGTCAACGACGGTATCGCGGGAAAATTGGAGGCCGTGTTCGCCGACAACGGCGCCAAGGCATTCAAGAACATTGCCAAGCCTATCCGCGTCTGGTCCTGGCCGCGCCGGCTTCCCGCCAATCGGCCCGACCAAAAACCGTTTGTCCTGGTGTCTCGGTTCGAGGGCCCGAGCGAAGAGGAAAAGCAACTCGCCAAGGATATCGGTAAAGAGCTTACGACCGTTTTATCCCAGCTCACCGGGTTGGAAGTCACCGTCGACCAGCGCAAGGCGCAATATGAGGTCCATGGAAGCGTCCGCCAGGCCGGCCGGAGGTGCCGCGTTTCCGCCCACTTGGTCAGCCTAGACGACGATAAACAGATTTGGGCCGAGCGCTACGACGTCGAGTCCATCGATCCGTTCGAGGTCCTGGACCGTTGCGTCCATCGCATCGCCATGAGCGTTCGCCGGCGCATCGCCGCGGACGATGCGGCCACGCTGACGGACCTGGCCTTGGACAAAATGTCACTCGAACAACTCCTTTCGGCGTCCGGGGTCAGCTTTTTCACGCCGACCAGGGAGGGATGGTTGACGGGCGGGGTGATCGCGGAACAGGCGTTGCAGCGGGACCCCAAGAATTTCATGGCCCTGGCGATGGCGGCGGCGGGGGGAGGCTTGGCGGAAATATTCTTTGGTTTTCGCAAACCAGATGCGGCGGTGATCGAGATCGCCTTCCAACGGGTCGAAGAGGCGCGGCGGCAGACGAACGAGAGCGACATGCTTCTGGTCGTTTATTCGGGCCTGTTGCTCTACGCCCGGGCGCGCCACGACGAAGCCCTGGCCGTGGCGCAACGGTCGCTACAGTTGAATCCGGGGTTCAATATGGGAGTTTGGTGCCTGGGGGCGGTCGAGGTTTTTTCGGGTGATTACGCAAACGGTACGGACGCCGCCACTCGAGCAGCCAACATCGATATCCGCGATCCCTATGTCCACTTGTATGGCCGGATCGCGGGCTACGGGCACTTCGGCGCCGGGCAGGTCCGGGAGGCGGCCGATTGGTTTTGGAAGGCGGATCAACTGGCTCCGGGACTGCCGCACAATCTTGCGGGATTGGCGGCGAGCCGGTGGTTCGACGGAGATACCGAGGGCGCGCACGACGCGGTCGCCCGGCTGCTCGCCTCCGAGCCGGATTTCCACGTTGGCGATATGATGCGATTGCCGTTCCGGGACACGGCGGTCTGGGAGCGGCTTGTGGAGGGATTGCGCGCCGCCGGCGCTCCCGCCTAATCGGAGCGCCGCAACATCATGTGGGCGCCGTACTAATCCGGAAGCGTTTCGCCGGAGCCGCCAAAATCCGACGGCAGGTCCTTGAACTTCGGCAGCCCGTCCTTCATCGAGATCGTCTTGCTCCCGTAATGCACGTGCAGCGTCGGCGCTTCGCTAAAGCCGTCCAAGATGCCCGTATAGACATCCACCAGCTTCATGCCCGGATGATCGGTCATGAGATGTCCGCCACACGACGTGCAGAATTTCCGGTGAGAATTTTCGGTTTTGTTGTAGGTGCCGATCTTGTCTCCGCCCTTCGTGACCCGCACGCTGTCGGGCGCCCAAAGGCTGAAGGCGTTGACCGGCGCGGCCGACCAGGCCCGGCAGTCCTCGCAGTGGCAATATCCCGTCGCCACCGGCGAGCCCGTGACTTCCAACTCCACCGCGCCACAGAAACAAACGCCCTTGCAGGTATCACTCATCGCTAAACCCCTCCTAGCTCGTGAATGGCGCGCCCTCGCGCCCGGAAATGCGACATCCGCCGGTCTGATTGCCGACGCTGCCACAACTTGAACCGTTCGGCCCGGGGTTTCAATTACCTTGTGGATAAGTTTCCTTTGCGAACACGTTCTGCCTGACACCTCGGAGTCGTGGGCCCGCGCGCCTCAACGAGCCCGCAACCTCCCTACCGCTCGTACCCCAGGTTGGGGGCAAGCCAGGTCTCGGCCTGGGCCAGGCCCACGCCGCGGCGGCGCGCATAGTCCCGGACCTGATCGCGGCCGACCTTGCCGATGCCGAAATAGCGCGCGTCCGGGTGGGAAAAGTAATAGCCCGACACGGACGAGGCGGGCAGCATCGCGAAACTTTCCGTGAGCGTGACGCCCGTGCGGCGCTCGGCCTCCAGCAAATCGAACAGCACCGGCTTTTCGCTGTGGTCGGGGCAGGCGGGATAGCCCGGTGCGGGCCGGATACCCACGTAGTCCTCGCGGATCAGCGCCGCGCTGTCCAAGGCCTCGGCAGGCGTGTACCCCCAGAACTCCTTGCGCACGCGTTCGTGCAGGCGCTCGGCGGACGCCTCCGCCAGGCGGTCGGCCAGGGCCTTGAGCAGGATCGCGTTGTAGTCGTCGTGCGCCGCCTCGAACTCGGCCAGCTTGGTTTCGATCCCAAGGCCCGTGGTGAGGACGAAGGCGCCGAGGTAGTCGGCAACGCCCGAGTCCTTGGGCGCGACGAAATCCGCGAGACAGAGGTTTTCCCGGCCGTCTGTTTTCGCGATCTGCTGGCGCAGGAAATGAACCGTGGCGCGCACCTCGCCCCGGTTGTCGCCGGCATAGAGCTCCACGTCGTCACCGGCCGCGTTGGCCGCGAAAAAGCCGACGGTGGCGCGCGCGCGCAGCCATTTCTCCGCGACGATTTTCTCCAGCATGGCTTTCGCGTCGTCGAATAGCGCACGCGCGGCCTCGCCCACTTTCTTGTCCTCGAGAATCCGGGGATAGGTGCCCGCGAGCTCCCAGGTGCGGAAGAAGGGCGTCCAGTCGATGTAGCCCGCCAATTCGGCGAGGTCGACGTCGTCGAAGGACTTGAGGCCGAGGAACGCCGGCCTGGGCGGCGTTTGCGACGACCAATCAATTTTGTGCGCGGCCGCGCGTGCAACCGCGATGGAAGGCCGCGCCGGCCCGCGCCGCCGGCTCGCGTGACGGGTGCGCGCTTGTTCGTACTCGGCCGCGAGGGACTCGACGAAGGAGTCCCGCAGCCGCTCACTGGTCAGGCTCGACGCGACACTGACGGCCCGCGAGGCGTCGAGCACATGCACCGTGGGCCCGCTGTAGGCGGGCGCGATCTTGACCGCGGTATGAACCTTCGACGTGGTGGCCCCGCCGATGAGCAGCGGGACCTCAAACCCCTGGCGCGTCATTTCCTTCGCCACCGTCGTCATCTCCTCGAGCGACGGGGTGATCAGGCCCGAAAGGCCGATGATGTCGACGTTCTCCTCGCGCGCCCGGCGCAGGATTTCCTCGTAGGGCACCATGACGCCGAGGTCCACGATTTCGAAGTTGTTGCACTGCAGGACGACGCCGACGATTTTCTTACCGATGTCGTGCACGTCGCCCTTGACCGTGGCGAGCAGGATCTTGCCCTTCGTCTTCGCCGCGCCGCTTTTTTCCGCCTCGATGTAGGGCAGCAGGTGGGCCACCGCCTGTTTCATGACGCGGGCGCTTTTCACGACCTGCGGCAGGAACATCTGGCCCGAACCGAACAGGTCGCCCACCACGTTCATACCGTCCATCAGCGGCCCTTCGACGACCTCGATGGGGCGGGCCATCGCCAGGCGCGCTTCCTCGGTGTCCTCGACGATGAAATCGGTGATGCCTTTTACAAGCGCGTGCGCGAGCCGTTCCGCGACCGTGCCCTCGCGCCAGCTCAGGTCCTCCTTTTTTTCACGGACGCCGCTCTTGAAGGAGTCGGCGAGCGTGAGCAGACGCTCGGTCGCGTCCTCGCGCCGGTTGAGCACGACGTCCTCGACATGCTCGCGCAGTTCGGGCGGAATATCGGCGTACACCGCGAGTTGGCCCGCGTTGACGATGCCCATATCCATGCCGGCGGCCACGGCGTGGTAAAGAAAAACCGCGTGCATCGCCTCACGCAAAGCGTTGTTGCCGCGAAACGAGAACGACACATTGCTCACGCCGCCCGACACCAGCGCGTGCGGCAGCGTGCGTTTTATCTCCCGCACCGCCGTGAAATAGTCGACCGCGAAATTTGCGTGCGCGTCGATCCCCGTGGCGACGGGAAAGATGTTGGGATCAAAGATGATGTCCTCGGGCGCCACGCCGACGGTCCCGGTCAAAATCTTGTAGGAGCGCGTGCAGATTTCGATCATGCGGGCGCCGCTGTCCGCCTGGCCTTTCTCGTCGAACGCCATGACCACCATGGCCGCGCCATAGCGCATGATTTCACGCGCACGCGCGATCAGGGCCGCCTCCCCCTCCTTGAGGCTGATCGAGTTCACGACGCTTTTCCCCTGCACGCATTTTAGGCCCGTTTCGATCACCGACCATTTCGATGAATCGATCATGATGGGCACGCGGCTGATGTCGGGCTCCGCGGCGATGAGGTTGAGGAACCGGCCCATGGCCGCCTCGGCGTCGAGCATCGCGTCATCCATGTTGATGTCGATGATCTGCGCGCCATTGCGGACCTGCTGCCGCGCCACGTCGAGGGCCGTGTCGTAGTCTTCCTCACGAATCAACTTGGCGAACCGGGCCGAGCCCGAGACATTGGTGCGCTCGCCGACGTTGGCGAACCCCGTGACCGAATCGAGCGTCAGGACCTCGAGGCCGCTCAACCGGGTGTGGCGCGGTAAATCCGGCACCGGGCGGGGCGGCACACCCGCGACGGCCTCGGCGATCGCCTCGATGTGCTCCGGTGTGGTTCCGCAGCAACCGCCGACGATGTTGATGAACCCGCTGCGTGCGAACTCGCCCAGCACGTCAGCCATATGCTCCGGCGTATCGTCGTATTCGCCGAACTCGTTGGGCAGCCCGGCGTTCGGATGCACGCTGACGGGGACGCCCGCGACGCCGGACAGGTCCTGCACGTACTCGCGCAGGTCCTGAGCCCCGAGCGCACAGTTGAGGCCGACGCTGAACGGCTTGGCGTGCGCAACCGACTGCCAGAACGCCGCCGTCACCTGGCCGGACAGGGTGCGGCCCGAACGGTCCGTGATGGTGCCCGAAATCATGATGGGCAAACGGCGGCCGACCTCGTCGAACAACGTCAACAAGGCATAGATCGCGGCCTTGCAGTTCAGGGTATCGAACACGGTTTCGATGATCAGAAGGTCTACCCCACCATCCATCAAGGCCCGCGCCGCCTCGCCGTAACCGGCGGCCAGCTCATCGAAGGTCACATTGCGGAACCCAGGATCGTTCACGTCCGGCGAGATCGAGGCGGTGCGGTTCGTCGGGCCGAGCGCACCGGCGACAAACCTTGGCTTGTCCGGGGTCCGCGCCGTCATGGCGTCGGCCGCCGCGCGCGCCAGACGCGCACTCTCCAGGTTCATCTCGCGGACGTAATCTTGGGTCCCATAATCGCTTTGCGAGATCGAGGTTCCATTGAAGGTATTTGTCTCGATGATGTCCGCGCCCGCCACGAGAAAGGCGTCGTGAATGTCGCGCACGATGGCGGGCTGTGTGAGCGAGAGAAAATCCAGGTTGCCCTTGAGGTCACGCGGATGATCGCGGAACCGCTCGCCGCGGTAATCGGCTTCCTCCAGGCCATGGGCCTGAATCATCGTGCCCATGGCGCCGTCGAGAATGAGAATTCGCTCGCCCAGGGCGCGCTCGAGCTCCGCCGTGCGGCCGGGCGCGCTCATACGGCCCCCGCCTGGGCGACCGGCTCCGCTTCGGGCGCGGCGCGCAACCCGAGGATGTGGCAAATGGCGTAGCTCAGGTCGGCGCGGTTCAGCGTGTAGAAATGAAACTCGTTGATGCCCGCATCCTGCAGACGCCGGCATTGCTCCGCGGCGATCGTCGCGCCCACCAACTTGCGCGTTTCCGGGTCCTTGTCGAGGCCGTCGAACAAATGTGACATCCAATGTGGGATTGTCGCGCCACAACCTTCAGCAAATCTTACCGCGCCCCTGAAATTGGTGACCGGCATGATGCCGGGCACGATGGGTATCGAGACGCCGGCCTTGTGCGCGCGGTCCAACCAACGCAGATACACGTCCACGTCGAAGAATAGTTGCGTAATGGCACGGCTGGCGCCGGCATCGACCTTGCGCTTGAGAAAGTCGAGATCGGCCTGGGGGCTCGCGGCCTCGGTATGAACCTCGGGGTAGGCCGCCACGCTGACCTCGAAATCGGCGATCCGTTTCAGCCCCGCCACCAACTCGGCGGCGTTGTCATAGCCTTGCGGGTGGGCCTCGAAACGGGCCGCGCCCTTCGGCGGATCGCCGCGCAGGGCGACGATGTGGCGCACCCCGGCCCGCCAATAGTCCTCGGCCACCCGATCGACCTCGGCGCGGCTCGCGCCGACGCAGGTGAGGTGGGCAGCGGGGACCAGATGCGTCTCCTTCAGGATGCGGGAAACGAGATTGTGCGTGCGCTCGCGCGTACCGCCCCCGGCCCCATAAGTGACCGAAACGAAGTGCGGCCGCAACGGTTCCAACCGCTTTACGGACTTCCACAGGGTCAGTTCCATTTCCGGCGTATTGGGCGGGAAGAACTCGAAGGAAACGCCGGGCACGGCGGCGTCCACGGCGCCGCCCAAGCGGCCCGCCAAAAGACCTTCGCTAGGTGTCACGCGGCGCCTCCCGTTGATAAACCTCGCCGCCGCGCCGCACCGCGGGCCACACCACGACCGTGAGCGGGTCGCCGGGGAGCCTGACGATACCGTCCGCCTCCAGACCGGCCGAGGCAAACCATGTGGCCACCTCCTGGTCGGAAAAGCCGAGCCTGCGGTGGGCGTGCTCCTCGCGCAGGGATTCGATATCGTGCGGCGCGAAATCCACGACGACCAGGAGACCGCCGGGCCGCAGGGCACGCGCGCCCTCGGCGATGGCCGCCGCCGGATCGCCGGCGAAGTGCAATACCTGGTGGTAACAAATGGCATCCATGGACGATTCGGGAAACGGCAGGCTGTACATGTCCGCGTGCCGGACCCGGCAGTTTTGCAGCCCCGCCTGCTCCAGGTTGGCGCGGGCCACGGCCAGCATCTCGCGCGAAAGATCGATCCCCGTGCCCCGGTCCACGCGCGGACCGACGATCTCCAAAATCCGGCCGGTCCCGGTCCCGACATCCAAAAAGTCACGAATCTTGCGCTCCCCCAGGAGCTCCAAGAGCGCGCTTTCGACGCTGCTATCCGCGACGTGCAGCTTGCGAATCTGATCCCACTGCGCGGCGTTTCTGCGGAAATAGTCGGCCGCGGCCCCCGCCCGCGTGCGCTTGATCGAGTCCAGCCGCGCCGCATCGCCCCGCAAGACATCGTCGTTTCGGGGCAGCAGGTCGACGAGCGCGTGCGCGGCATCGGCGCTCGGCCCGGTCTGCGCCAGGCGGAAAAAGACCCAGGCGCCTTCGCGAAACCGCTCGAGCAACCCTGCCTCGCACATGAGCTTCAGATGGCGGGACACGCGCGGCTGGCTCTGGCCCAGGATCTGAGTAAGTTCCGTGACCGTCAGTTCGGAATCGGCGGTCAGGGCCAGCAGGCGAAGGCGTGTCGCTTCGCCGGCCGCCCTCAGGACGCCAAGGACCGCCTCCATGCCGAGGCCCGCCATATGATTTTCCGCCAAAGCCCCCAGCGCCATCGCCCGGCTCTCCTAGCGAGGAACGAAACCCGAGTAGAGTTACGTGATAGATATAAATATATGTTTATATCTGTCAAACTATTTTCGCGAAGGTTTCGGCCCACCGACCATATGTGGTGGTCCCAAACCCCTCTTACCCAAAGAGTAGTAGCTGGCCGACCGCGGTAAATCGGCAACAGGTGTACCGATATTACCCGGCGGCCCAGGGGGGACGCTAGTTTTTGCAGAATCGTTGTGATAGGGAATTTTCGGTACGCCGCTTGGCAGGTTAGATTGCGGCAGCCGGGAGGTGGTGATCTGGAGGGGTGCCAGCTCGTTCGTGCATGTATTAGCGGAAAATTCGTTTCTGCGGCCCAGTATCGCATCCGGGCCGGGACGTTCCCCATTTGGACACCATATTTGCGGCTGGCGCTGATGCTGGGCGAAAGATTTAGACCACGCGCCCTGTTCGGAGGGTTGATTCTGTCTGGGCTGCTGCTCGGTGGGTGCACGGCCACGGGTGCAAACGGCGGCGAGGAGTTCGATTCCGGCGTCCGTGATCCCTTCGAAACCGCCAATCGCCTCATGTTTGCGGTCAATCTTGCGGCCGACGCCATTATCGTTCGCCCCGCGGCCGAGTTCTACCGTTTCGCGGTGCCGGCGCCGGGCCGCGTCGCAGTGCGGAACTTCGTGCGCAACCTCTCTTCGCCGGTGATCCTGGCAAACGATTTGTTCCAGGGAGAATTCGAGCGCGCCGGCACCACGGCCAAACGCTTCTTCCTCAATACGACGATCGGGCTGGGCGGGTTGCTTGACGTCGCCACCGGCATGGGGCACGAGTACCACGATGAGGATTTCGGTCAGACTCTGGGCTCCTACGGCGTCGGCGGTGGGTTCTATCTGGTTTTGCCCCTCCTTGGCCCCTCCAACCTGCGCGACGCCTTTGGAACGGGTGTGGACTTCTTCCTAGACCCCGTGAACACCTGGGCGCGCAACACCGGCCGGGACGGCATTCCCATCGGACGAACCGCCGCCGAGGGCATCGACTTCCGCGCGCGAAACATCGAGACGATCGGCGAATTGCAAAGAACCTCACTCGACTTTTACGCGGCCGTGCGCAGCCTCTATAAGCAGACACGCGATAGCGCCATTCGGAACGGAGCGCCGCCGCCGTTGCCCGACATATCTTATTACGGACCGCGGCGCCAACCGGGCGAGTTCGTGGCCGCGCACTCTACCGCCGCGGAGTAGCAATGCTCAGAACGCCTTCATTCGTCCGCATGACGATGGCCGCGGGGTTGGTCTTGATGTCTTTCGCCACGGCCCTGCACGCCGCGGCGCAGGCGGAAACACCGTCGGAATTTGTCGCCACCCTGGGTGACAGCGCTATTCGGATGCTCGTCGAAGAGGGTGTGAGCCCCGACAAACGAATCGCTAATTTTCGCGAACTCCTGCTCGAGGGATTCGACGTGCCGTTGATCGGCCGCTTCGTGCTGGGCATCCACTGGCGCCGGGCGAGCCCCGAGCAGCGAACCGAATATACGGACCTGTTCGAAAAGTTCCTTGTGCAATCCTATGCCGCCCGGCTCGGCCAGTACGGCGGCGAATCCCTCAGGGTCAAGGCCACACGCGCCGGCGGAGAGAAGGATACCATCGTCAGCACGGAGATCCTCCAACGGGGCCGGCCGCCGGTGAAGGTCGATTGGCGTGTACGCAGCGGCGACGCGAGCTACAAGGTCGTCGACGTCATCGTCGAGGGCATAAGCATGATCATCACGCAACGTGACGAATTTTCATCGGTCATCCGCCGCTCGGGCGGGAGCGTCGAAGGCCTGCTGGCCAGGCTTCGTGAGCGGGCCGACTAGAGCGGTTCCGATCAAATCGGAAGCGCGCTAGCGTTTGGGGAACGGTCTAAATTTGATGCGGTGCGGCTGATCGGCCGCCACGCCGTTGCGGCGGCGGTAATCGGCTTCGTAATCCGCGTAGTTGCCTTCGAACCATTCGACGTGGCTATCGCCTTCGAAGGCGAGAATGTGCGTCGCCACGCGGTCGAGGAACCAGCGGTCATGGCTGATGATCACGGCGCATCCCGCGAAGCTTTCGAGCGCGTCCTCCAGCGCGCGCAGGGTATCGACGTCGAGGTCGTTCGTGGGCTCGTCCAGCAGCAGCAGGTTGGCGCCCGACTTCAGCATCTTGGCCAGGTGAACCCGGTTGCGCTCGCCGCCCGAAAGCTGACCCACTTTCTTTTGCTGATCGGCGCCCTTGAAATTGAAGGCGCCGACATAGGCGCGGCTCGGCATCTTGCGCTTGCCGAGCTCGATCTCGTCATGCCCCCCCGAGATCTCCTCCCAGACGGTCTTCGTGGCATCAAGGGTGTCACGGCTTTGATCCACGTGACCCAGCACGACCGTGTCGCCGAGGCGTAAGGTGCCGGAGTCGGGCTGCTCCTGATCGGTGATCATGCGGAACAGTGTCGTCTTGCCGGCCCCGTTCGGCCCGATGACGCCGACGATGCCGCCCGGCGGCAACCTGAAGCCGAGGCCCTCGATCAAAAGCCTGTCGTCGTAGCCCTTGCGCAGATCCACCGCTTCGAGAACCAGGCCGCCGAGACGCGGACCCGCGGGAATGACGATCTGCGCCGGCCCGGCGGCGCGCTCCGCCTCCTGCGCGAGAAGGCTCTCGTAGGCCGTGATCCGCGCCCTGCCCTTGGCCTGCCGCGCCTTGGGCGTTTGCCGTATCCACTCGAGCTCGCGCGCGAGCGTGCGCCGGCGCGCGCCCTCGGCCTTGCCCTCTTGTTCGAGGCGGGCCTCCTTTTGCTCGAGCCAGGACGAGTAGTTGCCCTTCCAGGGAATGCCGTGGCCACGGTCGAGTTCGAGGATCCAACCGGCGACGTTGTCGAGAAAGTAGCGGTCGTGGGTAACGGCGACGACGGTGCCTTCGTAGTCCTGCAGGAACCTCTCCAGCCAGGCCACCGACTCCGCGTCCAGGTGGTTGGTGGGCTCGTCCAGCAGCAGCATGTCGGGCCGCGCGAGCAGCAGGCGGCAAAGCGCGACCCGGCGGCGTTCGCCACCCGATATCTTTCCCACGTCCATGTCCGGCGGCGGGCAGCGCAAGGCGTCCATGGCGACTTCGGCCGTCCGCTCGATCTCCCAGCCGTCGGCGGCGTCGATCTTCTCCTGCAACTCCGCCTGTTCGGCGAGCAAGGCATTCATTTCGTCGTCGTCGAGGGGCTCGGCGAACCTGGCGCTCACCGCTTCGAACCGGGCCAGGGCCGCCGCGGTCTCCCCCAGGCCGTCCATGACGTTGCCCAACACGTCCTTGGTTTCGTCGAGTTCGGGCTCCTGCGCCAGGAAGCCGACGCGAACGCCGTCGGCGGCCCAGGCCTCGCCGGTAAACTCGGTGTCCAGCCCCGCCATGATGCGCAGGAGCGTGGACTTTCCCGACCCGTTGAGGCCGAGCACGCCGATCTTGGCGCCGGGCAGGAAGGAGAGCGAGATGCCCTTCAGGACCTCGCGTCCGCCCGGGTAGGCCTTACCCAGGCCCTGCATGACATAAATGTATTGGTGTTTCGCCATGGTTTGGGATGTGGGGCTCGGTGTAGGGGCTCGGGGTGCGCGCGTTATGCCGCGCCGAGGTTTTAGCGCAGCGCCGGACGCCGGGCAACGCTTGCCGCGCCAGCGGCGCTCAACGGCTCGTGACCAGGACCCCGCCCCGGCGGACAAAACCGGCTATCGTTTCGGGTATGCCGTTCCCAGGCCGGACGCCCGACACGCCCCAGCCCCTTTACACGATCGCCGGCTCGCCCACCACGTGCATTTTTGGGCAAACAACCACCCCACCCTCCTCACAAAGACTCCGTTGTCGTGTCCGCCGGGCGCGGTTAGTCTGGAGGTTTGCGAAACTGGGGGGTTGCCCCTGGATCAGGGGGCAGGTGAGGCAATGGATCGGATAGAGGCGGCGGGTCCCAATGCGGATCAGATCGAGTTCTGGAACGGGGACGCCGCCGAGCGCTGGGTCGAGCTGGGATCGCAGCTCGACGCCATGTTGCAGCCCCTGGGGGCCGCGGCAATGGACCGGGCGGCGCCGGCGCCGGGCCACAAGGTTCTCGACGTGGGCTGCGGCTGCGGCGAGACCACCATGGACCTTGCGCACCGTGTCGCTCCGCGAGGATCGGTGACCGGCATCGACATCTCGGCGGTGATGCTGTCGCGGGCGAGGGCGCGCGCGGAACCCGGCGACGGAGTCGAGGTCACCTTCCAGAACGCCGATGCCGAAACCCATCGATTCGAGGACGCGTCTTTCGATCACATCTTTTCCCGCTTCGGCGTGATGTTCTTTCAGAACCCCACGGCGGCGTTCGCCAACCTGCGCAAGGCGCTGCGCCCGGACGGCCGGTTCACCTTCATTTGCTGGCGCACGCCGCGGGAGAACCCCTGGGTTGCGGTGCCCCTAAGCGTCGCCAAGCGGCACGTGGACTGGCCCGAGGCGCCGGGCGCCGACGGCCCCGGTGAGTTCGCCTTTGCCGACCGGACCCGCTTCGAGGACGCACTCAAGGGCGCCGGATTCCGGATCGAGGCCGTCGATTCGCTCGATATCGACGTGATCGTCGGCGGCGGTGGCGGCGTGACAGCGACGATCGACTTCTTCCTGCGGCAGGGCCCCGCGGCGCGCGTCATGGGCGAGGCCAGCGAAGCGCAGCGCGAGGCCGTGAAGGCCGATCTCGAGGAAACACTCGCGCCATATCTCACGCCGCGGGGCGTATGCATGAAGACGGGAACGTGGCTGGTGAGCGCTAAGGTCGCCTAGTAGGAGGCGTCTTAGTTACAGGCGCGGATCGTCATCTTTTTCGGCAGCACCGTGGCGGCGTTGCCGCAGGCCCGTTCGAGTTGATACGCCTTCAGACCCTTGACCCCCTGAAGATTGGCGCCGTCGAGCCGCGTGATACGCAGAACGGCGTCCTTCAGGATCGCGCCTTCGAGGTTGGCGCCGGACAGGTTGGCGCGCTTGATCCGCGCGTTGCTCAGATCGGCCTCCTTCAGTGAAGCCTGGCTCAAGTCGGCCCGGTCGAGATCGGCCCAGGCCAGCATCGCGCCGTCCAAGCGTGCGTTGCGCAGGATCGCGCGTTCGAAGTTCGACTTCTCCGCGGTGACGGCGGCGAGATTGGCGTGGGTCAGGTCGGCGCGTTTGAAGTCGGCGCCGCCCAGGTTTGCTTCGGCCAGCGTTGCGCCGGTCAGGTTCGTCTGTTCCATATCGCTGTTGCGTAGATCGGCGCCCGAGAGATCGGCGCCGCTCAGATCCGCTTTCTCGAAGTCGGCGCCGGCCGCATTGACGCCCGCGAGATTGGCGCGGATCAGCAACGCCTTTTCAAGATCCGTGCGCCGCAAATCCGCCCCGGCTAGATTGGCGCCGGTCAAATCCGCATCCTTGAGATCGGCGTCGCGCAGATTGGCCTTTCGCAGGTCCGCGCCGGCCAGTTTGGCGGCCTTGAGATCGGCGTGGCGCAGGTCGCAGCCGACGCATTCGTTGGTCGCAAGCAGCTTGGCGAGGTCTTCTTCACTGAAGGCGTGCGCGCCACTCGTGAACAGGGCGGTTGCCGCCACGGCGATCAGAAGCGATTTCAAGGCGCCCCTCCCGGGTTGCGCCGGCCAGCGGATGGCCGGGTTTCTCGTCCATTCTTGGCCCTCCAGGCTACGCCCAACCGGATAAAAAAACCGTTAGGGGCTGGTCCAGGAGCCGAAAACGAGGCATAGCAGGGCTGCGGCGGCCATTCCCCGCCATTCCCCGTGGCGAGCAGGTTCCGGCTCGTGAGGCGGACCAAAAATGCCACAGGC
>JADFIH010000143.1 GCA_022566715.1 Pseudomonadota bacterium | reverse complement strand
AAGATCGTCGAGAACCTGACAAAACGTCGCGAAGACTTCGGCGCCATCCCGCGCCAGGAAGACCTTACCCCGCGTGAGCCTGTCGTGACCATCACGAAGGCCGGCAATAAGCGGACGGACTGGTAAGATGGGCGAAGCAATCGGTACTCAAATCGTTTCACCGGAGCCCACCGCCGGCGAGCCGCAAAAGACTGCGACTGGCGCCGAGACTCCCAAGGACCCCAACTCCACCATCCCCGAGAAGTTTGGTGGGGACGTCGCCCAGCTGTCCGAGGCCGTGACAAACAACGAGGGTGCAAGTGCGTGGTCTAGCCTGATTCAAACGCTGGAGGAGCTATTTGGCGAGCCCAAGACGCTTCTATTGGAGAAAGCCCTGGATCAGGGCAGATGCGTGGTTCTATTAGACGGATTGGATGAGGTCGCTGATCCGACCCAACGGATTCGTATGGCAGAGGCCGTCAGGGCCGTGATGCACCACTGGCAGGACAATCTCTTTGTGGTCACCTCCCGGCCATTCGGATTTCAGGCGGTGGCCGGTCATGAGAACATGGTCACTGCCCACGTCTGTGCATTCGAGGAGCCGGAGATACTCCAGTTCATGCAGCGCTGGGCTCAGGCCCTGTTCCCGGATGAGCATGAGCGGAACCGCGACGCCTATCTACCGGAACTGCGGTCCGCGGTTCTGAATGTACCTCACATTAAGCGCATGGCGCAGAACCCAGTGATGTTGACCTGTCTCTGCGTGGTCCACTGGAACGAACGTCACCTGCCCCAAGGCAAGGCGGACCTGCTGATGGCCGTACTCCGTTGGTTGTTGAACGCCAAAGAGCAAAAACGAAAACTACGGGGCTACACCAACACCTTTGCCGAAGAGTGCTTTAAGGACCTGGCCTTGGCCATGACCATTGATCCCGAGGGTAAACAGGTCGCCGCAGACCTGGCCTGGGCCGCGGAGCAGCTCGGCCGGCCCTTCCGGGACGAACGGGATATCTCTGGGGACCGTCTGCGCAGGGAAGGAATACACTTACTGGAAGCCGAGATGATGGACAGCGGCATCGTGTGCCAGGACGGCACCGGACGCCTCCGCTTTTGGCACCTAACCTTCCAAGAGCACTACGCCGGCCGGGCCCTGGTCGAACTTGGCGACGGCGACTCGGGATGGTGGGCCGATATCGAACTTCATCTGGAGGATGATCAGTGGAAAGAGGTCTTAGACCATTTCGCCGGTTGCCTGGCCAAGACCGGCCGTCGAGGACTCAATTTGCTGGTGGATCGGATTCTCGGACAGGCGGATCAGGCCGACCTGGCTGCCACGGCCAGGGCCGTGGGCGTCTTCCCGGCGCCGCCCGCGACCAGGTTGCCGACGCAGACCACCGGCACGCCAACGTGCGCCGGAGTCACCAGGGCGCGGCGCAGGCGGCCTCCCGCGCCGTAAAGGGCGGACAACGGACTTAGCAGAGCGGGCAGGACGCTCGATTGCCCCGCTTGCCAGAAGTCAGGCGCGCGCATGGCGCGGCGGCCCGGGTTCCGCCTCGGCGGCCTCTTCGGATGGGGGGGATGCGGGCCCGCCCGCCGCTTCGGACGCAGGCGCGGGCGTCACGGTCTCGCGGCCGCACAAACGGTCGGCCTCGTACGTCAGCGCATTGAGGCTGTCCTCCACGTCCTTGCGCGCCGCTTCCTGGGCGTGCGCGTCGGCGTCGCGCGCCACGTGGATCGGCTTGCCCCACAGGAACACCCCGCGCGAAAAGGGGAAGGGCACGACGAAGCGGTCCCAGGTCTTGAGAACCGTGCGGCGCGATGCCCCGTAGGTCACGGGAACGATGGGGGCGCCCGACAACCGCGCCACGGAAATGATGCCGTCCGAGGCGCGCATGCGCGGACCGTTCGGCCCATCCGGCGTGATGCCTGCATGGTGGTTTTGCGCCAGGCCCCGGACTAGCGACCGCAGGGCGCCGGCGCCGCCGTGCCTGGACGAGCCGCGCACCGTGCCCAGGCCGAAGTGTCCGATGGTCTTGGCGATGAGGTCGCCGTCGCGATGTTGCGAGATCAGCATGTTCATGGCGCGGCCGCGCCGCCAAGCGTAGGGCATCATCAAGAGACGCCCGTGCCAGAAGGCAATGATGAAGGGCTTGCCGTCATCCCAAAGGCGCGCCGGAGTCTCTCCGCCCACGACCCGCCAGCGGCCGGTGCGGTAGACGATGCGGATGTACTGCGCGGCGCCCCAGCACAGGACGCTACGGATGGCGCGGCTTCGCTCGATGGCCTTGCCGATGCTCAAGACGTCCCCGCGTCCGCGCCGGGCGCGGGGTCAGGCGCGCGCCCGCTTCGCGGGCTCACCTGAGTCCGGCGCGGATTGCAGGGCATAGAGCTTGGCATACAGTCCACCGCGCGCCAGCAATTCGGCATGGCTGCCGGATTCCTGAATATGGCCGCCGTCGATGACGTGGATCATGTCCGCCTCGATCACCGTGGACAAGCGGTGGGCCACGACCAGGGTCGTGCGTCCCCGGCTCAGTTCGGTCAGGGCCGCCTGGACCTTGCGCTCGGACTCGGAATCGAGCGCGGACGTCGCCTCGTCGAGCAGCAGGATCGGCGCGTCCTTCAGCATGGCCCGCGCGATGGCGATGCGCTGGCGCTGGCCGCCCGAAACTTTTGTGCCGCCCTCGCCGACAACCGTGTCGTAGCCGTCGGGGAACGCCATGATGAAATCATGTGCGGCGGCGGCTTGCGCGGCCGCGATGATCTCGTCCTCCGCGGCGCCGACCTTGCCGTAGGCGATGTTGGCGCGCACCGTGTCGTTGAACAGGGAAGACTCCTGGCTGACCAGCGCGATGCTGGCGCGCAGGGACTTTTGCGTGACCGCCTTCACGTCCTGCCCGTCGATCAACACGCGTCCCTCGGACGCGTCGTAGAAACGCGGGATCAAGTTGAGCAAGGTCGACTTCCCGGCGCCCGACGGGCCGATGAGCGCCACGGTCTGGCCCGCCGGCACCTCGAAACTGACGCCGTTCAACGCCTTGGAGGAGTCGCCATAGGTGTGCCCCACGTTGTCGAACCGCAGCGCTCCGCCCGAAATGCGAATCGCCTTGGCGCCGGGCGCGTCCTGGATGTCCGGTTCCTCGTCGAGCATGGCGAAGATGCGGTGCGCCGCGGCGAGCCCTTCCTGCAGCGCGGTGTTGAGATTCGCGAGGCCCTTGAGCGGTTGGTAGACGAGCAGCAGGGCGACGATAAAGGCGAAGAACGTTCCCGCCGTCGCCTCGCCCGAGATCACCCGCGTGCCGCCGTAGTAGATGATTGCCGCCACGGCGACGCCGGCCAACGCCTCCATGATCGGGGTGGCGGCGGCCCGCGTGCGGATGACCTTAAAAAGCGCGTGCAGGCGCGCCTCGTTGGCTTTCGCGGCCCGCGCGGTTTCGTAATCCTCCATGCCGTAGGCTTTGACATGGCGCGCGCCGACAAAGCTTTCGTTCAGTAACGCGCTGAATTCGCCCGTGCGTTCCTGGTTCTGGAAGGAGGCCTTGCGCATGCGCTTGCCGAGATTGCGCAGGGGCAGAATGGCCAGGGGAAGAATGAGGCAGGAGATGACGGCGAGTTGCCAGTCCTTCATGAACAGGACGCCGACCAGGAAAATCACCATGAGTGAATCGCGGGCGATCCCCGTCATCGCCTTCTGCACCGATTCGCGCAGCAGGTTCACGTCGTTGAGGAAGTTGGAGATCAGCCGCCCCGTGGCGCTGTTCTGGAAATAAGTGAGGTCGGCCCGCATGAGATGGGCGAACAACTCGTTCTGCACGTCGGCGATGATGCGCTGGCCGATGATGGCCATCAGGACGCCCTGGATATAGGTCGAGAAGCCTTTGATCAGGGCCGCGACCACCACGGCGATGGTGACGAAGAGCAGCTTGTCGCGGTCGCCCTTGACCAACACGTCGTCGAGTACCGGCTCCATGATCCAGGCGTAGAAGGCGGTCGCGGCCGCGGCCAGCGCCATGAAAAGCGCGGCCACGACCAGCTTCCCGACGTGGGGCCGTAGATAGCCGCGCAGCAGCCGGCCGACGAGAACGCGCGTCGAGGCCCTTTGTGCGTCCGATTCTGGGGTCGTGGCGGTCAAATCCTTGTCCGTTGCCTCGGCAACCCTTTCCAGGACCATTGAGCCTAGCACGGGGGCCGTGAGGGGCCAATTCTTGGCCCCGCGGGCACATTGCCGCCCCTCCCGGGCTATTTGGCCGCCCCTCCGGGGCGAGGGGCTTGCCTTGTGGCGTAATGGGTCCACCGTCTAATGTAGGAACGAATTTACCTTTTGCAGTAATTTGAGCGCTCCGTGGACGCCTACGAGATCGTCTTTTCCGTCTGCCCGCACGATTGCCCCTCGACTTGCGCGCTGGAGATCGAGCGCCTGGACGGGCGCACCATCGGCCGCGTCCGTGGCGCGGCCGGCAACCCCTACACCGCGGGTAAGGTGTGCGAGAAGGTGGCGCGCTATGCCGAGCGCGTGCATCACCCCGACCGGCTGCGCACGCCGCTCCGCCGCAAGGGCGCCAAGGGCGGCGGCTTTACGCCGATTAGCTGGGACAGCGCGCTCGACGAGATCGCCGAAGCCTTCGGCCAAGCCACCGCCCGCCACGGACCGGAGGCGGTTTGGCCCTATTACTATGCCGGCACCATGGGCCGCCTGCAGCGCGACGGCATCAACCGCCTGCGCCACGTCATGGGGTATTCACGGCAGAAGAAGACCATCTGCACCGGCCTCGTCAACCCGGGCTGGCTCGCCGGAATCGGCGCCATCATGGGCGGCAACCCCCACGAGATGGCCGAGGCGGACCTTCTCATCATCTGGGGCACCAATGCGGTCGCGACCCAGGTCAACGTCATGCACCACGTCAGCCGGGCGCGGAAGGAACGCGGCGCGCGCCTCATCGTCGTCGACCCCTACCGCACGGCGACCGCTCAAGCGGCGGACTTGCACATCTGCCCGCGGCCCGGCACCGACGGCGCGCTGGCCTGCGCCATGATGCACGTGCTGTTCGCCGAAGGTTACGCCGACCGCGAGTACATGGCGCGGCACGCCGATGTACCCGGCGAACTCGAGGCGCATCTGCAAACCCGCACGCCGGAATGGGCGGCGGGCATCACGGGCCTTGCGGCCGAGGAGATCGCCGCGTTCGCCCGCGAGTACGGCAAGACGAAACGCGCCTTCATCCGCGTCGGCTACGGCATGTCGCGCCAGCGCAACGGATCGGCGAATGTCCACGCCGTAACCTGTTTGCCGACCGTGACGGGAAAATGGCCGCATAAGGGCGCCGGCGCCTTTTTTTCCAACTCGGACGCTTACCACCTCGATCAAACGCTGATCGAGGGACTCGATGTTCGCGACCTCGGCGTGCGGGAACTCGACATGTCGCGCATCGGCGCGGTTCTGTGCGGCGATCCCCAAGACATCGGCGGCGGGCCGCCGGTTACGGCGATGATCGTCCAGAACACCAACCCCATGACGGTCGCGCCGGACCACAACAAGGTGCGCCAGGGCTTCGCGCGCGAAGACCTGTTCGTCGCGGTGCATGAACAGTTCATGACGGAGACGGCGGCGGTGGCCGACATCGTGCTTCCCGCCACCACGTTCCTCGAGCACGACGACGTCTACGTGGGCGGCGGTCACTCCTACCTCATGGCCGGGCCCAAGGTGATCGAGCCTTATGCCGAATCGCGCTCCAACCACGAGGTCATCGGCGCGCTCGCGAAAAGGCTTGGTGCGCGGCACCGGGGCTTCGCCATGACGGCCTGGGAGATCCTCGACGAAACCCTTCGCGATTCGGGCTGGCCCGGGGCGGACGAACTGCGCGCCGAGCGTTGGATCGACTGCCAGCCGGATTTCGAGACGGCGCATTTTCTGAACGGCTTTCCTACGCCCGACGGCAAGTTCCACTTCGCGCCCGACTGGGACTCGCTCGGGCCCGACGGCGCCGTCATGCCGCGTCTGCCCGACCATCTCGCGGTGATCGAGGAAAGCGACGCGGCGCATCCCTTCCGGCTGGTCACCGCCCCGGCGCGCGGCTTCCTCAACTCGAGCTTCACCGAGACGCCGACCTCGCGAAAGCGGGAAAAACGGCCCACGCTTATGATCCATCCCGAGGCCGCGCGTGAACAGGGGATCGCCGATGGCGACCTCGTTCGCCTTGGCAACGGGCGCGGCGAGGTGCTGGTGCACGCCAAGCTCTTCGACGGCCTGCAACAAGGCGTTGTGGTGGTCGAAGGCGTGTGGCCCAATGCCGCGTTCGAAGGCGGCATCGGCATCAACGCCCTGACCGGCGCGGACGCGGGGCCGCCTAACGGCGGCGCGGCTTTTCACGACACGGCCATTTGGATTAGGCCGGCGCCCTGACGGGGCCCCGCAGCTTTCCATCGCCCGCATGACCGCCCGCCGCTTTCTCATCATCCACAATCCCGTGGCGGGCCGCCGCCGGCATAAATTCGTGGCCGATATCGTGGCGGCCCTTGGCGATCTGGGCTGCCTCGTCACGGTGCAGACGACCTCCGGACCGGGCGACGCTATCGAAATGGCGCGCACCGCCGAGGACGTGGACGTCGTTGCGGCTGCCGGCGGCGATGGCACACTCGGCGAAGTGGCGCACGGGCTGTGCTTGCGCGACGGCGAACGTCCGGCGCTGGCCATGGTCCCGCTTGGCACCATCAATGTGTTCGCGGCGGAGATCGGCATGCCGAAGAAGGCGGCCGACATCGCCCGCATGTTTGCCGAGGGGCCCCTCATGGAAACGGCGCTTGGCGCCGTGGACGGGCGGCACTTCATATTGACGGCGGGCGCGGGCGTCGATGCGGCGTCCGTCGGCTTCCTCTCGGCGTGGCTCAAGAGACTGGTGGGGGAGTTCGCCTATCACGTCGCGCTGGTGCGCGCCCTGATCTCCGAGGGAGGCACCGTGTTCGAGATCGAGGTGGACGGGACGGCCTACCGCGTCTCAAGCCTGATCGTCACCAACGCGAGCCGCTATGCCAGCGAGCGGGTGCTCGTCTCCGATGCGCGCCTGACCGACGACACGCTGCACGTGGTGCTGGGCATGAAGCATGGGCGTTGGAACCTCGTTCGCTATGGCGCCTCCTTCATGCGCGGGAAAATGCAGAACCTCCCCGACATTAAGATCGTGCCCATGCGCCACCTCTCGATCCGCTCGCCGAGTGGCAAGCCCGTGCAACTGGACGGCGACAACATCGCCTCCGTGCCGGTCGAGATCGCCCTCTCGCCGGAAAGACTCCAGCTCGTCGTCCCGGGTTAGGGCGTTTCCGGTTCGACTGGAATCGCCCAAGGCCGCTGGAATCGCCCAAGGCCGCGAGGCGGCCCGCCGGTTATCCGGCGCGCCCGCGCAGGCGTGGACCATAGGTCCGCAGCCGTGAGCGACAAAAACTAGAGTGGTTCCGACCAAGTCGGAACGACTCTAGTGGGCCGGGCGCTCAGCCAGACCCTCGACGAGCCGCCGGTGTAGCGCCGGTCCCGCGGCGATGACGTCGGGATGGCGCACGCTGGG
>JADFIH010000142.1 GCA_022566715.1 Pseudomonadota bacterium | reverse complement strand
AAAGCCCGGCAACGCCGCGCCATCTCGACCGGAAGGCCCTGGAGAACCCCAAGACGGCATTGGCCGCGGCGGCCCGCGAAATCCTGCGCATGGGTGACCTTGTCGAAACCATGTTGCAGCAAGCGATCGACGTCTTCCGCGACGGCGACCGCAAGTTGCTGGCGCAGGTTGGACGGATGGACGACAACGTCGACGCCCTTTATGAGGCGACGAAGCTCTATCTCGCCGAATTGAACCGCGAATCCCTGAGCGAGAGCGAGAGCCGCCGCAGTATCGACATACTCACCTTCGCCACCAACCTCGAACACATCGGCGATATCATCGACAACAACCTGATGGACCTGGCCAGCAAGAAGATCAAGAACCGCTACTCCTTCTCCGATGAGGGCTTCGCCGACATCGCGCGGTTGCACGCCCAGGCCGCGGAATCGTTGCGGATGGGTTTGGGGGTGTTCGTATCGGGTGATCTGGATATGGCGCGGCAGCTTGTCGCGCGAAAGGCCACCTTCCGCGACCAAGAACGGGCCGCCGCGGAAAGCCACTGGGCCCGGCTTGCCGACCACCGGCGCGAAAGCATCGAGTCGAGCGCGCTTCACCTGGATGTTCTGCGCGACCTGCGCCGCATCAATTCGCACGCGGTTACGCCCGCCTATCCGATCCTCGATGCGTCCGGCGACCTTCGATCGAGCCGTTTGCGCAAGAAATCAAAAAAGAAGGCTGGGGCATCGCAGTGACAATGAAAAAGGGGGCGCCCATGAGCAATGGTGGTGGGTTCTCGGGTGGCGTTTATATCGTCACGGGCAGCACGCAGGGCATCGGCGCCGAGGTCGCGCTTTCCCTGGCCCGCGCCGGCGCCGGCGGCATCGTTATCTGCGGGCGCAATCGGGCGGGGGGCGAGGAAACCAAGAAAGCTCTCGAGGCGGAAGGGGCGGCGGTCGAATATGTCCAGGCCGACCTGGAGAAAGTCGACGATTGCCGCGCCGTGACGGCCGCCTGCGACAATATCTTCGGGCGGGTCGACGGGCTCGTCAACGCGGCGGGCCTTACGGACCGGGGCACCATCGAGAACACGACGCCCGAGCTCTGGGACCGCATGTTCGCCCTGAACGCCCGGGCGCCGTTTCTGCTCATGCAAGACGCCATCGCCATCATGCGGCGGACGGGCGTGTCCGGCAGCATCGTGAATGTCATCACCATGTCGAGTCACGGCGGCCAGCCGTTCCTCACGGCCTATTCGGCCTCCAAGGGCGCGCTCGCCACCCTGACGAAAAACGTGGCCCACGCCGTACGGGGCGACCGTATTCGCGTCAACGGCATCAACATCGGCTGGACGGACACCCCCAATGAGCACGCCGTCCAACGGAAGGACGGCAGCCCCGAGGATTGGCTGGCGCGTGCCGAGGCGGACCAACCCTTCGGCCGGCTCATCAAGATGGCCGACGTCGCCAATCTATGTCTGTTCCTTCTGGGACCACAGTCGGGCCTCATGACGGGCGCTCTCATCGACCACGACCAGATCGTCGTCGGGGCCTACGACTAGGGGGCTTACGACTTGGCCGGAACCACTCCAGTTTTTTTGCCGCTCACGGCTGCGGACCTACGTTCCGCGCCTGCGCGGGCGCGCCGGATAACCGGCGGGCCGCGTTGCGGCCTTGGGCGGTCCCAGTTGAACCGGAAACGCCCTAAACCCGGATCGGGCGTCCCGAGGCGAGGGACTCGCTGGCCGCATCCGCCAGAACAAGGGCCCGCCGGCCGGCCTCGGCCCCGGTCAGGGGCGCCGCGCCAGTCGCGACGCAATCCACGAAATGGGACAATTCGCGGCGGTAGGCTTCGGCATAGCGTTCGAGGAAGAAGTGCAGGGGCTTGTCCCCCGTCGTGCCGTCCGCGTCCAGGTGTTCGAGCGTGGTCGGTTTCGGGTTCTCCACGCGCAACATGCCTTTCGAGCCGAACACCTCGATTCGTTGATCGTAGCCATAGACGGCGCGCCGGCTGTTGCTGATCTGACACAGGGCGCCGCCCGCGGTCTTCAGGGTCACCACCGCCGTATCCACGTCCCCCGCCTCCGAAATCCGGCCATCGACGAGGCAGCTCGCGGCGGCGAACACCTCGACCGGTTCCTCGCCGAGGAGCCAGCGGGCCATGTCGAGATCGTGGATCATCATGTCGCGAAACAGGCCGCCCGAGACGCGGATGTAGTCGGTGGGCGGCGGCTCCGGATCCCGGCTGGTGATGGCGACGAGCTCGACCTTGCCGATGCGGCCGCCGCCGATCGCCGCATGGAGGGCCTGAAAGTGGGGATCGTATCGCCGGTTGAACCCGACGAGCAGGATCGTCTTGTGCTCGGCGACGACCTTCAGGGCCGCGTCGACCCGTGCGAGGTCGAGATCGATGGGTTTCTCGCAGAAGACGGCCTTGCCCGCCCGCGCCGCCGCCTCGATGAGGTCGGCGTGGGTGTTCGTCGAGGAGGCGATGATCACCGCATCGACATCCTCGTCCGCCAGGGCCGCATCGGCGCCGCAGACCTTCGCGCCGTGTTCCTCGGCAAGGGATTGCGCCGCGGCGGCGTTCACATCGACGACGTACCGCAGCGTACAATCCGGGTTCCGAGTGACGTTGGCGGCGTGTACGGCGCCGATCCGTCCCGCGCCGAACTGGCAAATCCGTATCGTTTCGTGGCTCATCTCGTGGCTCCGGCCCCTGTAGTTTCAGCCCGTGCGCAAATCCACCTTGTGGGCGTGAGGCGATGTTTTTATCTTAGCGGTTTGGACACGAAACCATGATCGGCGAGACCGGGGACGTAAAGCAACCCGGATGTTGCCGCCGTGGAGAGGGCACATGACGCTGCATCTGACGGAAAATAGGGATGGATTCCCGCACGGGTGGACCGATATCACCCGATTCGACGAGGCCGACGACAACACCGGCATCGGCCTCGGCGTCCTGAAGCTCTCGTCCGGCGAAAAATTCGAGACCACGACGGCGAACGAAACGGCATGGTTGCTGATGGAGGGCAAGGTGCGCGTCGAGGTGGGGGGCACGGCGGCGGAGTTCGAGCGCCGGTCCCTGTTCGACGAAAGCGCCAGTTGCCTTCATGTTGCGGCGGGCGAAACCGTGGATTTCGAGTGCCAAAGCGAGGCCGAGTTCACCGTCTATTCGACCGCGAACACGAAAAAATTCCTATTCCGCGTATTCCATCCCAAGGATGTGCCGAACGAACATCGCGGCGCCGGGCAGGTCGGCGGCACCTGCCTGCGCTATGTCCGCACGATCTTCGACGCCACGAACTCCCATGCCAATGCCGAGTTGGTCCTCGGCGAGGTCGTCACGATGCCGGGCCGCTGGTCGAGCTATCCGCCGCACCACCACCCGCAGCCGGAGATCTATCACTATCGGTTCACCAAGCCGCAGGGCTTCGGCCATGCCGAGCTCGGCGACACCGTGTTGCGCGTCAAGCAATACGATTCGGTGAAAATCTTCGACGGCTACGACCACGCCCAGTGCGCCGCGCCAGGCTACGGCATGTACTACTCCTGGGTAATCCGGCACCTGCCGGGAAACCCGTACAGTGTTCCCGACTTCACCGAGGAGCACCGCTGGACCATGGAGGACGATGCGGATTTCTGGCGGCCGGCCGAAGCGGACTAAGATGGCGGAGCGCCCGCTCGACGTCATCTGCATGGGGCGGTCCTCGGTGGACCTCTATGGCGAGCAGGTGGGTGGACGCCTCGAGGACATGACGTCCTTCGCCAAATACGTGGGCGGCTGCCCGACGAACGTGTCCGTGGGAACCGCGCGCCTGGGACTGAAGTCTGCCCTGATCACGCGGGTGGGCGACGAACACATGGGGCGCTTCATCCGAGAGTACCTGGAGCAACAAGGGGTCGATGTGGGCCATGTCAAGACGGACCCGGAACGCCTCACGGCCCTCGTCATTCTCGGAATCCGCGACCTTGACACCTTCCCCCTGATATTCTTCCGCAGCGACTGCGCCGACATGGCGATCGCGGCGGACGATTTCGACGCGGGCTTCATCGGCTCGGCCAAGGCGCTCATGGTGACCGGCACCCATCTGTCGGCGCCGCAAGTCGAGCAAGCCTCGCGCACCGCCGTCGCCCAGGCGAAGGCGGCCGGAACGCAGGTGGTTCTCGATATCGACTACCGCCCGGTCCTGTGGGGATTGACGGGCGCCGGCGAAGGGGAGGAGCGCTTCGTCGCCAGCGCCGAGGTCACCGAGCGCCTGCGCACCATTCTGCCCGACTGCGACCTCATCGTCGGAACGGAAGAGGAGTTTCACATCGCCGGCGGCAGCGAGGACACGATGGAGGCCCTGCGGCGGGTCCGCGAGGCCACGGCCGCGGTCCTCGCCCTGAAACGTGGTCCCCTCGGCTGCTCCGTATTCCCCGGCGCGATCCCAAGCACCATCGACGGCGGAATAACCGGCGCCGGGTTTCCGGTCGAGATTTACAATGTTCTGGGCGCGGGCGATGCGTTCCTCAGCGGTTTCCTGCGGGGTTGGCTCAGGGACGAATCGTTGGACACCTGTTGCACCTATGCCAACGCCTGCGGCGCCATCGTGGTCTCACGCCACGGTTGCGCCCCGGCAATTCCGACGTGGGCCGAGCTCGACGGCTTTCTGGAGACGGGGAGCACGCACAAGCGGCTGCGCGAAGACCGGCGCCTGAGCCACATCCACCGGGCGACGACGCGGCGTTTCGAATGGACGGCCGTGTACGCCCTGGCCTTCGACCACCGCACCGTCTTCGAGGACATGGCCGCCCGGCACGGGGCCGAGACGGCGCGCATCCCCCAAATCAAGACTTTGATCTGGCGGGCCGCGCGGCGCGCCATGGCGGGCCATACGGGCATGGGCATCATCGCCGACGGCCGGTACGCCCAGCAAACGTTGTTCGAGGCGGTGGGAAGCGGTTGCTGGATCGCCCGGCCGGTCGAGGCGCCGGGCGAGTCTCCGTTGCGGTTCGAGGGTGGCCCCAATATCGCCGCTACCCTGCGCGAATGGCCGGCCGAACACGTCGTCAAGTGCCGGCTGTCGTGGTATGAGGACCTGACCGGGCCCGAGCCGCGGGCGCAACTGGCGGCGCTCCAAGCGCTCGCCGAGGCGTGCGCCGGCACGAGCCACGAACTCCTGTTGGAGATCGCGTCTCCCGGCCCCGGCGCTGTGGACTCGGGTGGGCTGGCGCAAAGCCTCGACGCGATTTATGCGACCGGCGTCCATCCCGACTGGTGGATGCTGCCGGTGCCGGGCGGCGGCGGCGCCTGGCCGGAGATCACGCGGATGATCGAGGACCGCGACCCCTATTGCCGGGGCGTCCTCTTGACGGGAGACGGAGTCTCGCTCGAACCACTTGAACAGGCCTTGGAGACGGCGCGCCACCACCGCATCTGCAAGGGCTTTGCCGTGGGGCGGGCGATTTTTGGCGCCGCCGCCGAGGCCTGGTTCGAGGGCCGCCTGGATGACGCCGGCGTTGTCTCCGCTGTGGCTGAGAACTATGGCCGCCTCGTCGCGGCGTGGCGAAGCGCGCGCGCGGCGTAGCGCGAAAATCGGAAGGACCTGCCCATGACGACTGTTCGGCTGACGATGGCGCAGGCGCTTGTGCGCTATCTCATGGCACAGACCACCGAGGTCGACGGCGCGGAAGTCCCCCTGTTCGCGGGCGTCTTCGCGATCTTCGGGCACGGCAACGTCGCCGGGATCGGCGAAGCCTTGGCGGCGGTGCGCGATGGCCTGCCGACGTACCGCGCCCATAACGAGCAAGCGATGGCGCATGCCGCGGTCGCCTTCGCCAAGGCCACGAACCGGCGGCGCATGATGGCGTGCACGACCTCGATCGGCCCGGGGGCGACCAACCTGGTCACCGCCGCCGCGGTCGCCCACCTCAACCGGCTGCCGGTTTTGTTTCTGCCGGGGGACGTGTTCGCGAGCCGCCGTCCTGACCCTGTCTTGCAGCAAGTCGAGGACTTCGAGGACCCGACCGTCACGGCCAACGACTGCCTCAAACCGGTGTCGCGATATTGGGACCGCATCACGCGGCCGGAGCAGATCATGACGAGTTTGCCGGCCGCGCTGAACGTCCTGACGGACCCGGCGCTGTGCGGGCCCGTCACGCTCGCGCTGCCGCAGGACGTGCAGACGATGGCCTTTGATTATCCGGAGGAGTTCTTTGCGCCACGGTCGCGCCGGGTGCGGCGGATCGCGGCCGACGAGGCGGAATTGGCCGCGGCGGTCCATGCCCTGAGGCAATCCGAGACGCCCCTGATCGTCGCCGGCGGCGGCGTTCATTATTCGCTCGCCTGCGAGGCTCTCGCGTCCTTCGCCGAAGCTCATGGGGTTCCCGTCGCGGAAACCCAGGCCGGCAAGGGCGCGCTGCCCTGGGATCACGCGTCTGCGGTTGGCGCGTTGGGCGTCACCGGGAGTGGGGCCGCCAATGGCCTGGCGGCGGAGGCCGACGTTATCTTGGCGCTGGGGACCCGCCTCGGCGATTTTACGACGGCGTCGCGCTCGTTGTTCCAAAACCCCTCGGCGCGGCTCATCCAACTGAACGTCGCCGCCTTCGACGCGGTCAAACATGGCGCGCTGCCCTTGGTGTCGGATGCGCGGCGCGGTCTCGAGGCGCTCGGAGACGCCTTGGGCGATTGGCGTGCGCCCGCCAAGTGGGCGACGCGGATCAAGACCTCGGTGGGATCCTGGAACGAGACCGTGGCACGCCTCACCGCGGCGTCGAATGTTCCATTGCCCTCGGACGCGCAGGTTCTCGGCGCGGCCAACCGTGCCGTGGGCTCGCGGGATGTGGTGGTCTGCGCCGCCGGCGGACTCCCGGGCGAGTTGCACAAGTTATGGCGCGTGGCGCAGCCGGGCGGCTATCACGTCGAATACGGCTATAGCTGCATGGGCTATGAGATCGCCGGCGGCATCGGGGTCAAGCTGGCGGACCCAAGCCGCGAGGTCTTCGTGCTCGTGGGCGACGGCAGCTACCTGATGTTGAACTCGGAGATCGCGACCTCGGTCCTCATGGGCCTGAAGCTCATTATCGTCGTGTTGGACAACCGGGGCTTCGGCTGTATCGACCGGCTACAGCGGAGCACCGGCGCCGAGGGCTTCAACAACCTCATGGAGGACGTGACGGCGGGCGGGGACCCGCCGCAAATCGACTTCGCGGCTCACGCGGCGAGCCTGGGCGCGGTATCCGAGAAGGTATCCGGCATCGCCGAATTGGAGCACGCGCTTGGGCGCGCGAAAGCGGCGGCGGGGACCTACGTCATCGTCATCGACACGGACGCCGCGGTCAGCACGGCCGAGGGCGGGGCCTGGTGGGACGTCGCCGTTCCCGAGGTTTCGCAGCGGCGCGAAGTGAAGAGCGCGCGCAAGGCCTATGTGAAAGCCGCCTCCCGGCAAATCGTGGGGCGTTGAGATGGCCGTGCGGATCGGGATCAATCCGATCGCTTGGACAAACGACGATATGCCCGAGCTCGGCGGGGACACACCCCTGGAGACGTGTCTTTCGGAAGCCAAGGCGGCGGGGT
>JADFIH010000141.1 GCA_022566715.1 Pseudomonadota bacterium | reverse complement strand
CACCGCGTTTCGCGCGCGCTCAGTTCCGTTTTGAGGATCTTGCCGCGCCAGGGGCGGCAATGGCGGGCGGGGGGCGGGCCCGCACACGGCGGGCGCTTGTCAGGGCGTAGCTGAGAGCCGAGAATGGGCCGCCAACGGAAAACAGCACCGGCCCCGCCGACCCCTCCATGATCGATCTACGAACCTTTCTCGCCGATGAGGCGCGCCATGTCTGGCGCCCAAGTGGTCCCGTGCCGGTGGTGCAAGAGATCACCGGGCTGCAAGTCGCCTTGGAGGCGGAGGGGCGCCATCCCGTAATCGTCATCGAAAAGCCGCAACTCGCCGACGGCTCGATCAGCACCATGGCAGTGGTAACAAACGTAACGGCGAGCCGTGAAATCACGGCCCGGGCGCTCGGCGTCCGCGATCACCGAGATTTTGCCCAAACCTACGCGGACCGCACGGCCGCCCCCATCGAACCGGTCGCCGTCGGCCGGGCCGACGCGCCGGTGCAGGAGCTGGTGCTGGAGGGACCCGACGCCGACCTCACCGCGTTGCCGATTCTAACGCAGCACGAAGGCGATCCCGGGCCGTACTTGACGGCGGCGCGCGCCACGACCTACGACCCCGATACGGGGATCGACAACACCGCGATCCAGCGCTGCTGGGTGAAGGGGCCGCGCAGGATGAGCTGGTATCCGTACCCCGCGTCGCACAACACGCGCAATTTGAAAAAGTTCTGGGCCAAGGGGGAGCCCTGCCCGGTCGCCTTCTGGATCGGCCACCACCCCAAGGTCATGCTGGGCGCCCAAGCGAAGATAAAATATCCGGAAAGCCATTGGGCCGCCGCGGGCGGTCTCATCGGCGAGCCGGTGCGCCTCGTCCCCAGCATCACCCACGGCCGCAAGATCATGGTGCCCGCCGACGCGGAGATCGTCGTGGAGGGCTTCGCCCCCGCCAATGTGTGGGAGGCCGACGGCCCCTTCGGCGAGTACACGGGCTACATGGGTCCGCAGGTGGCCGCCCCGGTCTGCGAGGTGACGTGCATCACCCGGCGCAAGGACGCGATCTATCACGACTACGGATCGGGTCTGCGCGACATGCTGGTGCCCGACAACATGGTCATGGAGGGCAAGATCTTCGCCATGGCGAAGGCGGTCGCGCCGAGCCTGCGCCGTGTGCATGTGCCCGTGTCGGGCCGGCGCTTCCACGCCTACCTGCAATTCGAAACCCCCGGCGCGGGCGAAGCGCGCGACGCCCTTACCGCCGTCCTCGGCTACCGCCGCACCAAAACGCTCATCGCCTGCGACGACGATATCGACATCTTCGACGACAGCGACGTTATGTTCGCCTTGGCGACACGCGTGATGTGGGAGCGCGACGCCATCATCGTCAGCGGCCTGTCCGGATCGCTCATGGACCCGGGCCTGCAGCGCGGCGCCAACACCGTCTCCAAGATCGGCATCGACGCGACGCTGGCGCCCTCCGAAGCGCCCGGCGCGCCGCGCCCGGTTCCACCGCGGGCGGGCGTTTCCAAGGACGCGCTCAAGGCGGCGCGGGAGATGCTGGCGAAGGCCGATAAATTGGCTTGGCCGGACAGTTGAAGTAAATTTCGTCGTTTGGGGGTGAATGACATGGCAAACAATCCTAGTTTTGGCAAACTAGAATCGGTAGATATTCGCGAAGGCTGGCAGAACGAGGCGGCAAATTTTACGCCGTGGCTCGCGGAGAAAGAAAACATCTCGTTGCTGGGCCAAACAATCGGCATGGAACTAGAACTGGAAGGAACCGAAAGAACCGTCGGTTCATTCAACGCCGACATACTGTGTAAGGACACTCGAACCGGATACTGGGTGCTGGTCGAGAATCAGTTGGAACGCACAGATCATACGCATCTCGGCCAAATTCTTACCTATGCTGCTGGGCTTGACGCCGTAACTATCGTCTGGATTGCTGCGCCATTTCGCGACGAGCATCAAGCTGCCCTTCATTGGCTTAACGAAATAACCGATGAGCGGTTCAATTTTTTTGGCTTAGAAATTGAACTTTGGCGTATTGGTGAATCGATTGCGGCCCCGAAATTCAATATCGTCGTGGCTCCCAACGATTGGTCCAAATCAGTAGCGCGCGCGGCCTCAAGTATAGCCAACGAAAACTTGTCGGATACTCGCCGCCTCCAGTTGGAGTTTTGGACCGCGCTAAAAGAGTTTCTGGAACAACGCGGCGGCACGGTTCAAATTCGAACGCCACCCGCTCAGAATTGGATAACGTTTGGGATTGGCCGAACGTATTTCGGCATGAGCGCAACGCTAAACGTGTGGGAGCATTGGTCGAGCGTATACCTCGCTCTATATGGCGCGGATGCAAAGATGCACTTCCAGTTTCTCCATGATGAAAAAGAGGAAATTGAGAAAGAATTCGGACAGTCACTAGAATGGCGGGAACTGCCTGAAGGCAAAGAAAGCCACATCCGACTTCAGTTCCTTCAGAGGGACCCCGAAAACCGCTCGCATTGGCCGGACATTCAGGAATGGATGGCAGCCACGCTCGAGCGATTCGACACCGTGTTTCGAAGCCGAATTCGAAATCTAAGCCTTGATTGATCCCCGGGCCACCAAGAATTAGGCCGGAAAATGCGCCATGACCGATAACATCGAACGCCTGCCCAGCCATACGCCGCCGGGCGAGAAACGCGGCAATACCACGTGGGTGTCGTGCCGGTCCTGCCGGCACTGGTTCCACACGACGGCAAGCCTCATCGAGATGGGCTCGGTCGACCTGCACTGCCCCTCCTGCCACGACGAGTTCAAACCCAAGGACGCGGCCAGGATCGTGCTGGCTTAGGCGGGCCGCCCCCCGCGTTGACTCCGCGCGGCGCGCACTTCCTAATGGACGCCAATAAGAAGAGTGTTGGGAGGGTGCCGTGGCAAAGGTGTTGGTGATCGTTCCCTTTCCGCTGAATGAAAAAAACCTGGCGCAGCGCGCGGCGCAGCAGAAGGCGGCGAAATTCGGCCCGGACATAAGCTTCGACTACCGCCCGGTGCGCGCCGCGCCCAGCAATTACGTGAGCCACCACGATTACCTGCTCGCCGACCTCGGCATGCTGGAGGCGGGGCTGTCGGCGCAGGACGACGGCTACGACGCCGTCTGCATCGACACCATGAGCGATTCGGGCGTGAACGCGCTGCGCTCCGTCCTCGACATTCCGGTGTTCGGGCCGGGAAGGCTTTCGTTCCTCACGGCGCTCATGCTGGGCGAAAAATTCTCGGTGCTCTCCATGTGGGACGGCTGGCGCGGTCTTTACACCAAGACCCTGGCCGAGCTCGGCCTGGCCGGCAAATGCGCCTCCATCCGTTCGATCGGCATCCAACCCGACAACCGCAACCTGCTTGCCGGCAAGGAAGACGAGGTGCATCCCCTGCTGTACGAGGCGGCGATGAAGGCCATAGAAGAAGACGGCGCCGACGTGATCTGCCTCGGCTCCACCACGATGCACGAATCGCACGCTTACCTGCGCCAGCGCCTGCCCGTGCCCATCATCAATCCGGGGCCGCTCTCTTATAAAATTGCCGAGGCGGTGCTGGGCCTGGGCCTCACCCATAGCCGCAAGGCCTATCCCAAGCCGTTGGTCCAGAAGGACGCGCTCTATCACATCATGCTCGACGCCGCGGCCGAGGCCGAGGGCGCCGACCCCGCCTGACGCCAATCCGGTCTTACGAAGGAGCCCCAAATGCCAAAGGTCCTGGTCATCGTTCCCTTCGCGCTCGACGAGGAGGGCGTGAACAACCGGCGGGCACAGCAGAAGGCGGTGAAGCTCGGCCCCGATATCGAGTTCGACTACAAGCCCGTGACCGCCGGTCCGGCCAGCTTCATGAGCCCACACGACTGGGCCCTTATGGAGGTGGCGATCTGGGAAGCCGGCATGTCCGCGCAAGAAGACGGCTACGACGCCGTGTGTATCGACACCATGAGCGATTCCGGCATGGCGCCGCTGCGCTCCATGCTCGACATCCCGGTGATCGCGCCGGGCAAGGCTTCGATGCTGTTCGCGCTGATGCTGGGCAATAGGTTCGGCGTGCTGGCCCAATGGGACGCGGCCCTGCCGCGCTATCACAAGGCGGTGCAGGAATATGGCTTGGCGGCCCACTGCGCCGCCGTGGAATCCTTCGACTCGCCGCCCGATTTCTCGGCCCTGCTGGGGGGAAAAGAGGACACGGTCTTCCCCAAGATGAAAGCGGCGGCGGAGCGCGCGATCGAAAAGGGCGCCGAGGTGATCTGCCTGGGATCAACCACCATGCACCAGGCGGCGGTGTTCCTCGCCGAAACCCTTCCGGTGCCGGTGATCAACCCGGGCCCACTCACCTATAAGTTGGCGGAGACGGTTCTCGGACTCGGCCTGACCCATAGCCGCAAGGCCTTCCCGGCGCCCCTATCGCCCAAGCCCGCCATGCTGCGCGCCATGCTCAAGGCTGCGGCAGGGACTGAGGATGCAGAATAGTCTTTCCCCTTTGATGGGACCCGCTGCGAAGGTCCCGCGATCTGCGGGGCGACGAAAATTTTCCCTCCCCCTTGTCCGAGGGGGAGGGGTCTAAAAAAGCGCGCATTTCGCAGAGGCGTCCTTTGCGGGGAGGCCTGGGAGGGGGATACCCTTGGGCACCACCCAAATTAGGCGGTGGATGGCCGGGCGTCTCCATGCCAGAATTGGCCCACCAGCCGCCGAGGAGCAAGCAAGGACATGTCCGAGCAAATGATGCCCAAAGAGGAATTCTTCAAAGCCCTGCAGGCCGCGCGCCAACCCGTGCATTCGGGTGGCCATCCCTTCAGCACCGCCTGGAGGAACGGGGAACTGACGCGGGACCAACTCGGCGAATGGGCAGCCCAGCAATACTATTACATCAATATTGTGGCGCAGATGTTCGCGGCGCTTTACGCTCGCCTGCCCGACCTGGACGCGCGCGCGCACATGCTGGAAAACCTAATCGGCGAGGAAACCCCCGGTCAGCGCCATCCTGATATCCTGTTGAAATTCGCCAAGGCCTGCGGCCGCGACCCCGAGCGGATCAAGAACGCCTACATGAACGGAGAGGTCCTCCCGGCCACCTTGGGCATGCAGGCCTGGGTTTGGCAGCTTTCGACGCACGCTCATCTCAGCTCCGCAGCCGCCGGCATCATGGTGGCGCTGGAGGGCCAGACGCCGACCATCTACCCGCCCTATATCGAGGCGGGCCTCAAGATGGGTTTCAGCGACGACGACCTGGAGTTCTTCCACGTCCACATCGAGGCGGACATCGAGCACGAAATCCATGGGCTGGAGATCTGCCACCGCTATGCCACGACGGCGGAGTTGCAAAGGCGCGCCATCGCCACGGTCACCAACTCGGGGCGCATGCGCTACAACATGCTGACCGATATTTGGAACAGCACCCACCTGGATCAAGCCGCGGAATAGTGTGGAGCTATTTGCGGCGGCCAGACGCGCCGCGCTCGTGACCGGTGCGGCGGACGGCACTGGCCGCGCCGTCGTCCAGTTGTTTCGCGAGGCCGGTGCGGGAGTCGCCGCCGTCGATATCGCGGCGAAGGCACGAAGTGAGAGGGCCAGGGATCGTGTTGTTCTAATCCGGGATGACGGCCATTGCTTCGATCTCCACCTTGGCTCCGGGTTCGACAAATCCCTTCACGGCGATGACCGACATGGGCGGGTAGACCTTGCCCAAGACCTCGCGGTAGGCTTCACCGATCTCGCGCAGGCGGGCCCGGTAGTCCTCGGCATCGGCGATGAACCAGGTCAGGCGCACGAGGTGTTCCGGCCGAGCACCGGCCTCGTCAAGAAGGGTGCGGATATTGAGAAAAATCTGGCGCAGTTGGGCGGCCAGGTCATCGCTCACGATCCGCTCGTCCGCGTCCCAACCCACTTGGCCGGCCAGTACGATGAGCCGCCCCCGGGCGACCACGCCGTTACTGTACCCCTTTGGCCGCGGCCAATCCTTAGGCTGTAGAATGTCCATATGAGATTTGGTTTTTCGAAAGTCGGTTGTGCCGGTCCGCTTGCGCCGGACGTTAAATTACTTTAGACTTAAAACATATTGGATAAGACCTCAACCCTATTTGTCCGCACGGGGCGGCGCCCGCGGGTTGCTGGCCTGCATTGGGCTGGGCGCGACGGCGCACCTGGGCGCGGAGGGTAACCGTGAACCCTAACACCTCCGATCTGAAAGATCAGCATGCGTTCGTTACGGGGGCGGGCCGGGGCATCGGCGCGGCAATTGTGGACGAGCTGGCCTCACTGGGGGCGAATATCACGTTGGTTGGACGTACGGCCGATAATTTAAAGCGGCGCGCCGAATCGGTCGCATCGGACCGCGGGGTGCGTACGCACGTCGCCGTCGCCGATGTCACGGAGGAAGAGCAGGTCAGAGAGGCCTTCGAGTCGGCAAAAAGCGCGCTGGGCGCGCCCAGCATTCTGGTGAACAACGCGGGCGCCGCGGCAAGTGCGCCCTTTGCCCGCACCAGCTTGAGCGATTGGCAGGCCATGCTCGCGGTCAACCTGACGGGCGTGTTTCTCTGTAGCCGCCAAGCTCTGCCGGCGATGCTCGAAGCAGACTACGGGCGCATCGTTACCGTCGCCTCCACGGCCGGCCTGAAGGGGTATTCCTACGTCAGCCCCTATTGCGCCGCCAAGCACGGCGCCATCGGTTTGACCCGGGCGCTGGCCATGGAAACCGCGCGAACCGGGGTCACGGTCAACGCCGTCTGTCCCGGCTACACCGACACCGACATGGTGCAAAGCGCCGTCGAGACCATTCTCGATAAGACCGGGCGCAACCGCGAGCAGGCCCTGTCCTCACTCACGGCCGCGAATCCCCAGCGCCGCCTCATCGATCCGAGCGAGGTGGCCGAGACGGTCGCCTGGCTCGCCCTGCCCGGGTCGAGCGCCATTACCGGCCAGTCGATTGCCGTGGCCGGCGGAGAAGTGATGTGACTCTCAACCCCGGACGCCGCCGCGCCAACGGTTCAGAGGACTACGAGAGCGCCGCGGCCAAGGACGACAAGCTCGACCTTCGCCTGTGGCTGCGGTTGATCTCCTGCACGTCGATGATCGAAAACACCGTACGCCGCCGCCTGCGCAAGGAATTCGGCATCACGCTTCCGGGCTTCGACGTCCTGGCGCAGTTGGACCGCGCGCCGCGCGGCCTGTCGATGAGCGAGCTATCGGCGCGTCTCATGGTGACCAACGGAAACGTGACCGGGCTGGTCGACCGTCTCATTATACGGGGCCTGGTTGCGCGGCGCGCCGACCCGAAGGACCAGCGCGTGCAGGTCGTCCGCCTGACCCGCAAGGGCCGGGCCCTGTTCGGCCGCATGGCGCCGGCGCACCACACTTGGATCGGCGAAATGATGGGCGGCCTGAAGACCGGCGAACTCCAACGGCTCTACGCCTCGCTGGGGCGGCTAAAGGCCTCGGCGCGGTCGGCGCTCGACGGCTGAGACAGGTTAGGGAGATTTATCATGGCGTCTACCAAAGCAGCGGGGACCAAAGGCGCGGACCTGAAACCGGCGCAATTTGGCTGGAGCTTGGAGGGGCGGGTCGCGACGATCACCCTCAACCGGCCGGAGCGGAAGAACCCAC
>JADFIH010000140.1 GCA_022566715.1 Pseudomonadota bacterium | reverse complement strand
GTGAGCTAGGCTGCGCTTCCAACAAACCGTATCGGAGGAAGACCGATGAGGGCCCGTACGCTCGCTTTCCTACCCATTCTGAGCCTCGTGCTGGTGAGCTGCGCCGGTATTGGCGGCGCCATCGAGGACACCACTGCCGGCGTCCGCGGCTTCGTCAGCAGCACCAGCGACAAGATCGGCGGCCTGTTCAACCGCGACGACGAGGCCAAGACGCTGAAGGCCGCGGCGATCGCGTCCGGCCAGTCCGAAGCGGACCGGGCGTCCGTCCGGACCATTCAACACCTCCTCGCCGACGTGGGCTACGCGCCCGGCCCGGCGGACGGCATCTACGGCCCCAAAACGCGCGCGGCCATCATCGCCTACCAGCGCAAGTTGGAGCTGACGCCGGATGGATTGATCACCGGCGAACTGTTGGCCAGCCTGCAGGAGAGCGGGAAATCCAGGGTCGCGCGTCTCGAAGAGGACAACGCGTTCATCGATCTCGCGATGGGCCTGCAATAGAAAACACGACCAGCACCCGGGACTAAAGCGGCTCCGACTTAGCCGGAGCCGTTTTAGATTTCTATTGCTCAGGGCTGCGGGTCCGCGCCTGCGCGGGCGTACAAGCCGGCGGGCCGCCGGCGCGCAAGCCAACGCGCAAGATTGCATCCGCTAAATTGGCGGGGCCTCCCCCCATTTCGTTTTTGCAGCCCCGAACGCAGCGTGCGAGCATGCGCGGGAAGGCGTGTCGGCGAACCCGGCCGAAGGCGCCAGGGCGGAACCCGAAAGCGGACCGCCGCGCACCGCCGCCAGGCGTTAAAGGAGCCAGAGAGCTTCGTCCCATAAGCAAATGTGGTTTCCCACATTTTTGGCATGCAGGAGGTCTATGTGAGCAGCGAGGCAGGCGGTATTGGCGACGCCAGTCCCGGTATTTCGTCGAAGGATCGCCGTTGGGCCATTCTTCAGTGGTTATCCATGAAATTGCCGGAGGCCCCGCCCAACCTCATTCTCGAGGCGTCGCGTGACTTCGAGGCCTTTGTCGTCGGCAACGTGGCCGGCCAGGAGGTCTCGGACGCCGCAGTGGCGAGCATCCGCAAACTCGATCCGGCGGTGGGCAAGATCGTCGCCGACGCGGCCGAGAACGGCGCGTCCGAGCCCAAGGAACGGGTCGTCAACTGGGCCGAAAAGATTTAGCGGTCATTGACGCGCCGGCGCGCCCCTTGGCGCTCCGCCCGGCCGCGGGCCGTCTCATGCCGGGATGAATAAAACCGTGGCGCAGGGGACGGTCAGGTTTCCTGTGCCTTGAGCAACGCCTTGGGCTAGCCTCGGCGGCATGGCCCGCCGTCACCACGCCGCAAAATGGTTGCTGCTCGCCGCCGCGCTCGCGGGCGGGCTCTGGCTCCTGTCGCTCTTTGCGTTCACGCTCTCCGCACTGCACCTCGACAGGGTGGACCCGCGCGACGCTGGCTGCGTCTCCATTTTCACGGGGCGGCAGGACCGGGTATTGGCCGCCATCGACCGCTTCGCCACGGACATCGTGCCACACATGCTGATCACGGGAACGGCCGAGGGGACCAACCGCGGCGAACGCGACGAAATGGTGGCGCGCGCGCCCGATTACTTCGGCTGTTGCGCAGAGTTCGAACGGGAGTCCCGGAACACCCTCGAAAACGCCAAGGCGACGGCCGCCTGGGCGCGGCGTCTGGGCTGCACGCGGGTGACGGTCGTGACCGACGACTACCACCTCGCGCGCGCCCTCGGCGCAATGCGCGCGGTGGGCGCGGGCCTGACGGTGAAGGGCCACGCGATCCCATTTGTGCGGAGCGGAGAATTGAGTTTTGGCAAACGTGCGCGCCTTATCGTGCCGGAGTTCCACAAGTTCCTGGCGGCGCGGATTCCGGGCCGGCGCTGAACCGCGCGCTTCCGATTTTCTACCTCACGTTGAGGCTGTAGATGCGCGCGAAATGGCCTTCGGGCACGTCTCCGTACTTCAGCCTTTTTGTCGTCCGTTTCTCGAATAGGGCGGTGGCGACGATGCGTTCCTCGGGATACTTGCCTTCCAACAGCAGCGTGGATTCCCCGCGGCTGGCCGGGGTGACGATAAAATAGACGTCCGGGTTCCCGCCATGTACGGCCAGGACGGCGGAGAGAACGGCGCTGATCGTGCGCCAAATCTCGGTTTTGGAGATTTCGGCCCAGCTCTCCTCGTCGGCCACGAGGTAGAACCCCGAACTCAAGGGGCGCAGCTCCATGGTCTCGAGCAAGCGTATGGCCTCGCCGTCGGGCAAGATGAAGGGCGCGCAGGCGGGCGAGCCGGCGGCGCCGGTCTGTTCCTCGGCGAAGTCGAAGCAACTGGCCAGCGGGCCCACGGGGCTGCTATCGAGGACGGCGAAGATGGCGATCAGAGCGACGCCGATCACGAAGCTGCCGGCGACGCCCAGAAGGGCAAGGAACGGCGCCAATTGGCGCAGCCTGGGGCTCGGACGGTTCATGCCTTAACTTTAGACCGGTTCCGACTTGGTCGGAACCACTCTAGCTTTTTGCCGCTCACGGCTGCGGACCGGCCCATCTCGGATGAATTAAGGATGGCCGCGCGGGCGCGGGCGCGCCCGGCCTTTGGTGAATGCCGCGCGTAGATGCGCTACACTGAGGCGCGTCAGACATCCCACGCCGAAGATTCACGAAAACGCCCTGGGCCCCCAAACATGAAAATCACCGCGCCCGACGTCATCTCGAACTCGTACTTCCCCGTCCTTGCGGCGATCGAGCTCGGGTATTTCAAAGACGAGGGGCTCGACATGACCTTCGAGCATATCGTTCCGGTCGACAAATGTTACGAGGCGCTGCGCGACGGCCAAATCGATTTCGTCGGCGGCTCGTCCCACAGCGCCCTTGCCGCCTTTCCCGGCTGGCGGGGCGTAAAGCTTCTCGGAGCGCTGGCCCACGGCATGTACTGGTTCCTCGTGCTGCGGGCGGATCTGGGCGCCAAAAAGGGCGACATCGATGCCGTCAAGGGCTTGCGCGTTGGGGCCGCGCCGTGGGTGGAGATGGGACTGCGCCAGTTATTGGAAGACGCCGGGATCGATCTAAAAAACGACGGCGTGCAAATCGCGCCGATCCCGGGCGCCATCAAGCCCGGCGTGTCCTTCGGCGTCACCGCCGCGCAAGCCCTGGCGGACGGCAAGATCGACGCCTTCTGGGCCAACGGCATGGGCGCGGAGACCGCGGTGCGCCGCGGCGTGGGGACCGTCGTCGTGGACGCCCGCCGGGGCGATGGGCCGAAGGCGGCCTTCAACTACACCTGGCCCGTGCTGGCCACGAGCGAACGCCTCATCGACGAGAACCCGGATGCCGTGGCCGCCGCCGTCCGCGCCCTGGTCAAAACCCAAAAGGCGCTCAAGGCGGACGTCAGCCTCGCCACCAAGGTCGGGCGGTCCCTATTCCCGCCGCACGATGCCGGGATGATCGCCGACGTGGTCGAGCGCGACCTGCCCTTTTACGACCCCTCGCTGCCGCAGGATTTCGTCAAGGAAATGAATCTGTTCACCATCGGCCTGGGGCTTCTGAAAGAGGACGTGCCCTATGACCAGGTCGTGGCGACGGAGTTCTCGCCCTTATGGCGGGACTAGGTTCGGATCACCTGCTCACAATATTAAAGGGTAATTCCAGCCAGAAATACTCGTGAACCGGGTTTTCGGCCCTCGCCGGGCGCCGCGGCGCAACCATCGGGGCCGGTTAGCAGTCCCTTAGTCCTATTCCTGTATGCATACCCGCTTGAATTGCATCCAGCGCGCCCCGCCAGGCCGCGCTTCGGGGATCGGGCGGAATGACCGGCAGACCAGATAGCCGCGAACGGCCAGATAGCCGCGATCGAATCAAGGAGGCCCTTGCCGCCAGCGAGTGCCGCTACCGGGAGCTCTACGAGTCGGCTCCGAACGCCTACGTCACGGCGAGCGTGGCCGACGGCTCGATCACCCAGTTCAACGAGGCCTGCGTCAAGCTCTTCGGCTACAGCCGCGAGACCCTTCGCGGCATGAAGATCTTCGAGTTCTACGCCGACACGCCCGAGGGCAAGCCCAAGGCCAAAGAGGTCTTCCAGGCCTACAGTTCCGGCCAACCCGTTCACGGCGCCGAATTGCAGATGAAGCGCAGCGACGGCAGCACATTCTGGGGCAGCCTCTCAGTCGAACCCGTTACCGATGAGCGCGGCGAGGTGGTGGAAGGCCGCGGCATCATCACCGACATCTCGGAACAGAAGCGCGTCCAAAAGGCGCTGGAAACAAGCGAGCGGCGCTTCCGCGACATGGCGGAGTGCGCCTCGGATTGGTTCTGGGAGACCGGGCCGGATCACCACTATACCTACGTTTCCGAAAAGGCGCCCGGCACCCTGAACCTGGAGGACGCGAGCCTGATCGGCCCCCGGCTGGTCGGCGAGGTCGTCGACCCCGGCACGCAACGCTGGAAGCGGCACATTGCCGGTATCACGGCCCGCAGGCCCTTCAGGAACTTCGACGAACGCTACCGGGACGTCAACGGTGTCGTCCGTAAGGTGCGTGTCAGCGGCACGCCGTTTTTCAATGACAATGGCGCATTCCTGGGTTACCGCGGCAGCAGCATCGATCTGACCGAAATCGAGCGAATGGAAGCGGAGCTCCTTAAATCCAAGGGCAAGCTCGCCGAAATGCTGGCGATCGCGCCCGACGCGATCGTCATGATCGACCAAGAACGGAACATCACGATGTTCAACGAGGGCGCCGAGAATGTCTTCGGTTACGAGGCCGCGGAGGTCGTCGGTCAACCGCTCGACCTGCTCATTCCAGAGGACCTTCGCCAGGCGCACGCCCGCCACTTCGCCCGGTTCGCCACGGCCCCCGAGGTCAGCCGCCTCATGAGCCTGCGCGCCGAGATTACCGGGCTGCGCAAGGACGGAACCACGTTCCCCGCCGAAGCCTCGATCTCAAAGCTGGTGGCGGGCGGCGAGACCCTTTACACGGTGCTGCTGCACGACATTTCGGACCGCAAGGGGATGGAGCGCGATCTCCTGCGCACCAAGGAACGGGCCGAAGTCGCCAACCGCTCCAAGTCCGATTTCCTGGCCAACATGAGCCACGAGTTGCGCACGCCGCTGAACGCGGTCATCGGCTTCTCCGAGGTTTTGATGCGCGAGATGCATGGACCCTTGGGCTCTCCCAAGTACCTCGAGTACGCTCAGGACATCTTCGATAGCGGCAACCACTTGTTGTCGGTCATCAACGACCTTCTCGACCTGTCGAAGGTCGAGTCGGGCCATTTCGAACTCATGGACGAGGACATCGACCTCCTGGAACTCGTCGAGCGAAGTTTCCTGTTCGTGAAGAGCCGTGCGGAAAAGAAGGGGGTCCGGATCGAAAACGGCGTCGGCCCCGATCTGCCCTTGCTGCGGGCCGACCCGCGCGTCCTGAAGCAGATTTTCGCCAACCTCCTCAGCAACGCCGTCAATTTCACCGAGCGCGGCGGGAGCGTTTCGGTCAGCGCCAGCATCGACGCAAAGGGGCGCTATTGCATCGAGGTCGCCGACACCGGCGTCGGCATCCCCGAGGACGAATTCGACATGGTCCTGACCCCCTTCGAGCAAGCGCGCAGCGCGGTCCGGCAAAAAGAAGGCACGGGCCTGGGCCTTCCGCTCGCCAAGTCCTTTGTGGAGCGTCACGGCGGCGAACTGGAGCTTCGCAGCGAAGTCGGCAAGGGCACGACCATTGCGATCTCGTTTCCCGCGGCCCGCGTGATCGCACGGTCGCCGGAAACCGTCGTCGCCCGGGCCGTCCGCTAGCGGCCTTGTTGGCGGCGCCATTCCCAGGGCGGGGTAAAAACGGCGCGCCAGATCCCGAGTCCGGCGCCGCGCGCCGCCTCCTGCTCGGCCTCGTAACCGTCCACCACGCCGGGTAGGGCCAGCGCCCAGCCGTTCGCCACCTGGTGCCGCGCGAGGTCCGGGCCACCGATCCCACCGGCGAAGCAGACGGCGGCGAGTTCGCCGTCCGGCGCCCGGCCGCGCTCGATGCAGGTGACCCAGTTGCTGGTCACGAAATAGGCGAGCGCAAAGCCCGCCTCTTGTCCGCAACGCCACGGCTGTTCCGCCGTGCCGCAAGTCTGTTCGTTTTCCGGAGCGTCGATCCCGTAAAGGCGGATGAGCTGGCCCGCAATGGCGATGGTGTCGCCATCGACAATAAAAGGCTTGCCCGTAATGTCGGCCCGTGCGGGCTGGGAGATTACGAGCAAGAAGGTCACTATGAAAAAGGTCTTCAGCATGACGGGAGTGTACCAAGCGCCGCACCGCCGCGCGAGCGGTGGGCCCGGGCGGCCGCGGGTCCCGTCAATCGACCCCGCGAACCTCCCGCCGTTCCGCCGGTAGAGCAATATCCGAAGGGATTGAACCGGCGCTGTTGAATGCCGCCGGATAAAATTGCTCTACTTCTCAAGATGCTGGAGCAGCTTTATCCGTTCGGTGATCGCCCCCCGAAGTTTTCAATGGGGCGATTCCACCTGAACGGATGCTGCTCTAATGCCTGTAGTTCGAAGGAGTCTCCGCTTTCATCGTTTGGATCGCCGACAGGATTTGTTTCCAGTCCCCGACGTAATGCTCGACGCCGCCGCGCTCGAGCGTCTCGACCGATTGCGCGGCGTGCTCCTCCGCGTCCAACCCGTAGCGGCGGACCAGTATCCGCGCCACCTTCTCGATCTCGCCCTCGCTGAGGCCTCGCACCCGCTGGTTCGGGGTCCGCGCCTCCTTTGCGCCGGCCTGCCGGTTCTGGGCCGCCGCTTCCTTCTCGTCCCGCGCGGTGGCCTCCTCGAGCGCGCGCGCCACGGCGGGCGGATAGACCTTCTCGCCGGAATGCACCCGGCGCAACGCGTCGACCAACCCGTCGGAGGAATAATCGTGCAGGACGTAACCCTCGGCGCCCGCGTCACCCGATTGCTCCAGCCCGATCGCGGTCTCCACCTCGCCGATAACGATGATTCGCGTCTCGGCGCTGCGCTCGCGGATGGCGCGCACGCAGTTGGCCACCTCTTCCATAGGGTTGCGCAGGTTGATCACCACCAGGTCGATGACCGCCTCGTACAGCGCGTCCAAGACCTCCTCGAGGTTTTCCGCCTCGTCGGATACGTAAATCTCGGTGCCGCCGAGAACCGAGCGGAAACATTCCCGCGACAACTTGTGCGGATCGAACAGCAGCGCAGTGACGTGGTCCATTCTTCGTGCCTCCCCAACTCGCGCCCTCCCGGCGCCCCACCACGAAAGACTCAAGTGAGTACCGCTTCCGTAGCGTCGCCTATCCTAATTTGCCCGGCGTAGAAGGGAATTGCCTGGAGTCGGTACCCTCAGGGCGCATTGTGGGTAAGGCCCCTACCCCTTTTGGGTACCCGACACCGAAGTCCGAGGCTTGACCGCAATACCAATATTATCAAATAGTTATACTATGTCTAAGATGTTTTACATTAAAATCTCCTGGTAATTGGTTGCTCCAGGCGGTCGCGAGGGCCCGAAGTGGGGTCCGCCCGGCTTTAAAAATTCGGCGGTATTGGCTGTATGCTGCGGTCAACAGGAAGCCCGAAAAGGGCCGGAATAGGAGCGCCCGCCCCATGACCGCCGCGGCCACCCGCAAGACCCCGAAGACCCCCACGAGCCCCGGGACGCCCGGGACGATTGATCCCC
>JADFIH010000139.1 GCA_022566715.1 Pseudomonadota bacterium | reverse complement strand
TGATCACGGGCGACGGGGATGGGGTGGCCCCGCCGCCCGCGGTGCAAAAGCTGGGCAAGGCAATCAAGCGCGCGAAGGTGATTATATTGCCCCAATGCGGCCACTGGACGCCCTTGGAGCGCGTGGAGGATGTCAACCGGGCCCTGCTGACTTTTTACTTCGGGCGAGACTGATCGGGCGATTCCCGCGCATCGTGGCGTTGCCAGGTTTCGTTGACCCCACGGCAGGGCAAGGGGTATCTTAAGAAACGCGCGAACCAGATGTTCGCTTGAGATGCAAGGAGGAGACGATGGGTCTGACACTATTTAAGAACGTACTTGTTTTCGATGGTACCGGCAGTGATCCATTTCCCGGCGAAGTCTCGGTGCAGGGCAACCGGGTCCAGAGCGTCGCCAAGGGGAAAGATCAGATTCCAACCGATGGGGCGACGGTTGTCGACGGCGGCGGCGCCACGATCATGCCCGGCCTTTGCGAGGCGCACGGCCATATCAGCTACAACGATTGCGCGAAGCTCTCCGAGATCGGCGATATACCGCCCGAGGAGCATACGCTCTTGACGGCCTACAACGCCAAGTTGCTTCTCGGCATGGGATTCACCAGCGTCTATTCGGCGGCGTCTTCGAAACCGCGTTTGGAAGTCGCGGTGCGCGACGAAATCAATTCCGGCCGCATCCCCGGGCCGCGCTTCAAGGCGGCATCGCCCGAGATCGTTTCGACGGGCGGTCTTGGCGACGAACGGCAATACCACATGCACCACGAATCCGTGGGCATGATCGCCGACGGTCCCGACGAAATCCGCAAACTCGTCCGGTTGATGGTCCGCGAGCGCGTCGACACGATCAAGATCAATATTTCAGGCGATAACTTTACCGAGACCTGCCGCGCCGAAATGCTGTCCTATACGGACGAGGAAGTTGGCGCGGCGGCGGAAGTGGCTCACTCAAGGGGGGTTTGGCTTGCCTGCCACGCGCGGTCCGACGACTCCGTCCGGCTCGCGCTGAAACATAATTTCCGCGTCATTTACCACGCCGATTTCATTACCAACGAAACCATCGACATGGTCGAAGCGAAGAAGGACGAGATTTTTCTCGCGCCCGCCGTTGGAGCGATCTACGCGACGGCCTATGAGGCATCGGAATGGGGTATCACGCCCGAAATCGCCGACAAGGTCATGGACCTCCCGCGCAAGTTGGAGCACACCGAACGGGTCTACCGCGAGATGCGGAAGCGTGGTGTCCGGGTTCTGCCCGGAGGCGATTACGGATTCGCCTGGACCCCAATGGGGACCAACTCCCGCGACCTCGAGCACTTCGTCAAGATGTTCGGCTATACGCCGGCTGAGGTTCTCATGGCGGCGACAAAATGGGGCGGCGAAATCATGGGCATGGGCGACGAACTTGGCCTGCTCAAGACCGGCTATTTGGCGGATATGATCATGATCGACGGCGATCCGGTCAAGGACATCACCTTGTTCCAGAACAAGGACAACATCCTCATGGTTATGAAGGACGGCGAGTATTTCGTGGAACCGCGGCCGGGACGCGCCAAGGTGCACCAAAAAGCGGCCTAGCCGCCCATATTTCTCTTTGGCTCGATGGCCGGAGTTTGATGGAGCCGCCCCGTCTCGGGCGGCTCCCTTTTGCTGTAGTGTTGCATTTCGCGGCGCGGGCGCCCTCGCACCAGGACGTAGTGATGAAACTAAGCACCGATCGAATCCTGACCACGCATGTCGGCAGCCTGCCCCGGCCCGACGACTTGATTGCATTGCTCTTTGCCAAGGAGAAGGGCGAGCCTTACGACGAAGGCGAACTTGAAACCCAAGTTAGCGCGGCCGTGACGGATATCGTCGGGCGTCAGGTCGCCGCCGGACTGGACGTGGTCAGCGACGGCGAGATGAGCAAGATCGGCTACTCGACGTATCTGAAGGACCGGCTCAACGGTTTTGGGCGGGAGGGCGGCCGTCGCGTTCCGAAGGATTTGCAGGATTATCCCGACTATTCCAAGCGGCTTGTCGAGATCGGTTGCGTTCCGTCCATCAGCCGTCCCCTTTGCGAGGGGCCCATCGAAATCAAGACGACCAAGCCGCTCGAGCTGGACTTGGCGAATTTCGAGGCCGCGGTGGCGCAAGCCAAACCGGTCGAGGCCTTCATGAACGCGGCGTCGCCCGGCGTCGCGGCGGTCTTCATGGTGAACGACTATTATCCCAGCGAAGACGCCTATCTCGAGGCGTTGGCCAATGTCTTGAAGGAGGAGTATGAGGCGATCCACAAGGCGGGGTTCGTCTTGCAGATCGATTGCCCAGACCTGGCGATGGGCCGCCATATGCTCTACCCGGACGAGACGATCGAAAGCTTCCGAAAATTCGCGGCCATGAACGTGGAGGCGCTGAACCACGCGACGGCGAATATCCCGGCGGACCGCATGCGCATGCACATCTGTTGGGGCAACTATCCTGGTCCGCACCACCACGATGTCCCGCTCGAGGAAATCCTCGGCATCGTGCTCAAGGCTCGGCCCGCTGCTCTGTTGCTGGAAGGCGCCAATCCGCGCCACGAGCACGAATGGGAGGTGTTCAAATCGATTCCCCTGCCGGACGACAAGGTGCTGATCCCGGGCGTCATCGATTCGACCTCGAACTACATCGAACATCCCAAGCTCATCGCGCAACGCCTGTGCCGGTATGCCGAGGTCGTCGGCAAGGAGCGCGTGATGGCGGGCTCGGACTGCGGATTTTCGACCTTCGCTGGCGTCCCGCAGGTCTTTCCCAGCATCGTCTGGGCCAAGTTCGAAGCCATGGTCGAGGGCGCCCGCCTGGCGTCGGAAGAGCTCTGGCGCTAAGGCCATTTCATCCGCATGATTGACCCGCGCCGGTTCGATTGCGTCGGATAGTGTGCGAGGGGGAGCGGCTCGGTGTTGACCGCATGACGGGAATGGAGTCGGACGTGATCGAATCGCTGCGGCGCCTCGGCGTCCTCGATGGCGATAACGTCCCGCCGATGAAGGCGCTTCCGGGCGGCGTGTCGTCCGACATTTGGCGGCTCGACCTGCCGGACGGCGCGGTGTGCGTGAAACGCGCGCTCCCCCGCTTGCGGGTCGAGATGCGGTGGGAAGCGCCCGTCGAGCGCAATACCTTCGAGTGGGAGTGGATGCGTTGCGTCGCGGCGATCGCGCCGGACGCGGTTCCTCCCATGATCGCGCACGACCGGGACGCGCGGCTGTTCGTCATGACTTACCTCGATCCCGAGACCTACCCGTTGTGGAAACATCAACTGCGGGACGGCGTCGCCGAGGCGGGCGATGCGGCGGCGGTCGGTCGCCTTCTCGGGACGATCCATTCGCGAACCGCGAACCGGCGCGAGGTGGCGGAAATGTTTTCGACGGACCGCATCTTCCATGCCATGCGTCTCGAACCTTATCTCGAGGCCACGGCGCGGGCGCACGGGGACCTCTCGACGGTTCTCCTCGGCCTGGCCGAACGCACGGCCGCCACGAAACGCGTTCTCGTGCACGGCGACGTTAGCCCAAAGAACATCATGCTGGGTCCAAAGGGACCGGTGTTCCTCGACGCGGAGTGCGCGTGGTACGGCGATCCCGCCTTCGACGTGGCGTTCTGCCTCAAGCACCTGCTCCTCAAATGCCTGTGGACGCCCGGGTCCACGGCCGATTTTCTAGATTGTTTCAACAGCCTGTGGGACGGCTATCGCAACGAGATCGATTGGGAGCCCGAAGCGGACGTGGCGCACCGCGTGGCGACCCTACTGCCGGGGCTTTTCCTCGCGCGTGTCGACGGGAAATCACCCGTTGAATATCTGACCAGCGACCACGACAAGGACCGTGTGCGGCGCGTGGCCCGCGCGCTCCTCGCCGATCCGGTGCAGCGGCCCGAGCAGGTGTGCGACGCATGGCGCGCGGAGGTCCTTGCGTGAGCGATACCTCCATCGTCCGCGTTCATGGCCGCCGGGTTTGGGACTCGCGCGGCCGTCCCACCGTGGAGGCGGAGGTCCATCTCGCGGATGGGGCGGTGGGCCGGGCCATCGCGCCCGCCGGGGCATCCGTCGGCGCGGGCGAGGCCCTGGAGTTGCGCGACGGGGGCACGGCGCTGGGCGGGCTCGACGTTCAGCGCGCGATCGCCAACGTCAATGGCGAGATCGCCAACGCGGTCAGGGGCCTCGATGCGGGCGATCAAGATTTGGTCGACCAGGCGCTGATCGAGGCCGACGGAACGCCGAACAAGGGCAGACTCGGCGCAAACGCCTTGGTGTCGGTGTCGATGGCGTGCGCCCATGCCGCCGCCGCCGCCCTCGGGGTGCCGCTTTGGCGCTTCCTTCTGGGCGACGCGGCGCCGGAACTGCCCCTTCCCGAAATTCAGATATTCGGCGGGGGTGCGCACGCCGGCGGCCGGGTGGACGTTCAGGATTTCATGGTGGTGCCGCTCGGGGCATCGAGTTTCGCCGAGGCCCTCGTGTGGTCGGCGGAGGTCTACCGTGCCGCGGGTAAGCGGATGTCCGACCTGGGACGGCTCCGCGGCGTCGCCGACGAAGGAGGGTTTTGGCCGGATTTTCCGACCAACGAGGCCGTCCTGGAGATGCTCGTGCGTTCCATCGAGGACGCCGGGCTCAGCCCCGGCGACCAGGTCGGCATCTCGCTCGATATCGCCGCATCGGAGTTTTTCGCGGACGGCCGTTATCATCTTAAAGCCGAGGATCGAATCCTTGAGTCCGATGGCATCCACGAGATGATCGCCGGTTGGATCGGCAGGTATCCGATCGTGTCGGTCGAGGACCCTCTTGCCGAGGAGGATCACGACGGGATGAGGAAGTTCACGGATGCCGTCGGGCAACGCGTGCAGGTGGTGGGCGACGACTACCTCGTCACCAACGCGGACCGGGTCGCGGCGGCGGCGCAACGGGGCGCCTGCAATGCGGTTCTCATCAAACCGAATCAGGCGGGAACCCTGAGCGAAGCGAAGGCGGCGCTCGACGCGGCGCGGCGCGTGGGGTTCGGCGCCATCTGCTCGGCCCGGTCGGGCGAAACGGAAGACGTGACGATCGTCCATCTCGCGGTGGGTTGGGGCGTGCCCCAACTCAAGGTAGGCTCCTTCTCCCGCTCGGAGAGGATGGCGAAGTGGAACGAGTGCTTGCGGATAGAGGAGGCGCTGGGGCCATCGGCGCGCTTTGCCGGCGCCCGCCCATTGGCTGTGCAGTCTAAATCTTAGCAAAAATCGACGGCGGCGAGCGTCGGGGAGGATCGCTATGAGACTGATAAATTTCGCCGTGGCGAGGAAGGTGCGGGTCGGGGCCGAGGACGGAGACGAGATCGTCGATCTGATTGACGCTCTCGTGGGCGAGAGACGGGTCAAGAAAGAGGATCGCGCCATCCTCGCCGATACGGTTTCCCTGATCGCCGCCGGGCCGTCCGGGATGCGCCTCGCTCGGCGGGCGCTTCGTGAAAGCCGCAAGACCGGGAGGGGACGCCTGGCCAAACGCGGAATAAAGTTACGCGCGCCGCTCGCGCCCCCGATCATCCTTTGTTCGGGCGAAAACTATTGGGACCACCGGGAGGAAAAACCCGCCGTCGAGGGCAGGGAGCCCGAGTTCTTCATCAAAACACCGCAAGGTGTGATCGGCCCGGCCGATCAAATACGCCTGGACCGCAAAGTGACCAAGAAACTCGACTACGAAACGGAACTCGCGATCGTGATCGGCAAGCCCGGCCGGCACATCGCCAAGAAGGACGCCTTCAAACACGTCTTTGGGTACCTGGTCATGAATGATGTCACGGCACGCGACCGGCAGGTGCGCATGCGGCCCGACGGCACCTGTTCCTACGCCCTTGGTCCGGGCAAGAACTTCGACACTTGCGCGCCGATGGGCCCTTGCATCGTGACCGCCGACGAGATCCCCGATCCACAGGGGTTGGACCTGCGCACCACCGTGAACGGGGAGGTCCGCCAACTGAGCAATACGCGCAAAATGATCTGGAGCGTTGTGGATCTGGTCAAGTTCTTTTCGACCTTCCTCACCCTACAGCCCGGCACCGTCATTTCGACCGGGACGCCGGGCGGCACAGCCTGGGGCACGGACGCCGAGCTTGGCGGCAAGTTCAGCAAACGCAAAGGCATGCGCCCGCTCAGCTACCTCCAGCCGGGCGATGTCGTCACCTGCGAAATCGAACATATCGGAATGTTGCGAAACAAGGTGGTGCTCAACTGATAGGGGAATATCTTTCGGCCAGAGCGCAGGGTTGCTATCAAAGGCCCATCTGGCGCAGCAGAGCGCGCGTCAATTCGCTGTCCGGTTCCCTGAGTTGGTGGGCCATGGTGAAATGGTTGTAGCCGGGTAGGGTGAGGCGCGCGCTTGGATAGCCGAGCCGCCGCCAGGTATCCTCCATGAGCTCGGCCTGGCGGGCGTATTCGTCCGATTCGATATCGCCGGAGACGAACAGGAGCGGCAGCGCGACCGGATAGCGCAGGTGAACCGGGCTGTTACGCCGCGCCTCGTCCTCGTCCATGCCGACCTTGCCGTTGAGATAGCAGAGCCGGATGGGCTCCAGATCGTAGATGCCCGAGATGGAGGCGCCACTCTTGACCACGTTGGCCGGAAGGTCCGCGGCGAAGGCCGGCCAGTCCGTCGCCATGAGCATGAGGACGAGGTGCCCGCCCGCCGACTGACCCACGGTATGGATGCGCGTCGCGTCGGCGCCGAACTCTCCTGCATGGCGCCAGACCCAGGCGAGCGCCGCGCGGGTTTGCCGGACGATCTCGTCCATCCGGTATTCGGGGGCGAGGCCATAGTTGATGACGACCGTGGTGACGCCATTCGGCCTTAGGCCCTCGGCCACAAAACTGTCGTGGTGCTTGTCCAGGGAATACCAATACCCGCCGTGGACCATGACCTGGACCGGCGCGTTGTCCTGCTCGGCCGGGAAGATATCAAGGGTCTCACACGGCAGATCGCCATAGGCGGCATCGAGGCGTGCCGGCAGGCGTTCCCGCGTCTTGGCGCTCCATTCGGTCCAATCCTCGAAATAGCCCTCGTATTCCGGATAGCGCGCCCGGTTGTTGTACTGGGCGTCGAGTTCCTCCTGGCGGTAGTTGAGATAAACCGTTTCGTCGCTCATGCTGTTTCTTTACTCCCTACCTGGAACTCGCGCGGACATTCCCGCAACCCTGCCGCTCCGATTTTGCGCGGCGCCCTTTGCGTTCGGAGTCTACGGGGAAATATGGCATGCCGTACGGTCTTCCCGATACCCCGGCCCGATACCCCGGCCCGATACCCCGCATGGCCGGCGTCCGAGAACCGCCGCAACCACCCATCGCGGCCCTTCGCAAAGAGCCATGATATTCTAAAATAAAATGGCGAATCGACGTTGCCATTTAGAATGGCTACTGGTTTCTTGTTGAGTTAAATATTATGGGGAGAAAATAATTGGCCCGCCTATCCGGAAAAAAGGTGCTTGTGACCGCCGCCGCCCAGGGCATCGGACGGGCCTCGGCGCAGGCGTTTGCGGCGGAAGGCGCCGAGGTCTGGGCCACCGACCTGGACCTCGGCAAGCTGAGCGGCTTGGACGGAGAGGCCGGGATCAGTGTTCGCCAGCTCGACGTGACGGACGGCGAGGCGATTCAATCCCTCGCCGCGGACGTCGGCGCTCTCGATGTTCTCTTCAACTGTGCCGGGTACGTTCACC
>JADFIH010000138.1 GCA_022566715.1 Pseudomonadota bacterium | reverse complement strand
TGCTATCGGCCTCTCACGCCGAAAACAGGGGTTCGAGTCCCCTAGGGGACGCCAGCGCCCTTCCCAATACCCATGAGCCATTTGGTACAGCGTTGTGTTCCAAACAGCACAATTCTTGGCCGATGCGTCATCGTGTCGCGGTTCAAACGGGGCGAACTCAAAACTACATCTTGACGCAAACCTCCTATTTGTAGGATTGTCTATGCAATGGGTACTACATCTTGCGTCTAATCGCCGCTCCTTCCCCATATATGCGTAGTAAGTACTTCGCGGCGATCTAGGGGAGGGGTCATGGATTTTGCGGGAGACGCGGAGGTGACTCCGGCAGCCCTCACTGGTTCGATGTCGGCAAAAGATTCTGATGTAGTTGCCGCTGAACGCCTCATCGTGGCATTGGATGTCGAGACGGTTGCTGATGCACAGGCGATCGTTGAAGAACTCCGCCCTACCGTTTCATTTTTCAAAGTCGGGCCAGCTCTTCAGTGGGACGAAGGCTACCGTGCCTTCCTAGGCGATCTCCTACGCGACGATTGCCAGGTCTTTCTGGACCACAAATACAGCGACATTGGGAGCACGATGCAACGTAACATCGCGGGCGCCGCGGGGTTTGGCGTCAACTTCCTGACGATCCAAGGGACTGCCGATCTCAGCGAGGCCGACCTCAGGTATGCAGTTGCCGGGCGGGAGAAAGCTCGGGATCGCCCTTTAAAGGTATTCCTCGTCACAGTTCTGACCAGCCTTGACCAACAGGACCTTGATGGCCTCGGGGTTACCAAAGAGTCGCTAACCGAAAGAGTAGTGCGCCGTGCCGAGATGGCGGAGCGTGCAGGTCTTGACGGTGTGATCTCCTCGGGACTTGAGGCGCGCGCCATCCGTGAGGCCATTCCAGGGCCGGACTTTCTCATCGTCACACCAGGCATACGACCCGAAGGCTCTCCCCGGCATGACCAAAAGAGGACCTGCACGCCTTTTGAGGCCGTCGAGAGAGGAGCGGACTACTTGGTTGTAGGTCGGCCTATCCTTGAAAGCGGCGCAAAGATCAAGACCGCTGCGGCAATAATCGACGAGATGCAGCGGGCGTTTGACGAACGATCGTAATCCCCATCAATGCCGGCGCGCAGCGGCGGAAGCAATCATCGATGAAATGAAGGCCGCCCGGGCGGTGTAGCGGCGTGGCCGCTCTTTCCGGGGAGGATTCAAGACATGCTTCAGACCACGGTAGCGGGCAGCCTGCCGAAGCCCTCGTGGCTGGCCGAGCCGGAGGTCCTTTGGGCCCCTTGGCGGCTCGAAGGAGAGGAACTCGAGCGCGGCAAGGAGGACGCGGCGCTGCTCTGGATCAAGCAGCAGGAGGACGCGGGCATCGACATCGTCAGCGACGGCGAGCAGTTCCGCGGCCACTTCGTACACGGGTTCCTTGAGCACATCGAGGGCATCGACTGGGACAAGAAGACCAAGATGGGCATCCGCGACAACCGCTATGTGGTCGATGTGCCCACGGTGACGGGAAAAATTCGCCGCCCCGGGCCCGTCCATCTCTCCGAGGTGCGGTTCACCCGGGCGCACACGAGTCGCAAGTTGAAGTTCACCCTGCCGGGTCCCATGACCATCTGCGACACCATTGCGGATGAGCACTACGGCAGACGCGCCGATATGGCGATGGCGTTCGCCGAAGTGCTCAACGAAGAGGCGAGGGAGCTCGACGCCGCGGGCGCCGACCTCATCCAGTTCGACGAACCCGCCTTCAACGTGTTCATGCGGGACGTGAAGGACTGGGGCGTGGCCGCGTTGCACCGCGCCATCGAAGGACTCAGTTGCGCCACCGCGGTGCACATCTGCTACGGCTATGGCATCAAGGCGAACATCGATTGGAAGAAGACCCTGGGCCGGGAGTGGCGCCAGTACGAGGAAATATTTCCGGCCCTCAACGAAAGCCGCATCGATCAGATCTCCCTGGAGTGCGCGAATTCGAAGGTGCCCTTGGAGCTCCTCGCGTTGCTCAAGGACAAGGCCGTCATGGTCGGCGCGATCGACGTCGCCACGAACGATATCGAAAGCGCGGAAGCGGTCGCCGATACGATCAAACAGGCGCTGAAATACGTCGGGGCGGACCAGATGTATCCCTGCACCAACTGCGGCATGGCGCCCCTTCCGCGGCGGGTGGCCGAAGGCAAATTGCGCGCCCTCGGTGCGGGCGCCGCGCTTGCGCGCAAGGCGCTCGGTCACGCCCCTTGAACGGGCGGGAGTGACGCCAGAACCAATTTTACGGGAGAGTTAGGCCGGCGAACCGGCGAGCCCCACCTGAGCCTGAGTCCGGGCCTGGGCCGTACCGGGGGACCGTGCGGTCCGGGTCCGAACGGCTTCCGCCAGCAGGAACTTCAGGGTCTTGACCGTTGCGGGGCTGTGCGCCCGCAACCAGTCGACGCCCAAGGTCTGGTGCGACAAATCCTGGGAGGCCAGGTAGACGAGCGCCTGAGTCTTGTATTCGACTGCCGGAACATCCTTGTCTTCGACGAACGCACCCAGCAGCAGGCCAAAGACGAGGGCGTCGACTTCCCCCTCGGATTCGTCCATTTGATCGGCGATTCGATCGAAAATCACCAGATCGCCAACCGGCCGCACGTCCCGCCACAGTCCAAATGCCTTTTCCAGGGTGGACCAGACGCGGCGCCAATTGGCGACCCCGGCGGCTCCCTCGGCGGCGACCCCGGTCCTGGCGGGGCGGCAGGCGCGGGACACCTCTGCGACGAGCAGCCTTCCGGCTTCCGTTAGCGCCTCCGTGCAGGCAGGCGGAGTCGTTTCGATGGTCTCGGGCCGCATTCTTCCTCCCTGTCCTAGCTAGAATAGCAACCATCGATGGGAGTCCGGCCTTTCCACCCGAGGTATATGAAGTTCCCGTTGTAGGTACTTCGACCACCTTTCGAATTCGGTCATGCGGGGTATTCACTCGCGCACGCATTTCCCGCATGCGCGGACCACCCCCACCAATTCGCGTGTCACAACGAGGTATCTCGCTTGACCTGTTGAGAAAAATGGCGTCACCGACGAAAGTCGGGACGAGGCAAAAAAATCTGGGGACTAAAGGGGGCGGCCGATGCGGACGCTAGTTCTCGCGCCGGTATCTTTGGTATTTTTCCTTTTGATCGCGAATCTTGGACCGGCCGTAGCGGGTGAAGCAGCGCTGATCTCGGGATGTCTTACCAACGGCGGCGGTCTTGTGAAGCTATCGCTCGGCGACGCGCCGAACCGGCCGTGCAACAGCCGGCAAGTCCAGCTTTCGTTCGGCATTATGGGGCTGAACGACGCAAGCCGGGAGCGACCGCCGCTGCGGCGTCCCGGCTTCCCGGTTGACGGGATTCGCGACGGCGCCGCCGTCGTTTTAAGACTGCATTTTCCCTTCTAGAGTCGTTCCGGCTTGGTCGGAACCACTCTAGCTTTTGTCGCTCACGGCTGCGGGTCCGCGCCTGCGTGGGCCGCCTAGCGGCCGTGCGCGATCCCAGCGGCCTTGAGCGATTCCATCAGCCTTGAGCGATTCAAGATGAACCGGAAACGCCCTAAGCGGAAACGCCCGTCGCCGCGTGCACGCCGGAATCGATGCGCGTGCGCGTCAGGAAGCCTGCGAAGATGACCGTCTTGCGGCCGTAGACCGGCGGAATGGAGTGGACCTATCGCTTGGAGAGGTTTAGTGCGACGGTCCGGTTACGCAGTTGAGCCAGCAAGCCTTCGACGCCGGCGCCCTCGCGCCGGATGACCGAGGAGAATTCGTCGCGCTGCGTGATGACCAGACTGATGCCTTCGACGATGACGTCGATCACCTTATAAGTCCCGGCGTTTTCGCGCACCCGCCAGTCCACCTTGATCCGGGGCCCCCGCTTCTGAACGATTTCACTCGAAACGATGGTGTCCCTGTTGGGGTCCGAGCGTTCGCCCTTGACGCGTAAGGTTTCGCCGCCGTACGAGCCGAGGCGGGAGGCGTAGGTGTTGACCAGGTATTGTTCAAACAGGACCCCAAACTCGGCCCGCTGTTGGTCGGTGGCGCGGCGCCAGTGGATGCCCAACACAAACCGGCCGATCAAGGGGAAGTCGAACCCTTCCTCCAAAAGACTGTAGAAGCGCTCGACGCGGATTTCGTCGCTGATGCCCTGGTCGGCGAGCAATTCGATGGCGCTCTCCCCGAGGATGGCGACAAACTCGGACGCCGTCTCGGCTTGCGCCGCCGATGGACGCATAAAAGAGAAAATGATGACCGTCAAGCCAACGGCAATTGCCAAACGGGCGGGCGCGAATTTTCTATTCGAGTTCATCCCATGCACTCCCCAATCCCTTGGCGCCGGCGGGTACTCCACCGTCACGCCTTATGATAATCCCCATCTTCTAGCGGGGTTCGTTGCGAGGCCGTGAACAAGAAGGGTTAGCAAACGATAAAAAGAACGGCCTACTAGTTTCGAATTTTGCTTAACAGAACTTGGCTTGGCCACGCGATACTGCGTTTCGATGGTTAATTGGCCGCGCCCACACTAGTAATACTTGCTCTCCATTCCCCTTTTGAGGTGAGGCGTCCGATCCGGCATTCAGCGAGGTAACGGTAGGACGAGCGGCGTTGCGATGGTGAAACACCGCGGAATCGCCCACGACGCACCCACCGCGCCGTCAGTACTAGCACGGGTAGGTAGATATTCGATAGGCAGTGAATATTTCTTGGGTAGGTTGTTGCGCGGGGGCCACGGTAGGGCCCCAGTTGCCGGAACCGTGATCGCTGGCTAATCTCCGCCCGCAGAACGGCACAAGAAGAACAGCATAAAAACAAGGGAGGGACGGGCCGTGAGTGAGCCCACCATTCGGCGCCATTTCGTGTATGTGGGCGGACGGGCCGTGCACTACCGGCGGGCAGGCTCCGGGCCGCCCGTCGTCATGCTGCATCCCTCCCCGAGCCATTCCGCCGGGCTCACGCCCTTCATTCGAGGTTTCGCGCGGGACTTCACCGCGATCGCACTCGACACGCCGGGCTACGGCCTTTCGGACCTGCTGGATCATCCAAAACCCGAGATTCCGGATTTCGCCGAGGCGTTGGCGGAAACGCTCGACGCGCTCCACATCGAGAGGTGCGCCCTGTTCGGCTCCCACACGGGCGCCAGCATCGCCATCGAATTCGTGCGCCGCTACCCGGACCGGGTCAGCGTCGCCGTGTTCGACGGCTATCCGGGGTACACCGACGAGTACCGGGCCGACATGCTGAAGTACTACCTGCCGCCCTACGAGCCGAAATGGGACGGCAGTCACCTCTTGAACACCTGGCACAAGTTCCGTGAGCAGTTCATCTTTTCGCCCACCTTCCGCCACCATCGCGAGAACCGGGCCGACGCCGCGCCCTGGAGCGCCGAGCGTACGCAGGACGGCATCCTGCCGCGCCTCATGACCGGTGAGGATTACACCGTCGGTTACAGCTCGGTGTTCCGCTACGACGGCCTCGCGGCCGCCAAGGGTCTGACAGCGCCCACCTGCTTCGCGGCGCGCGAAGGCGATTCGCTGATCAAGGCCCTGCCGCTGCTGCGGGACGGGCTGTCCGATTGTTGCTGGACCGAGGTGATGCCGCGCGGCATCGAGGGCGCGGTCGAGGGCTACCTGCGTATCCTGCGAAAATATCCGGCGCCGCGCGACGCGCCGTCCGTGCCCAACCCCGCGTCCCTGCCGGGCCGCATTACACGGCGCTATGTGGACGTCGGCGGCGCGCAACTCATGGTTCGCGAGCTGGGGCGCGGCGCGGTTCCCCTCGTCATGGTGCCGCATGTTCCGGGATCGTCCGACTTGTTGGAACCGTTGATGACCGCGCTCGCGGTGGGCCGGCGGGTCGTTGCGTTCGATCCGCCGGGGAACGGTGATTCGGACGATACGGGTGAGGCGCCGTCGATCCCCGCCTATGCCGAGGCGCTGCGTGGGCTCTGTGACACCCTTGGCCTTGGCGAGGTCGCGCTCTATGGCCGCAACGCCGGGGCATCCGTCGCCGCGGCTTTCGCCAACGCCCATGCCGGGCGCGTCGCCAAGCTCATTCTCGACGGGCCGATGGCCCTGCCGGACGATGTGCGCGCCGCCGTTGCGCCGCGCTATGCCGAGCCCATTGCGCCGCGTTGGGATGGCGGGCATTTAATCAATCTATGGTTTTCCCTTCGTAACGAACAGTTGTTCTGGCCTTGGTACGACGAGCGGGTCGAGACCAAACGCGATGTCGAACCGGAGATCGATCCGCGTTACCTGACCCGGAAACTAGTTGGAATATTGAAGCACTACCGGAACTACGATTCGGTCTACCGGGCGGCGTTCGACTTCGCGCCGGCGCCGCCTGCGGTGCCGGTGCTGGTTTGCGCCGCGCAAAATGATGTGTTCCGCCGGTTCGGCGAGGCCGCGGCGCGGTCGATACCCGGCGCGTCCTGGGCGGAGCTTCCGTCCGATATCGGGGCCGCCGCGCGGCGCCTCAACGCCTTCATCGACGCCTGAATCGGTACGGATAGGGGGCATCGCGGACAGGGGACTCGGAGCGCCGCGGACATGAAGAGACCCGGGTGCGCGCTTTCGTCAGGTGCGTACCCGGGCCTTCATGGCGCGATTCCCCCAATCGCTACGAACCCCCAGAAGAATTCGTTAAATGACAGGGGCACTGTCGCAAATAGACGGGAGAGCGTCAAGTAATAAGTAAATAATTATTCAAGTAAACTGATTTATTTACTTATTTTCTCGAAATTCAATTCGAATTAATGCTTCATCGCATGAAGTATTCGTGGAATCGAGGCGTTAGTTGCATGAAGCGGTCCCGCCCAAGAAGCTTAACAAGCTATTAACCGAGTTGGGCGTACCCTTAAGCCATGTTGGCGCCAACGAAGCTCTGGCGGTCGGTGACGGCTGCCTTACGGTCCCGCCGGCCACGGCCACGGCCACGAATTGCGCTGTTTCTGGTCCTGCCCGTCCTGCCCGTCCTGCTCGCCGCCTGCGTCGCCAACCCGACGGCCATCGGAGTCGGGCCCGGCCAGGCGGTTCCGCCGGGCGGGGAATCGGCGGCCCTCGTCCGCGTCGCCGATTCGATGCGGGATGCGGGCGACGTTGCCGGCGCAATCCCCTTTTACCGGCGCGCCCATCAGCTCGATACCCTTCAGGCCACGCCGTTGATCCGTCTCGCCGTTGCGCTCCACACCGTGCGGGCCTACGACGAAGCCTCGCGAACCTGGCGGTCCGCGCTCAAGCTCGATCCGGACAACGCCGACGCTCGGCGCGGTTACGGGTATAGCCTTATCGCCCTCAACAAGCCTCAGCTCGCCATCGATCAACTGCGGACGTCCAATGAAATCGAGGAAGACGTGCGCTCCTACAATGGGCTCGGCGTCGCCTACGACATGATCGGCGATACGCGCGGGGCGCAGATGCACTACCGGATGGGTCTCCAGGTGGCGCCCGACAACGTGACGCTGCTCAACAACCTTGGCCTGTCCCTGGCGCTCAGCGGCGACTTTCCGGATTCGATCAATCTTCTATTGCGCGTCGTCGCCTCGGCGGTGGCGACTGCGCGCCATCGCCAGAACCTGGCGCTTGCCTACGGCTTGTCGGGTCGTCTCGAGGAGGCCGCCGCCGTGGCGCGTCAAGATCTGGATGAAGCGGCGGTGGCGAACAATCTCGCCTACCATGCCATTCTGCGGGCCGAAACGGA
>JADFIH010000137.1 GCA_022566715.1 Pseudomonadota bacterium | reverse complement strand
GAGCGCCGAATCGGGCAGGCCGGACACGCGGACGGCCACGTCCACCCCCTCCTCGACCAAATTGACGATGTGATCGGTCATGGTCAGTTCGACGCGCAGATCCGGGTAACGGTCCAGGAACTCGGGCACCAACGGCACGATCTGGCGCTGGCCGAAGGCGATCGAGGCGCTCACCCGCAAGGTTCCCCGCGCCGCCGAATCGAGCTGGCTGACGGCACGCTCCGCCTCCTCGATATCCGCCAGGATGCGCTGGCAGCGCGCGTAGAACGCCTCGCCCACCTCGGAGAGCGCGATCCGCCGCGTCGTGCGGTCGAGCAGCCTGGCGCCCAGGCGATCCTCGAGCCGGCTGACCTTCTTGCTCACCGCCGAGGGCGTCAGCTTCAACTCACGGGCCGCGGCGGAGAAGCCGCCGGCCCGGACCGCCCGGGCGAATACCGCCATTTCCCCCAGGTTCGCGCCGCCGGTCGACATGGCACTTGTTCTCATAATTCACAAATCTTATTCCAAATTCCATGATTATCAATGCAAAAGGCATGAATTAGAGTCGTGGGCCTTGGGTCCGGGTCTTGAGTCCGGCGGCGCGGCCCATGCGCGACACAGGAAGCACGATGGACCTGGCCTATTTCACGATGCCGCTTCACCCCATGGGGCGGGACTACGGCGAGACCCTGGCCGAGGACCGCGAAGCCATCATTCTGGCCGACGCGCTGGGGTACACCGAGGCCTTCTTCGGCGAGCACGCGGCGGACGCACTGGAAAACGTGCCCTCCTCGCTGCTCATGATCGCGAGCCTCATCCACAGCACGAAGACCATCAAACTTGGCAGCGGCACGGTGAACCTGCCGCACCACCATCCGGTGCAAGTGGCCGGACAGGTCGCCATGATCGATCACATGCTGCGCGGCCGGTTCATTTTCGGCATCGGCGTGGGCGCCTTGCGCGCCGACAACGAGGTCTACGACATGCTCGGCCGGAACCGCACCGAGATGATGCTGGAGTCCATCGAACACATCATCGCCATCTGGAACACGGACCCGCCCTACAACCTCAAGGGCAAGTACTGGAACATCACGACCGAGGAGACCTACTTGCCCGAGCGCGGCCAGGGCGTCCTGCCGAGGTGCTACCAGAAGCCGCATCCGCCCATCGTGGTCGCCGTCGTCGAACCTTATTCCAAGGGCGTGACCGAAGCGGCGAAGCGCGGCTGGACGCCGATCTCGGCGAACTTCCTGCTGCCGCAATGGGTGAAAACCCATTGGCCGAAATATGTCGAGGGCCGCCAGGCCGTCGGCGGAACGGCGAACCCCGCCGACTGGCGCGTCGCCAAGAGCATCTTCGTCGCCGATAACGACGCCACCGCGCGCGAGTACGGCCGCGGCGTCAACGGACCCTACTATCATTACTACGAACAACTCATATACAAATTGGTCAAGGCGGGACGCGGCAACCTGTTCAAAAAGGAGCAGAGCCTGCCGGACGACGCCGCCACCGTCGATAACTGCATCGGCGACCTTGTGATATGCGGAACGGTCAACAGCGTGGTCGATCAGCTCCTCGCCTTCCGCGAACATATCGGCGACTTCGGCACGCTGCTTTATGCCGGACACGATTGGCGGGATCGGGCGCTCGCCAAACGCTCGATGGAACTCATGGCGACCGAAGTAATGCCCGCGGTCAACAAGGCCATCGGTCTAGCCGCGGCGGCGGAGTAAACACAGGAGAAAAATATGAGTGAAAAGATTGCGGCCGGCAGCGACATGCCCGAGTTCGACCTGCCGCTCGTCGGCGGCGGTAAGGTACACATCGGCGGCCAGCGCGAAAAATATCAAATGGTGATCGTCTACCGCGGCAAACATTGCCCCGTTTGCAAGATGTACCTGGGCGGGTTCAACGAGATTCGGCAAAAGTTTACCGACGTAAATACGGACGTCGTCGCCATCTCCGGCGATCCGGAGGACCGGGCGAAGGCGGACGTCGATGAGTTCGGCTGGAAGTTCGATGTGGGCTACGGTCTCACGCAGGATCAAATGCGCAAACTCGGCCTCTATATTTCCGAGCCCCGCAGCGACGCCGAGACCGACCGGCCTTTCCCGGAGCCCGGCCTGTTCGTCGTCAATCCCCAGGGCAAGGTGCAGATCGTCGATATCTCGAACGCGCCCTGGACCCGGCCCGACCTTGCACGCGTCGCGCACGGCCTTAAATATCTACAGGATAATAACTATCCGATTCGGGGGACGCTCACCTAGAGCGCTTCCGGCTTAGTCGGAACCACTCTAGCTTTTATCGCTCACGGACGCGGACCGGCCCATCTCGGATGAATTAAGGATGGCCGCGCCTGCGCGGGCGCGCCGGATAACCGGCGGGCCGCCTTACGACCTCGAGCGATTCCAGCAGCCTTGAGCGATTCCAGATGAACTGGAAACGCTCTAGGAACAGGGTCCGGTAACGGCATGTCGTGGGAAGAGCTTCTGTTTTTTGGATTTCTCGGGGCTCTCGCCCTCATGGCCATCGTCTGCGAGGCGCTGGGATGCAGCCGCTGGCGCATGGAGCCCGAAAAAGGGCCGCCGCCCACGCCCGAGGAAGAGCAGTGGCAACGCGAGTTGGATGTCCTCCGGTTGGAGGAACGCCACAAGTACTGCTGATGTGCGCGCGGCGGAGACCTCCCCTAGGACCTACGCCCCTTGGAACCCTCTCAGCTCAAGTTGACGCGCGGAACCTTGATACGGCCACCCCCCGCCCTGTCCCTTCGATGGGCTTACGCGGCGCTGTTGCGCCACGGTCCCATCTCAACCCACGAAGGGGGGAGGGAACCGAAGTGCAGCGTCAAATTAGACTCCCTCCCCCTCGATGGGGAGCTCTGCGAAACGCGTTCTTTCTAATCCCCTTCCCCAATTGGGGAGGGGGTAGGGGGAGGGGAAATCAACAAAACACCCCCTCCCTACCCTCCCCCTCGAACAAGGGGGAGGGGAAATATTAGGTCGTGCCGGTCGTAGGACTGAGGGGTTCGCCCCTAAAACATTCACTCCTTAAAGCATGGGGTTGTCCGACCCGAGGCCAAGGGCGTATTTGCCCGCGGCGCCGCCCGCCACGTCGAAGCTGAAGGCAATGTGCGCTTGGATCGCATGGGCGTCGCGGAACATGCGTTCCATGGGATTGCGCTGGTAGAGCCCGCCGCCGCCGCTTGCGCCGAACAAGGTATCGATGGCCTCGGTACACAGACCGACGCCGAAGGCGCAATCGCGGCGCAATTCAAGCTTCCGCTTTAGGTCGGGCGCCTTGCCCGCCACCGCCGTCTCCATCGCCTCGTCGTACCCCGACTTGAAGATGAGACCCGCCGTGTCAGCCAGCGCGCCCGCCTTGCCGACCTTGATTTGCATCGACTGATGCTCGGCGATCTTCGAGGCGTTGTACGAAGCGATTCGCGCCTTGGTCGTCTCGACAAACCCATTGTAGGCCCCTTGCGCATTGCCGAGCGCCGTGGGGCACAGAAGGTAGGGGAATATCCCCATCATGGGGATTTTGTAGAGCGGCGCGGGATTGACCTCGCCCCCCGGGGTGGGACCGCCCTTGACGTCGTGGATGCTAAGCGTGCGGTGTTCAGGCACGAAAAGACCTTCGCCGGCCACGTCCTTGCTGCCGGTCCCGGACAAACCCATGACGTGCCAGGTGTCGATCACCTCGCACTCCGAAGTGGGCACGAGGAACACGCGCCAGTCGCCCTGCGGGGTCCCGTCGTCCGGCACGATGCCGCCCAGCATCAACCAGTCGGAACAATCGATGGCGCTGGAAAACGGCCAGCGGCCGGAGAGCTCGTAACCCCCCTTTACCTTCTTGGCGCGGCCCGCGGGAAACACCACCGAGGAACCGATGAGCTGATCGGGCGAGATGCCCCACACGTCGTCCTGCGCCCGGGGCGGATACATGGCGAGCATCCAGTGGTGGCAGGCGAGGTTGATCAGGTTCCAGGAACTGGACGCGCAGCCCTCGGCGATCGTGGCGCAGGTCTCCAGCAGCGTAGTGAAGTGCGTCTCGGCCCCACCCACACGCTTGGGCTGATGCATGCGCATCAGGCCCGTGTCGTGAAAGTCCTTTATCGTTTCGTCGAGAAGTTTGCGCGCCTTTTCCGTATCGGCGGCGCGCTCGCGCATGACCGGAATCAAATCGCGGGCGCGCCCCACGAGCTCCTCGCGGCTCGTCTGCGAGAAATCCTTGGTCACGGGACTGCTCCTTACTCGGCGGCGCTAGCGGTCAAGAAATTCAGTTCGATGGTGATGCCGTTCGGGTCCCGGATGAAAATCTGGCGCAGCATGTCGATTCCCTGCTCGTGGGAGTCAATTCCCAAGCCGGCGATTCGTTTGCGCATGCCTTCCAGGTCCGACGCATCGAAGGCGATGTGGTCGATGGGCCCCGTATTTCCGTGCGCGCGCGCCTCACCGACTTCCCGGCCCATATAGCTGGCGAAATCCTTGTCGAAACCTTCCTCGACGAGATGAACGACCGGCACGTCCCCGAGATAGAGCCAGTGGCCCGGAAAGGGAAAGTCGGGGCGGTCGCCGTCCCGAAGCCCCAGCACGTCCTCATAGAAGGTCCGGGTGTCGTCCAAGTTGCTCGCCCGGACTAGGAAATGTTGCAGACTGTTCAATGACATGGTTTAGCCTCCCCGCCGGTGGGACAGGTGATTTGGAACCGGCAGCTTAACACGTCAGAGCTTGCCGAGGGCGCGCAGCACGGATTCGGGAGTGATGGGCTGGGCCGTTACCCGGGCGCCCAAGGGTTTGAGGGCGTCGTTAACCGCGTTCAGGACCGCCGCCGGGGCCCCGCCGGTGCCGGCCTCGCCCGCACCCTTGGCGCCCAGTTCCGAGGTCTTGGTCGGAGTGGAGACGTGGCCCACCACGATGTCCGGCATTTCGGCCGCCATGGGGACGAGATAATCGGCCATGTTGCCGTTCAGGAGCTGCCCCTCATCCGAATAGATACAGTGCTCGTAAAGCGCCCCGCCAAGGCCTTGCACCACGCCGCCGCGCACCTGTTCGTCGACAAGCTGCGGATTGATGATGGTTCCGCAATCCTCCACCACCCAATGTTTCAGGAGCGTGATGAAGCCCGTGTTGGTGTCGATCTCCAGGTGCGACGCCTGCACTCCGTTGCTCAGCACGAAGGGATAGCCCGTGACCCGGAAGTGCCGGGTGACCACGAGCTCGGGTTGCAGATCGTCGGGCAAATCCCCTGTCCTGAATTGCGCCAACGCGGCGAGATCGGCGAGCGAGATGCGCTCCGTCGTCGTGCCCATATCCACCACCTTGGCGTCGACGATGTCGAGCTTGGCGGGCTCCGTTTGCAGGATGGCGCTGGCCACGGCGAGGATGTTGCCGCGCAGCGCCTTGCCGGCCTGCAGGGTTGCTTCGCCGCCGATGCCGGCGCCGCGCGAGCCCCAGACGCCGCCGCCATAGGGCGATTTGTCCGTATCGCCCGTGAGCACGCGCACCTGGTCCATGGGCACGCCCACGGCGGTTGCGGCGACCTGCGCGATCATGGTCTCCGTCCCCTGCCCTTGTTCGGTGATGCCGATCGCGGCGGTGATAATGCCCGACGGGTCGAGGCGGATCGTGCAGCCGTCCGTCGCCGAGACGCGGGCGCCGCCGCTGCCATAGAACAGCGGGCCGGGGTTGGTGATCTCGATAAAACTAGCGAGGCCGATACCGCGATAGACGCCGTCCCGGCGCCTTGCCTCCTGCTCGCGCCGCAGGCCGTCGTAGTCCATCAGGATCAGCAACTTGTCGAGGCTCGCGTGGTGGGAGAGCCCTTCAAGGGGCAATCCGGAGGCCGCCTTCGTCGGGTAGGAATCGTCCGCCATCAGGTTGCGCCGGCGGAACTCGACCGGGTCGAGACCGGCCGCATCGGCCGCGAGGTCCGCGAGCCCCTCCGAGACGGTGGTTGCGATCGGGTGTCCCACGGCGCGGTACTGGCACATCATGTTCTTGTTCTGAAAAACCACGGCGCCGCGGGCGCGGTAATTGGGAATCACGTACTGGACGCCCGTGAGGTTCAGAATCTGATAGGTTTCGATGACGCTGGTGCGCGGGAACATCGAGTAGGGGCCGATCCCGGTCAGGTCGTCGATGTCGAACGCTTCGATCTTGCCGTCCTTCGATATCGCCATGCGCCCTGTGACGATGTGATCGCGCGCATGGATATCGCTGACGAATGATTCGAGGCGGTCGGCGATGAATTTCACGGGCCGGCCCAACATCCTGGCCAGCGCCACGGTCGCCACCTCGTCGCTGTAGGTGTGCGCCTTCAGTCCGAAGGCGCCTCCCACGTCCTTGCTGATGACACGCATGTCGGGCTCGGGCATGCCGATCTGCTCGGCAAAGATGGCCTGCATGTTGTGCGGCGCCTGGCCCGCGTGATAGACGGTCATGCGCCCGTCGGACGGATCGTAGTCGGCGATGATGCCGCGCGATTCCAGCGTGACGCCGGTGTGCCGGGCGAAGACGAAGGTTTCCTCGACGACCCGGTGGGCCTTTTTGAATACGGCGTCCACGTCTCCCGACTTGACCTCGCCCCGCCAGCACAGATTGTCGCCCAAGTCCGGATGGACCAGCGGCGCGTCTGCATCGAGCGCCGTTTTCATGTCCGTTGCGGCGGGCAAGGGTTCCCAGTCGATCTCGACCAGCTCGGCCGCGTCCTCGGCCACGGCGCGGCTCTCGGCTATAACCGCGACGACGGGCTCGCCCTGCCAAGTCGCCCGGTCGATGGGCATGGCGCGCTGCGGCGGCGATTTCATGCCCTCGAGGTGCGAGAGGGTCCCGACCCAGGGCTTGCAGTACTCGGCCAGTTGCGCGCCGGTGACGACCGCCGCCACGCCGGGGTGGGCCTCGGCGCGGGAAGCGTCGATCTTGCCGATCTTGGCGTGGGCATGCACACTGCGCACGAAGTACACATGCACCATGCGCGGCAGCTTGATGTCGTCGACAAAGACGCCGCGTCCGTGCAGCAGGCGTTTTGCGTTAGGGCGGGGCACCGAGCGCCCGATGTAGCTGTTGGGGCGGTCGTGAAAGGAAAGGAACGGCGTGTCAGCCATTGGCCGCGCCTCCGCCGTTACGCTGCTTGATCACGGTTTCGATGGCATCGACGATCGCCTCGTAACCGGTGCAGCGGCAGTAGTTCCCCGAGATGAACGCCCGTATCTCCTTGCGGCCGGCGCCGGGTTGGGTTGCGATCAACTCGGATGCGGCCAACAGCATCCCCGGGGTGCAAAACCCGCATTGCAAGGCGTTGCGTTCGAGAAACGCTGCTTGCAGGTCGGCCAGTTCGCCCGACGCGCTCAAACCCTCCACGGTTTCGACTTCGGCGCCGTCGATCTGCGCCGCGAGCATCAGGCAGCCGCGCACGATGTCGCCGTCGACGCGAACCGTGCAGGCGCCACAGACGCCGTGCTCGCACCCCACGTGCGTGCCCGTCAGTTCGAGGTCGTAGCGCAGGAAATCGGCCAGGCTCGTGCGCGCGGGAACGCGTTTCGTCACACTCTCGCCGTTGATCCGGGCGGTGATTTCGACGTCCCGACTCACTGGTCCGCCACCAGTTGGCGCAACACGCGGCCCATCAGGACGCGCGCGAGATGCAACTTGAATTCGGGGCTTCCGACCAGGTCGTTCGGCGGGTCGAGATCGGCCGCGAGCGCGTCCTGCGCG
>JADFIH010000012.1 GCA_022566715.1 Pseudomonadota bacterium | reverse complement strand
GCCAGGAATAGAGCTTCCAGCCGCGTTGGCGCTGCTTCTGGCGGCGAATTTGTGAGGCCCGGCTCAAGGGAACGGCGAAGATCTCCCGCAGACCCTCGTCGCCGTCGGTCTTGCGCCTTATGTCGCGGATGACCCGGCCCAGGCGGGTGCGCAGGAACTTGATCCGCCGGTTCATGCGCTTGAACTGCTTGGCGTGGGCGTAGCGCCCCACCATCATCGCCGCCTTCTTTGCGACCCGCCGGTAGGACTGGCGTAGCGGCACATGGTGTTCCCTGGCCAGCTTGCCGAGCTGGCGGATCGCCGTTTCAAGGAGCTTGGCGTCGGTCGGGAAGGCGACGTTTTTGGGTTGCACCGTGGTGTCGACGGTGACGCGGGCCAGATCGCTCTTCTTTAAGGCGCCGGTGTCGTGGGCAATGCGCAGGCTTTCCTGCAACAGAATGTCCAGCTTGCCGCCGATGCGCTTGCGCCAATGGCTCAGGCCCGAGCGCTCATGCGCCAGCGCGTGCCGGAAGAACTCCTCGCCGGTGAAGTACTGGAAATAGGGGTCGTGCACCCAGCGCTCCCACACCTGCTCATCCGAGAGCGCGTAGGTGTGCTTCAACATGAACATGCCGAGCATGAAGCGCACCGGCTCCGCCGGGCGCCCCTGGTCGGAAAAACAATCCGCCAGCTGCTGGTCCAGCCAGGCCCAGTCGATCTTGTCCGCCAAGGCGACAAGCGCGTGCTTCAGGTTGATGATCTGATCGAGACGGGCGCGGAACAGGTCGTCGTGGCGCGCCTTCTGCTGCTGTTTCGGTCGCATTCGAACCCCCCAATGGAAGGCCCTCAGGGAATCACAAATGGGCCGGAAAATGAATCCCAAATCGCAAGAAAACGACCGCCAAAACCACTCTTTCTTGCAAATCCCGTTACTTTAAATCAGTCGAAACGTCACGCAGATCAACAGCGTCAGAGTTCTTCACGGGGGACTACCAAACTCGCCACCACGCTTGCGGAACTCCAGTAACTCGAGCGCGCCGGAGCGGATCAAGCTTGTCCGGAAACGCCTTAGCCGGCCTCGGCGCCTTTGGAGAGTCCGTCCTCGATCGCCGCCGCGGCGGCCCGCAGCGGACCGACGAAACGCTCGACGCTCTCGGACAACTCCATCGCCGAATCGAGGTAGCGCATGGAGAGGCCGGCCACGACACCGCTGGCCGCGCGGATCGGCACGGCAAGGCTAGCTGTCTTGAACGGGCCGCGCTCGCGAATCGCGAAACCCCGCGCCCGGGTATCGTCCAACATTCGATGGACCCGAGGCCGGTCGCGCGCCATTTCATTTGCGGGATCGTCCGAGCGGGCCAAGACGTCGAGGACAGCCTCGCAGCGCGCTTCGGAGCAGAAGGCCAGGTACGTCCGGCCCGTCGCCGTCCCAAGGACGGGTAACCGGTCGCCAGCCGCGAAGTGAGTGAGGGTCAAGGGACTTTGGTTGTCCGTCGTGACGCGCACCAGCATCGCATTGCGGTCGAGGGTCGCGAGACTCACGGGCCACACGATGTCGTCGCATAGATCTTTCATCAGGGGAATCGCGATCTCTACGATCCAGGCCTCGTCATCGAAACCATCGCTCAGACCGCGCACCCGGTTGGTAACGCGGTAGAGGTCGCCCGTGGCGTCACGCGCGGTGTAGCCCGCCTCGCACAGGGTTCCAAGCAAGCGATAGACCGTCGGCCGGGGCAGACCCGTCGCTTCGGCCAATTGCCGCGCCGAATTGCCGTTGCCCATATTGAGCGCGCGCAAAATTTCCAATCCACGGGTGAGCGCCCGCACGCTGTCGGTGGAACTCATACCAACTCCCCCCCAATACACACAAACGGCAGCCCGCCAACGGCCGTTATTGCGTCTCAAGACTCAAGTAATTCTAGACTAGATAATTCTAGCGCCTGTCCGCGTAATGGACAGGCTTAATCTTGGGACGGCCCTATCTCGATGGGCTCCGTCAATCCGCCGCGCGGCGCAACCCCCGCGGCCCCATGCCGCCGCCGTCTCAACCTCCTGTTTCACTTTCGCAACACGCAACAAAAAGTTAGTGCAAGTTACGGAGGGCCAAGAAGTGCGGGAACCGCGTGATTTTTGGAACAAACGCCCCTATCGATAGGTCCTCAAGCCCGCTGTTTCAAAGGCAACTACACGATCGTTAAGTCAAGGTTCAAGCTGATTTGCCTGGCCATTAATTCACTTAGCCAAATCTGTTGGACAAGTTACCTGTTACATGCATTATATCCGCGCGAGAACCCTTGTTAGTGAGAGTTCAAAACATAAGGGGGAACCATGGACTGGCTTGAACGAGTAAAAGGTTTGGTGCGGGCGATCACGGCCATCGGCTTGGCCCTCATCCCCTTAGCGCTACTTATCCAGGTGCTCTTTGGCGGGTTTGGTGGGAGCGCCACCTTCTTTAAGGAAGGTATCCTGCCTAACCTCATGAAATTGATTACGGAGCTGGGAGAGGCTGGCCTTGTCGGCTTGATCGCACTCGGCATCGTGATCTGGCTGTTCAGAGGTCTGAGGGCCGACTAGAGCCAACAAGTTTCTTGAACTCGGACCCGCAGGGTGCGGGTCCGAGCTTCAGTCTTGGCTCGGAAATTCCTGCGAACCCGCGCCGCCGGGTGTTGTTGGTTTTTGTGCTCCGCGCCGCAATGGGCGTTCCACAAGGCGCCCTCGACGGAACGGCTTTGGGGGCGCTACCACTCTCCCACGTTCGGCATCGAGGCCCAGGGCTCCTGAACGGGAAGCGCGTCGCCCTCCTGCAGGAGTTCCACCGAAATATTGTCCGGCGAGCGGACGAAAGCCATGTGGCCGTCGCGCGGCGGCCGGTTGATGGTGACGCCGGCGTCGATCAGCGACTGGCATGTCTCGTAGATGTTCGCGACACTGTACGCGAGATGCCCAAAGTTGCGGCCCCCCGAGTAGCTCTCCGGGTCCCAGTTGTAGGTCAGCTCGACCATGGCGTCCTCATTGCCGTCCGGCGCCAGGAAGACAAGCGTGAAACGGCCCTTCTCGTTCTCCATCCGGCGAACCTCCTTGAGGCCCAACTTCGTGCAATAGAAATCGAGCGAGTCTTCGAGGTTCGTGACGCGGACCATCGTATGCAGATACTTCAATCCCTTCCCCTTCCGAGTTTGCGGCGGCCCTACGTTCGGGGCCGCTCAGATGCGACCAGACATTACCAGACCCCAATGTGTCAGTGAAATTTACGGAATGGAATCGCGTTCGCGGCGCAAGTTAGAAAAACTCCAGCCGCTCCGCAATCGGCGAAAACGATTCCACCTGAGCGCATGCCGCCACGCGCGAGTTCGTGAGCGGCGCCAATTTGATCCGGTCGCGAACGGTTCTCAAGCTAAACCGTTCACACGGCGGACAAAACACCCGGCCTAAGGGGCTTCCCCACGGACACGCGATATAGTATGGTCCGCCCCCAAAGTAGGCATATTTTGTGCCAGTAGGTGGTTTTTGGTCGACGAGTAGGTCCGCGTGACACTAGGTGGTTTGACCGACTGGGGGATCCCACAGCATGAAGGTTCTTACCCTCGCCTCGCGCAAGGGCGGGTCCGGCAAGACGACGCTTGCCGGGCATTTGGCCGTTCAGGCGGAAATGGATGGCCACGGACACGTTGGACTCATCGACGTCGACCCCCAGGGAAGCATGGCCGATTGGTGGAATGCACGGGCGGCCGCAACGCCCGTTTATGTGCAGACGGGACTCCACCGCGTGGCGGACGACGTGGAACGCATGCGCGACGCCGGCCTCGATCTATTGGTTCTCGACACGCCGCCTTCGCTCTCTCAAACCGTCAGCGACATCGTCGCGATATCGGATCTCATTCTCGTGCCGGTTCGGCCTAGCCCCCACGACCTGAGGTCGGTCGGTACGACGGTCGGGCTTATCGAACAACTCGGCAAGCCCCTGATCTTCGTCATCAATGGCGCGGCGCCACGGGCCCGCATCACGCGGGAGGCCATCGAGGCGCTATCGCAGCACGGACCCCTTGCCCCCACGATCATTCACCAGCGAGTCGATTTCGCCGCGAGCATGATCGATGGCCGAACCGTCATGGAATTGTCGCCCAAGTCGCGGTCGTCGCTGGAGATCGCCGAACTCTGGTCCTACGTCAAGGCGCGGCTGGACGTTTGCGCCCGGCCCAATTTCCTGCCCAGCCTGCCCAAGCCCTCGTCGCCGCCGGCCATTGGCTTGCGTGCCCTTCACGCATGACCAATCGAAAGGCCGCGACCCTTTCCGGTACGCTCCTCGCGCGCAAGGGCGCGGCCCGGCCCGCTGGCTTTAGAGAGCCCGGCCGGCGAGAGTTCGTCTCGGAGGATCTGGATTCGAACGTCCCGGAAGACGGCATTCTCGAATCGGCCGAGGTGGTCGGAGTTACGGACGCCCCCGCCGACGGGGCAACCCTCGCACCGGAGCTTCTGAATATCCGCTCGCTCCAGCCCAGGCTGGATGGAGGGTCCACCGCCTTGAGTGCGGGGCCCCAGCCATTGTGGGACGGCGATGCCGGCGTAACGGAGCTTTCCCGGGAGCGGCAAAAGCCTTGGAGACGAAATCGCCGGCGGCTTATCCTTGTCGGCGGCGCAATCCTCGCCGCGATCTTGGCCGGTTTGTATGCCCGCGCCTCGAATCCGCCGGAAGCCGCGCAAGACGCCGCGGAGGTTTCCTCGCCATCAACGGCGGAGCAGCCGATTCAGCAAGCCGGGCTGGGCACCGCGCGGGCCGCGCTGCCGCGGCTTGCGGTGTCCGCCCCTCCACCCCAGAACGCGGGCCTTGCATCCTTGGCCGGCCGCACGAGCCCGAGGCGGCAAGAATTCGCGGCCTTCCCGGCAGCGTCGGAGCGCGGTGCGGGCGGCCTGGCCCCGATCAGGGCGGGTGTCGGGCTGGCGGCCGCGATACCGCGGGCCCCGGCCGTTCCGAACGACGCCTTCACGACGGCGCCCGCCGAAGCTCTGGCGCTTGTCGGCACGCCGAACGATGTCCCGCCAATCGAGACCCGGGTTGCGGCCCCGAAAACCGAGGTCGCCGCGTGGCGGCCTCAACAAAAGCCCAATTCACCCCTGAGCGCCCTTCTTTCCGATGCTGGAGACGGCGTTTTCGTCCAACTTGGCTCGCTTAAAACGGCGGTGGGCGCCATGCGCGAGTGGGACAAGCTGGTCGGCGAGTTTCCCGGCATCTTGTCGGGAAGGCCCCTGAAGATCGAACGGGTGGCCTTAGCGAACCGTGGCGCCTTCTACCGCATTCGTACAGGACCGATCTCCGGCATCGCGCGCGCCCGGGCCATCTGCGCTGAATTCGCGGCGCGCAACCGTGGTTGCCTGGTGGTTCGCAGGTAGGCGTGGCGGTTGGGCCCCGCCCGCTCCGGTGGCCCAAACCCATGACCAAGGAAATCACCGCCTGCATGATCGGCGATTGCGGCCCCAGGCAACCTGCTTGACTCCGTCGCGACGGAATCTACGCTGCCAACATGACCAACGTAAGCGAAACGGGCGCGGCGGTATTCGATTGAGGCACCGGGAATACGGTCGGGAAATTGGTCCGCCGCGCCGCGCTGCGTGCCTCCGGTAGCCGTTCTGTTTCAAAACATAAGATAGGGAGTGAACCAATGGCCGATACCAGCACCAAAGTAGACAATGGCGTTAACGTCGCCGCACTGCTCGACGCCCGCAAGGCGCTAACCGACGCGCCCGAGGCGGCCCAGTTCCAGTGGCGGGCGACCTGCACATGGGTGAAGGGCACGCACAGTCTCTCGACCGTCGAAGGTTATTTCGGCCTGGGCGAGGAGCATATGCACAAGACCAAATTCACCTTCGACGCGGATCATCCCGCGGTCTTCGCGTCCGAGGACAATGGCGCCACGCCCGTCGAGTTGGTGCTCGTGGGGTTGGCAAGTTGCCTGATGGCCGGCGTCGCGGCGGTTGCGCAGCAACGGGAGATCCAACTGCGCTCCGTCACGGCCACGTTGGAAGGTGGAATGAACATTCAAGGCATCCTTGCCATCGATAAGGACGTCCGCAACGGCTTCGACGGCATCAAGGTTCACTTCGACATCGATGCCGACGCGAGTCCCGAAGACCTCGAGGCACTCGTGGCCCGGTCGCAGAAGCTATCGGCGGTCTACGACGTCGTCGCAAATCCGACGAACATCACGGTCAGCGTGAACTAACCGGCGTCATCGCGCCTTCGGGAACGGGTCCCGTTCGCACCACCACGACCGTCGTGATCGGCGCCGGCCAGGCCGGTCTGGCCATGAGCCGGTGCCTCGCCGAGCGTTCGATCGACCATGTGTTGCTCGAGCGCGGCGAGGTCGCCAATTCCTGGAAGACCGAGCGATGGGACTCGCTCCGCTTGCTCACGCCCAACTGGCAGAGCCGCCTGCCGGGCTTCGGCTACGAGGGCGACGATCCCGACGGCTACAGGACGATGCCCGAGACCGTCGATTTTCTCGACCGCTACGCGCGCGTGATTTCGGCTCCGGTGTACACCAATACCACGGTGACATCGGTGCGGACCGCCGATGCGGGGTACATGGTCGCGACCGACTTGGGCGATTGGCGTTGCCCGACCATCGTGCTTGCAACGGGGGCTTGCAACATTGCTCGGATACCCGCGGTCGCCGAGGCGATGCCGTCCGGGCTCGCCACGCTTACGTCCATGCAGTACCGCAACTCCGATCAACTGGAGGACGGCGGCGTGCTCGTCGTCGGGGCATCCGCGACCGGGACCCAGCTCGCCGACGAGATCCACCGCTCGGGCCGCCCGGTCACCTTGGCCGTTGGCGAGCACGTGCGGGCGCCCCGCGTCTACCGGGGCCGGGACATCGAATGGTGGATGGACGCCGCCGGAGTCCTCGACGAACGCTACGACGAGGTCGACGACATCGTCAGGGCGCGCCGGGTGCCGTCGCTACAGCTTGCCGGCTCACGGGAGCGCGCGACCCTGGACCTCAACGCACTCACCGGCATCGGCGTGAAGCTCGTCGGCCGTCTCGCCGGTGTGAACGGCGGCAAGGCGCAGTTCTCGGGCTCCCTGCGGAACCAATGCGCGATGTCCGACCTCAAGATGAACCGGTTGCTCGACACCATCGACGAGTGGGCGGCGGAGAACGGCCTCGACGGCGAGGTCGCGGCCCCGCACCGCCTCGCCCCCACGGAGGTCGAGGACTCGCCGCCCCTCGGCATGGACCTCGCCGCCGGCGCGGTAAAAACGATCCTTTGGGCGACCGGCTACCGGCCCGATTTTTCCTGGCTCGACGTGCCCGTCCTCGACCGCAAGGGCCAAGTCCGCCACGACGGCGGGGTCGTCGACTCGCCCGGCATGTATCTGATGGGCATGCAGTTTCTGCGCCGCCGCAAGTCCGCTCTCATGGACGGTGTCGGCGACGACGCGCGCGATCTCAGTGCGCATCTCGCGTCTTACCTGGACGGCCGGGTCACGCCTGGGGCGGCCCCAGGTTAGCTATAGCTTGACGCCCGCGGCGACCACGAACTCCCCGGGAATTTCGTATCCCTCACCGGTTCGATAGGCGGCGATCGAGCGCAGATATTCGGTGTGCACGGCCTTCTTGGTCGCGTCGTCAAATCGGTTGTAGGCCAGCGCCACCGGCCCACCGCGAAACGCCGCGGCCAGGGCCTCGTCGTCGGATGAATAAATCAGTGTCACCTCCAGCCGTTCGGACCGGACGTCCGTGAAGCCCGCTTCCGCGAATGAGCGGGCCAGCATGTCCCGGGTCCCGATATGGAAGAACATGGGACAGACTTCCGAAGCAACGCGAGCGTCGGTGATCGGGAAGATATCCGCCCAACCGCACTTGGCCCGCGCGCCCCATACCGCTGCGCCGGCTCGCCCGCCGGGCTTGAGCAGCCGCCCCATCTCCTCAAGGGCCTTCACCGGATCGGGAACGTACATCAATCCGAGACCGCAGAGCGCCGCATCGAACGGTTCGACGTCGAGACATAGGTCCTCTGCATCGCAGCGTTCGAATCTGGCGTTTCCAATGTTCCGCTCCGCGGCGAGGCGGCGCGCGGCCTCGATCATCTCGCCCGAGATGTCGGTCCCGAGGACCGCCCCATCCTCGCCGACGGCATCGACGATGCGAAAGCTGACCAGCCCGGTGCCGCAGGCAACATCAAGCACACGCTCGCCGGGCCGCAACGCGGCCATATCGAGCATCAGCGATTGCGCCGGTTCAAGTTGCGCCCGCCAACCCGCCTCGTAGTCGTCGACGGCCTTGTCCCACCCGTAGCGTTGGACACGACGTTGAAGCCGGGCATCCATTTTCGTCAGACCGCTTTTCCGTTCACGCGCAGGGTACGCTCCATGGTCTGGGCCCGGCCGAAGACATCGAGATATGGGCTATGGCGTTCGGCGGTCTCGAGAAGATCGGCGAGGACTTCCGGCGGCGCCGAACTGTCCATGGAAATGATATAGCGGATCTCCTGATATCCCGGTGGGATGTCCTCGCCAACGCCCAACTCGCCGCGGGCGTCGAAATCGCCCTGGACCTCGACCTCGAGCGCATCGATGGCTATACCCATGCGTGCGGCCCATATGGTGATGCCAATGGCGAGACAGCTTGCGAGCGCCCCCCGGCCGAGCATGCCGGGGGTCGGCGCCGTGTCCTCACCGCCCGCCTTGACGGGCATGTCGGCCGCCAGCTTCCAAGGCCCCTCCTCGATTTCACAGTGCAGGCCGTCGGTAATGCGCGCCTTGGTAACGCCCGTCAAGCGCCCCCGAGAGGGCTTCCGCGTCAGAAACTCGACGTTACGCTCCGCAATTTCCCGAATCGTCTTTACGTCGGCCATTTCGCATCCAAGGTTACCGGATTCGGCGCCCAAACCAATAGGCCACCGCCCTAGGCTTGGCGCCGGTCGCGGCCGCCCGCCTCCAGCGGAAGCCCAATCACTTCCAGCATCGCGGCGACTTCCGCGCGGCCCGAGGCGTGACTCGGGTTCGAGGGCTCGTTCGCATCCTCCTCGGCGACGTCGAGAACCGTAAGCCCCTTGAGGAAGAGCTCCCGGAACACCACGCGCTCGCCAAAGCCCGGCGCCACCCTGAAACCGATCCGCACCGCGAGCTGCCGCAAAAGGGCTTCCACGTCCCGTTTGTTGCGGGCGTTGATGTGGGTCAGGCGGTTTCGCAGAACCACCCAATCGATGGGCGGGCGGCCGACCACGATGCGGCGGTTGTTCTGCTCCCATACGAGCTTGCTGTAGAAGCTGGGGCCCCGAACCTCCCGCTTCTCCCGGTCGATCTCCGCCAGCACATCGATGTCCATGAAACTGTCGTTGACCGGCGTAATCAGGGTGTCCGCGTTTACGTGACCCAGACGCGACAGGTAGGAATCGCTCCCCGGCGTATCGATCACCACGATGTCGCAATCGGAGAGGTTGGCGAACGCTTCGTGAAGCCGGCCGCGCTCCTCGGCCTCCGCTTTCTGGCGGCCGCCGGCCGAGGATCGAACCACGCGGTGGTGACGGGGCATCGGAACCATACGGCCGGTCTCGCGCACATAGCGGCCCCGGTTCTCGAGATAGCGCGACAGCGACCCTTGCCGCGAATCGAGGTCAATGCTCCCGACCGCGTACCCCAGACGGAGCAGCGCGACGATCAAGTGCATGGCCGTGGTCGATTTGCCCGTACCGCCCTTCTCGTTGCCAAGGACGATGACATAGGGCTGCCGGCCCTCACTATTCTTGGGGAAGAAATCGCTATCCATGGGATCTGGAAGTACCGAGCCTGGGAGTACCGGTGGTGTCGACAGTACACGGGCAAGTAGTTGAAGCGGCGATACTACACACTAGAAAAGAATCTTCCACGGATTTTCCCGGTCGTCCTCACCCGCGGGCTCTTCCTGTTCCTCATTCGGAGGACCCTCATCGCCGGCGACGCCACGGGCGATCTCCGCCAATACTTTTGTCTGCGACCACTTACCCTTCAGAGCGGCGGCGCGGCGCGCGAGGCACTCGGTATGCGCCCAGGCCACCGAGTCCTTCCCGTCCGACGACCTGTGGATCGCCATCCATTGTCCCTTGCGGGAGGCGTACATCGAGAGAACCACGTTCTCGCCGGGCAGTTTCGCGTCGAGCGACGTACTGAAGGGAGGCACATCGGCATCCAACACCTCGCTACTGACCTCGAGCGGATAGCCTTCCTCGACGATGAGATCGATGATGGCGTCGGTGTCGGCGTCGCCCTCTCCCAACAGGTAGGACACGACCGAATCCAGCCTTCGGCCTCCCTCCTCCGCCGTCTCGATCGTTCGAATCAGGTTCTCCACGAATTCGCGCTGGCGAATGTGGCGGGACATTCCTTGCGATGATGTTGGCATTCTTCTTTTTCCCTCTCGCCCCCTAGAGCAATACCCGAAACGATCGAACCGGCGCGGCTCAATCGTTCTGGATAAATTTGCTCACCTCTTCAAGATGCTGGAGCGGCTTTATCCGTTCGGCGATCGTCCCCCAAAGTTTTCAATGGGACGACTCCACTTGAACGGACACTGCTCTAGTGTGATGGCGGCGGGGCGGTTGGGAAAGAACAATTCGGTATATTTGGCCGGGCGGTAGCAAACGGTCCGCGGCCCAACCCTAGTGGCGGCCAACGCTCAGGCGAAAACGATCATGCTTCGTGCCGCAAAACCCAGCGTGGACGGCCGACGACGGTTAGCCGCCACCGCCCGCGATGTTGCTGATGCTGACCAAGTCGTTGACGGCATTCAGAGAGCTGCTGTTGAACTGCCCGGTCTGCCCGCTGCTCACGGTAATGGTGTTCTGCCCGCCTTCAATCGCGACACCGACACCGGGTATGCGCCTGCGCAGCGGGTCGCCGCCCGCCGTCAGGAGGCCCTCGTCGAGACCCTCGCCCTTTTCGGCGAGAAGCTCGTCACTGGAGACCGGCTCGGTGTTCAGCAATCCGTTCTCGTCCGCAAGAGCGCCCGTGGCGCTCACGGCGAGAAAGGCGCTTACCGCCGTTGCCAGGCCCACCGCCAGAAAAGACTTTATCATGGCTGGATTCCTCATCATGGCTGGATTCCTCCGCCGCATGCTCCATTCCCTTACACGGCTGTTCCAGGGGCAAACACAGTTGTACACCGGGCTTACACAATGCAGTCCGGCCTAGGGTCCATGGACTAGTGGAGCAATCCCCATGCCAACCGGGAGGATTCGGGCCAACCGGAGGATTCGGGCCAACCGATGTCCGGGGGTTGCCGCCACGAATTCTCCCTGGGGTGCGGCGCCATGCCGCACTGCCGAGGCAGGACAAATCCCCACCTGTACCCTGATCCTTGATTTAGCCGGGACGCGGCGCCGCGCCTCCCAAAGGATGGCCACAACGCCAAGTTTGGCGGAAAGGAGGCCGATATGCAGGCCAAAGACATCATGACGGCGAACGTTTTCTCGGTTCATCCGGATACAAGCGTCTACGAGGTCGCCAAGCTTCTCCTGGCGAAACGCATAAGCGCTGCCCCCGTCGTGGATGAAACCAACCGCGTGCGCGGAATCATCAGTGAAGGCGACCTGCTGCGGCGCCACGAAACGGGAACGGAAAAGTCGCGCTCGTGGTGGACAAACCTGATCGCGGCCACCGAGGTCCAGGCCGACCGGTATGTCAGGGCCCACGGCCTGCGCGCCAGCGACGTCATGACGCGAAAGGTCGTGACCATCGACGAAGACGCCCCCGTGAGCGAGATCGTGGATATCCTGGAAAGCCAGAATATCAAGCGTGTGCCGGTTATGCGGGACGATCGCCTGGTCGGCATCGTCAGCCGGTCGAACCTTCTCCAGGGCTTGGTGGCGACCCTCGAAGAAACCCGCGAGGCACGAGTCGGCCAGCCCGAAGATACGACCATACAAAAGGCCATCATGGCCGAACTGACCCAGAACCTGAGCGCCACGGCCGCCGACGTGAGCGTCGCCGTACGGAACGGGGTCGTGCACATCTGGGGCATGATGGACTCGGAGGAAGAACGCAAGGCCGTCCAAGTGATGGCCGAGAACGTCGCCGGGGTCGCGGCGGTCGAGAACCACGCGGGCCTGGCGCGGCGCTGGGTCGCCGGCATATAGCTGGGCCGGTCAATACCTAGGACGGCCAATCGATAGAACGGTCCGGGTGGCAATGGGCGAACATGCGTGCGGCGCCGCGCCGCAACGTCAAGAACAGCGTACACTTTACCCTTGCCCGCCAAGGCCATGTCCGGAGAAACCAGCGCCAAACCGCTTGGGCAACGCCAAGGAGCCGGAATTGGACGATTCGATCCTACTCAAATATGACGGGCGGGCGCCCCGCTACACGAGCTATCCGACCGCTCCGCACTTTGGCGGCGGGGTCGGCGCCGAGCAGTATGCCGCGTGGCTAGCGGCCCTTGCGCCCGAGACCACGCTCTCACTTTATCTCCACATTCCGTTCTGCCGATCCCTGTGCTGGTTCTGCGGCTGCCAGACCACCGTCGCCAACCGCTATGAGCCCATCGCGGGCTACCTGCGCTCCCTGCACCGGGAAATCGACCTGGTGTGCGGCCGCCTCGGCGGGCACCGGCCGGTCTCGCACGTTCACTTCGGCGGCGGCTCCCCGACCCTCGTCGCCAATGCCGATTTTCGCCACCTGCTCGATCATCTGCGCGAGCATTTCGTCTTCGCGGAGGATGCGGAAATCGCCATCGAGATCGACCCCCGCGCCTTCGACCCCGCACAGGCCGCCGTGCTGGCCGCCGCCGGGGTCAACCGCGCCAGCATCGGCGTCCAGGATTTCGCGCCCAGAGTCCAGGAAGCGATCAACCGGGTCCAATCCCTGGAGACGACGGCGCGTGCGCTCGACGATTTACGCACCTACGGCATCGAGCGGATCAGTCTCGATCTACTCTACGGACTGCCGTATCAGACGCCCGACGGAATCGAGGAAACCGCGGCGATGGCGGCGGAACTTGGGCCCGACCGGATATCGTTGTTCGGCTATGCCCACGTGCCCTGGATGCGGCCGCACCAGCGCCTCATTGAAGAAGATGTACTCCCCGATACAACGGAGCGGCTGGCCCTCTACCGGGCGGCGGCGGGCATGTTGACCCGGCTCGGTTATGTCGAGATCGGCATCGACCATTTCGCCCGGCCCGGCGACGCCCTCGCCTTGGCGGCGGCGGACGGCAACTTGGTCCGGAATTTTCAAGGTTACTCGGACGACGGCGCGCCGGCGCTCATCGGGTTTGGCGCCTCTGCGCTCGGAACCTTGCCGCAGGGATACGTACAAAACGCGCCCAAGGTCCCGGAATATCGGCGGGCGTTACGCGACGGCGAGCTGGCGACGGTGCGCGGCATCGCCATCAGCAATGACGACAGACTGCGCCGCGAAATCATCGTGCGCCTGATGTGCGATCTCACGGCCGACCTGCCCCGGATCGCCGCCCGCTTCGGCGCCGACCCGGCCTGCTTCGAGGAGTCCCTGCGCGCCCTGGCGCCCATCGAGCAAGACGGCCTGATCCACATCGAAGACGGCCGCATCACCGTCGTGCCCGAGGCACGGCCCGTGGTGCGTACCGTGTGCGCCGCGTTCGACACCTACCTGGCCTCGAACAAGGCGCGCCATAGCCTCACCATCTAACCGGCGGGCGAACAGGCGGGCTAAACGGCGGGCGAACAGGCGCGGTTGACGCCACCCGCCGGAGCCGCAAGACTGCGCGCGGCCAACCCCCCGCCGGTCTGCAACGGCCTTCATTCAAACGTGGAAGAAAAACTCGTCAGCCTGCCGGAAGCGATTCGCGCGCACGTTTCGGACGGAGATTGCGTGGTCCTGGGCGCTTGCCTGGAAGCCGCCATCCCGTTTGCCGCCACCTACGAGATCATTCGCCAGGGCAAGCGCGGCCTCGACGTGGCGGCGCCCATCTCCGACACCTCCAGCGACCTGTTGATCGGCGCGGGCTGCGTCGGCCAGGTGACGGGCGCCTGGGTGGGCAACGTGTCGAGCGGCCTTGGCCACAACTATCGCCGCGCCGTCGAACACGGCGAGCCCCATGCGTTGAAGATCCGCGACCACTCCAACCTTTCCTTCGGCATGGCGCTTCTGGCCGCGGCCTACGGCATGCCCTATGCACCCGTGCGCACCTTGCTCGGCTCCGACATCCTCACCTCCAACCCCGAATTCCGCCTCGCCGAGAATCCCTTTTCAAATGGCGGAGAGAAAACCGTCCTGGTACCGCCGCTCGCGCCGGATGTCACGATCCTCTGCGTGCAACGCGCCGACGTATTTGGAAATTGCCATTTCTGGGGCAGTTCCGGCGTCGCGGCCGAGGCGGCGCTGGCGGCAACGTCGGTCGTCCTGCTGGCCGACGAGGTCGTGCCGCCCGAGGTCATCGCGTCCGACCCCAGCCGGGTCCTGGTCCCGGGCTACAGGGTGAGCGCGGTCTGCCACGTGCCGGCGGCGTGCCACCCCGCCCCGATGACCGGACGCTGGCAGCGCGACAGCGCCTTCTTCGACGACTACCACAAGCGGACGCGCGAGCGCGGCGGCTTCCTCGCCTGGCTCGACGAATGGGTGCTCGGCCTCGAAGACCATGACGCCTACCGCACAAAGCTTGGGGCGAGCCTCGAGGACTTGCGGATCAAGGGCGAGGCCCTGTCCGCGCCCGCCAACTACGCGGCCCATTAGGGACACGCCGCGGATGGCCGATTACTCGACGCAGGAACTGATGATCGTCGCCGCGGCGCGCGAGATCCGTGACGGTGAAGTGATCTTCGTCGGCATGCGCCTGCCCATCGCCGCCTTCGGCGTCGCCCGCCTCACCCACGCGCCCAACGCCGTCGGCTTGTTCGAATGCGGCATCGCGCGCTACGAACCCAGCGCCGAAACCCTTTACACGATGGCCGACCCGGCCAACCAACTGGGCGCGGCCTGGGCCACCGGCCTCTTGCCCATGATGACGCAACTCCCGGCGGGCCGCGTCGACGCGGGCTTCATCGGCGGCGCCGAGATCGACCGCTTCGGCAACATCAACACCTCCTACATCGGGGATTTCAAGGCGCCGAAGGTCAAGCTGCCGGGATCGGGTGGCGCGGCCGACATCGCCGCCTCGGCAAAGCGCCTGCTCGCCATCATGAACCATGAAAAACGCCGTCTCGTGGAGCGCGTCGGCTACATCACCTCGCCCGGCTTTCTCGACGGCGGCGACGGCCGCGAAAAGGCGGGCTTGGTCCGTGGCGGACCCGCCGCCGTGATCACCGACCGCGCCATCCTGCGTCCGCTCGGCGACAGCCGGGAGCTACACCTCACCTCGGTTCACCCGGGGCACTCCGTCGAGGAGATCCGGGAGCACACGGGCTGGGCCTTGAAAACGGCGCCGCGGGTCGACGAGACGCCGCCTCCCTCGCCCGCCGAACTCGACGCGCTGCACCGCGTCGACCACGAAGGCCACTGGCGCTGATCGCTTCCGTACTGGCGCTACACCCCGAGGTACTGGCGCTGGACCTCGGGCGCCGCCTTGAGCTCTTCCGACGAGCCCGCCCACACCACGCAGCCGCGCTCCACGACATAATGGCGGTCGGCGATCCGCGTCAGGGCCTCGACATTCTTGTCGATCACCAGGATCGACAGGTGCTCGGCCTTGAGCCTCTCCAGCACACGCCAGATCTCCGCCCGGACCAGGGGCGCCAGTCCCTCGGTCGCCTCGTCGAGGATCAGAAGGCGCGGGTTGGTCATCAAGGCGCGGCCGATCGCCAGCATCTGCTGTTCGCCCCCGGAAAGCTGATTCCCCATGCTGCGGAGGCGTTCGGCGAGGGGCGGAAATAGATCGAGGACTCGGTCCAAGGTCCATTCCGCGGCCGAACCGCCATTTGAACGATTCGAGGCGGCACGATTCGCCGTCGCAATGAGGTTCTCCCGTGCGGTCAGGTTAGGGAAAATCTGCCGGCCCTCGGGCACGAGACCAATTCCCCGCTGCGCGATGCGAAAGGACGGCAGCTCGTGGATCGGTTCATTGTCGAGGAAAATGCCGCCCTTTTGCGCGCGAACGATCCCCATGATGGTGCGGACGGTCGTGGTCTTTCCCATGCCGTTGCGGCCAAGCAGGGTCACCACCTCGCCGACCCCGACCTCGAAATTCATGCCGAACAGCACCTGGCTGTCGCCGTAGCCGGCCTCGAGGGCTTCAATACGCAGCATCAGGCGGCCTCGTCGTCGCCCAGATAGGCGTCGCGCACGTCCCGATCGGCGCGAATCTCCTCGGGCGTCCCGCTGGCGATGGCGCGGCCATAGACCAAGACCGTAATGCGGTCGGCCAACGCGAACACCGCGTCCATGTCGTGCTCGACCAGCAGCATGGCGTACTCGCCTTTCAGGGACCGGAGGAACTCAATCATGCGGTCGCTTGCGTCGCGCCCCATGCCGGCCATCGGCTCGTCGAGGAGCAGGAGGCGCGGCCGCGTGGCGAGCGCGACAGCGATCTCGAGTTGCCGTTGTTCGCCATGGGCGAGATTGCCCGCGAGCATATCTGAGCGCGCGCCGAGCCCGACTTGTTCCAGCACCCGTGCCGCCGGACCCCGCAAGCGTTCCTCACCGCGCGCCGGGCGCCAGAATCGGAAGCCGTGCCCGTCGTGGGCCTGGATCGCCAGCGCCACGTTGTCCAACACGCTGAAGTCGCGAAAGATGCTGGTGATTTGGAAAGACCGCGCCAGCCCCAGGTGCGAACGCCCGGCCGGCGAAAGCCGGGCGATGTCGCCGCCGGCGAACCGGATCGTCCCGCGATCCGGCTTCAACTGGCCCGAAAGCAGGTTGAGCATGGTCGTCTTGCCGGCGCCGTTGGGACCGATCACGGCGTGGATCTCACCCGGCAGGACGTCGAGGTTCAAGTCGTCGGCGGCGACGACCCCGCCGAACTGCTTGGACAAGCCCTTGACGGACAACAGCGGTTCAGCCACGACGTTCCGCCCGTGACCCCAACAAGCCATTGACGCCGCCGCGCGCGAACAGCACGACCAGGATCAGAAACGGCCCAAAAATGATGTTCTTGGACTCCATGATATTGGAGAGGAATTCGGAGAGGAGCAAAAAGACGGCCGCCCCCAACACCGGCCCGAACAGGCTGCCGATGCCGCCGAGCACGACCATGAAGATCATCTCTCCCGATTGCGGCCAGTCCATCGTATCGGGGCTGACGAAACGCTCGAAGTTGGCCATGAGCACGCCGGCGACCCCACACATCACCCCGGCGATGACAAAGGCGGTCAACTTGTAGCGGTAGGTCGAAACGCCAATGGCGTTCATGCGCGCTTCGTTCGATTTCGAGCCGCGGATCACCATGCCGAAGCGCGAATTGACGATCCGGTAAACGGCGTAGATGGACGCGAGCAGCAGGACGAACGTGACGTAATAGAACAGCGTTCCGTTGCCGAGATCGAGTTCCGCCCCGCCCAGCTTGAATTCGCTGCGGGAATAGATCGGCAGGCCATCGTTGCTGCCGTAGCGGTCGGAACTCACCCCCAGGAAGAAGATCATCTGGCCGAAGGCCAAGGTGATCATGATGAAATAGAGCCCGCGCGTACGCAGGCAGATGGCGCCGATAACCAACGCCGCCAGGCCGCAGACCGCCAGCGCCACCGGCCATTGCAGGAAGCCGTTGTCGATGCCCGCGTCCGACATGATGCCGATGGTGTAGCCCGCGAGACCCAAATAGGCCGCGTGGCCAAAACTGATCATGCCGCCGTAACCGAGAATGAGGTTGAGACTGACCGCGGCAATCCCCCAGATCATCACGCGGGTGAAGACGTCGACGTAGAACGGCTGGCCGAGCGCCGGCCCGAGCACCGGCATCGAGGCGATGACCGCGAACACGGCCAGCGTCACGATGCCGCGGCGCGAGGTGATGGCGTTGCGCATGAGCTAGACCCCGCGCGGCGGGAACAGCCCCTGGGGCCGGAAGAACAGCACCGCGGCCATGAGGATGTAGATCATCATGGACGATAGGGCCGGGCCAGCCGCCTCCGCCGCGTTGGACGACATGACGGTGAGCAGGAGCACGTCGAGGAAGGAGCGCCCCATCGTGTCGATGAGCCCGGTGATGATGGCGGCGATAAAGGCGCCCCGGATCGAGCCGATGCCGCCGATCACGATGACCACGAGGGCCACGATCAGAATCTGCTCGCCCATGCCGATCTCCGCTTGGGTGACCGGGGTCACCAACATACCGGCAAATCCGGCCAGGGCCGCTCCCAGGCCGAAGATTATGGTGAACAGAAATTTGATGTTGATCCCGAGCGCGCCGACCATGGTGCGGTTCGAGGCGCCGGCCCGGATCAGCATGCCGATCCGGGTCCGGTTGACCAAAATGTAAAGCCCCAGCGCCACCATCAACCCGGCGCCGATGATCACCAACCGGTAGATCGAGTAAGTGATTCCAAGGGGCAGATCGACACTCCCGTCGAGAACCACGGGCAATCGAATCGATCGGCCCTCGGGGCCCCAAACGAGGCGCACGAGTTCGTTGAAGAACAACACGAGCCCGAAGGTCGCCAGCACATGATCGAGGTGATCCCGGGCATAGAGCGTCCGCACCGCGACCAGTTCGACCACTATACCCACCGCCAGCGTGGCCGGCAGGGCGAGCGCCACGCCCGCGACGAAGTTTCCGGTCCACTGGGCGAAGGTCGCGGCGAAGAACGCGCCCACCATGTAGAACGATCCGTGCGCCAGGTTGACGAAATCCATGATCCCGAAAACCAGGGTCAGTCCGGCGGCCAACAAAAAGAGAAGGATGCCCAACTGAACGCCGTTGAGCGTCTGCTCGACAACGAGGGCGAAAGTCATGACGAAGGCCGCATGTCGGACACCGGGGCGCGAACGCCGAGCGGGGGCGCTGTTGGCGCCCCCGCGTCAGCTTATGAAACCAGGACAGCCTAGAGCGCGCAATCCTTGGCGTAGATGTCCTGGTGATCGACCAGAACGGCGTCACGGACCGAGGTGGTCCAATTGCCATCGCTGTCCTTGACCACGACCCGTTCATAGAAGTTCTGAATCGGGAAGTGATTGTTGCCGAAACGGAACTTGCCCCGCACCGAATCGAAGTCGGCTTTCTCGAGGGCCGCGCGGAAGGCGTCGATGTCGTCGATATTTCCGTTGATGGCTTCGACCGCCGACTTGATCAGGAAGATCGTGTCGTAGCTTTGCGCCGCATAGAAGGACGGATAGGACCCGTACTTCGCCCTGAAGTCCGCAACGAACCTCTTATTTTGCGGGTTGTCCATATCGGGCGCCCAGAACTGGGTCATCGAGGTCCCCAACACGCCCTCCATCCCGGCCTGCTGGAAACGCGGCAGGCTGATGGAGTCGATCGTGAACACGGTGTACAGGGGAATCCGGCCTTCGAGGCCGGCCTGCTGGTACTGCTTGATGAACGCGGGACCGTGTCCGCCCGGATAGAAAATAAACACGCCGTCCGGATTGACCGCCTTGACCTTCGACAGTTCCGCGGCCCAGTCCTTCTGCGTCGGCCAGGTCGTCATGTCCTTGCCGACGATTTCGCCCTTGAACGTGCGCTCGACACCGGAAACCATGTTCTTGCCGGCGGCATAATTGGGCGCGATGATGTACAGCGTTTTAACGCCGCGCCGGTTCAACACCTCGCCCATCGCCATCGGCGTTTGGTCGTTCTGCCAAGAAACGTTGAAGAAGTTCTTGTTGCAGCGCTTGCCCGCAAGCTGCGAGGGGCCGGCGTTCGAGCTGATTAGGATCTTGCCGGCCTCGAGCACCGTGGGCGCCGAGGCCAACAGAACATTGGACCAGATGTAACCGGCGACGAGATCGACGTTGTCCTGTTTGATGAGCCGTTCGGTACGTTGCTTGCCCTTTTGGGGATTGAACTCGTCGTCGCCATAGATGAGGTCGACCTCCAACGGCCCCATCATGCCGCCGATGTGTTCGAGCGCCAAATCCACGGCCTTGCGCATATCGTTGCCGATCGCGGCCGCCGGAGTGGTCAGGGTCGTGACGAACCCGATCTTGATCTTTTCGGCCGCGAGGACCGGCGACGCCAGCAGTGCCGCCGCCGCGACGCCCGCAGCAATCCATTTAATCATTTCCTGCCTCCCTTGCTGGATACCCATTCGGTTTTCCAGTCTAAGTCTCCCACAATACGTGAAAGCAACCCAGATAAATCCACCACGCGGACACGGAAGGCCACGGGCTCGCGGCCCGAGGTGAGGTTATTGAAGACCCGGGAATTCTTGACTTCGAGACTCGAGGATTTCGAGGCTCGGGAGATTCGTGATTGCGGGATTTCGGAATTTGGAGCGATCGCCGCCCGTTGAAAAACTCAGCCGGCCTCGCCGCCGAGTTCGGCGAAGCCTTTCTGCCGGTAGGCTTTAACCATGAAATCGCGCCACATTTTGGCGGGCATGCCGCCGCCGCTCACGCCGTTCATGGGTGAGTTGTCGTCGTTGCCGACCCACACGCCGACGACGAGATCGCGGGTGAATCCAATGAACCAGGCGTCCCGGTTGTCCGTGGTGGTGCCGGTCTTGCCGGCCGCCGGGATGTCGATCGCCGCCGCCTTGCCGGTGCCACTGCGAATCGCCGTCCCCAGGAGGTCGAGCATATTCTTTTGATCCCACGGCGGGGCTGCGTTCTCTTCATCCTTGGCCGAATCGCTGTAGCGGTAGAGAGTGCGCCGCGGACCGCGGATGGCGAGGATGGCGTGCGGGTCCACGCGCCGGCCGTCGGCGGCCATGGCGGCATAGGCCCCCGTCATTTCAAGCAAGGTGACCTCTGCGGTGCCCAGGGACAGGCTGGGCAAGGGCTCCATGGGGGAACGGACCCCCAGGCTCAACGCCGCGCCGATCACCGAGCCCCGGCCCACCTTTTCGGTAAGCTGCACCGCGACCGTATTGATGGAATCGGCGAAGGCGGTGCGCAGATCGACCTTGCCGCGGTAGCCCTTGTAGTAGTTCGAGGGCCGCCAGTTCTCGATGTTGATCGGCTGGTCGATCATCGTGCTGTCGGGGGTGAAGCCCGCGTCGAAAGCCGCGAGGTAGACGAACAACTTGAACAGCGAGCCGGACTGCCGGTGCGCCTGAGTGGCCCGGTTGAACTGACTTTCCCGGTAATCGCGTCCGCCGACCATGGCGAGAATCTCGCCCGACGGGGTCATGACCACCACGGCGGCCTGGCCCACCTGGCGGTCCTCGCCCTCCTTATTGAGCCACCGCGTCACGACATTCTCGGCCAGGCGCTGGAGCTCCGGATCAAGGGTCGTCTCGATGATCAGGCTGGCGGACACGGGGCCGAGCAGCCGCTGTGCCCGCCCCAGAACCCAATCCGCGAAGTAGTTTTGCCCTACCGCCGTTTGTGGGTTCACCGCCAACCGCGCCGGATCGGCGGCCGCCTCGGCGGCGCGGTCCTCGTCGGTATAACCGGCCTCGATCATGGAGCGCAGCACCTTTTGCGAGCGCTGGCGCGCCGTGGCCAGATCACGCGTCGGAGCGAAGTAGGAGGGCGCTTGAACCAATCCCGCAAGCATCGACGCCTCGCTCAGGGTCAATGAACGCGCGGGCTTGCCGAAGTAACGCCGGGCCGCGCCATCGACGCCATAGGCGCCGGCGCCGAAGTACGCCGTGTTGAGATAGCGCGTCAGAATCTCGTCCTTGGTGAGATTCTTCTCGAGCCACAAGGCGAGCAAGGCCTCTTGTATCTTCCGGCGCAGGGTGCGCTCGGGCGACAGAAAGGTCATTTTCGCCAATTGCTGGGTGATCGTGCTGCCGCCCTGGCGCACGCCGCCCGCCGTGATGTTGGTAATGGCCGCCCGGGCGACGCCGCGCAAATCGATGCCGAAGTGATCGTAAAAGCGCCGGTCCTCGACCGCGAGGACGGCGTTGATCAGGTCGGGCGGAAGGTCGCCGACCTCGACCCAATTGCCCGTGAAGCGGCCGCGCGTCGCGAAGGACTCGCCGTCGCTCGCTTCAAGCACCATCGACGGGCTGGAGGGCTGGCGCGTCCCGAGGTCGGGAATCGGCAGGGTGTATAGGAAGTACACGATGGTCGCGAGGCCGGCGACGACGCTGGATGCGCCGCCCAGCACCGTCACCTTGGCGATGCCCCGGCGGCGCCGGTAGACGCCCTTGGCGGCGCCGACGCTCATGCGGCCGGTCCACAGCCCAAAGCGCCACGTCCCGAGCACCGGCCGCTTGGCCGCGGCGCCTACCCGCGCGGCTCTTTGTCCGAATATGGACCCGGATATGGCTCGGAGTAGGGCCCGAGGCCGCAATTTGGCCCAGGGCCGGAATTGGGACCAGGGAATATGCTTTAGCTTCATCGCGTTAGCCTACGCCGTGGGACTGCGTTGCGGGGGCCTCTGCGTTGGATGCCGCGTTGTGGGGCCGCGTTGTGGTGAGATCGCGCCTATCCTCCACCTTACAAGCCGGACCGCCAATCGTGTACAGGGTCCCGGCGCGGCTGTCCTTTTCGCGCTTGGCCCGGCTTGCTGGAACGGCAGCTTGCCGGGACCCATGCGGCCCCGGAGTTCGACGCCCCAAGGTTCGAGACCCCAGGGTTCGACGACCCAGGGTTCGACGACCCAAGGTTCGAGACCCCGGAGTTCGAGACTCATGAGTGTGCGTGCCCGTTTCCAAAAGCCGGCCCAAATTAGGCGGACAGATACCGCCTCCTCGCCCCCATTAGAGCAAACCTAGCATGGCCTTGTACGGGAAGCGTGCGGCTAGTTTGAGGCAATCCCGTGTCAACATTGCGGTGGCGTGCCTAATGTTTCACTTAAACTAACATTCTCAAAGCACTGTTTTTACATATAATATGTAATACGCATTACGCAAAACGAAAGGCTACGCCTTGCGGAATGGTCTGTTTCGACGGGATCGCAGAAAGAAAGAACGCGCTTCGCAGAGGTGTCCTGAACAAGGGGGAGGGGTTCTCCTGACCAACTCGCGGGCCGCGGGACGTTTGCGGTGGTCTCCCTCACGGGGCCTCGAAACGCACGGGCGCGGCGCGGGCGCCGGAGCCGCGCTGTGGCATGCGCGGCAGAGCAAAGCCCTGCGAATAGCTGGCCCGCGTGATCACGGTGAACTTCCACAGCGCCCCACCGACGAGCGCCGCCGCGCCGCCTATCCCAAGTCCAAGCCCGAGCCAAGGCGCGGCGCCATCGGCGATGAACGCCACGAGAAAGAGGCCGATCGGCAGGGCGTGGCCGACGAGGTGCAGCGCGGGCCCGATACGGGCGAGCTCCCGCCGTGCTTGCGGACCAATCCCACGCGCGCGCGCCGCGCCACGGTAGCGCCACCACAGGGCGGCGTTGAGCACCGCCAGCACCAGGCCGGCCGCCGGGACCCAGGCGGTGAAGGGCGCATCGGCGGGAAAGAGGGCCATCGCCAGCGCCGCAAGGGCCACCCCCTCGAACAGCCCGGTCGCCACCAGCATCTGGGGCATCGCCGGAACGCGCCAGGCCGGGATGCCCGTACCCGCTTGCAGAATCCGGCCCTGGCTATAGAGGAAGCCCGCCGCGCTCAAGGCCACGACGAGGTGCAGGGCCCCCTGCGGCCAGATCAGATCGGCGAGGACGGCCGGGAAAAAGACCGCCACGGCGTAGACCTCGCGCGTCATCCACGAGGATTGCGGCCGCAGGATCACGAGCGCGAAGCGCAGCTTGCGGGCGATCTCGAGGAACACGAAGAACAAGCCCACCCCCATGATCGCGGCCGCCGCCGCGTAGAAATAGGTCAGCGTCGTTTCCGGCAAGGCGCCCAGCAGATGCATCAGATAGGCGATGACGGCGAAGCCGGACCCGAAGCCGCCCAAGGTGAAATTCATGGCGGCGCGGTAATCCCAAAGGGTCTGAAGTTCACCACTCAAGGGGCCTTCCGCCTCCCCCTCCGGGTCCTCATCGTCGCGGCCCGCAATGCCCGCGGCCTCATAGACGTAGCGGATCTGCGGGTCCGTTCCGAGCTCTTCATGCATCTGGAAATTCGCGTTATTGCGAATGAGTTGAGACACGTTGCTCTCGGAATCGTTGAAGTCGCCGAAGTGGATGGCCTGGGCGATGCAGGACGCGGAGCAGGCGGGCGTCACCTCCAGGTCGACGCCCGGCGTCAGGCCGCGCGCCTTGGCGTCGTCAAGCTTGTCCTCACAGAAATTGCATTTTTGGGCGACGCCCACCCGGTCATCATGGGCGACGTGCTTTTCCTGCACGGTCTCTTGCCCGTAGTACCACTCCTTTTCGTGGGCGATGGTGCGCGCCTGATAGGGACAGGCGACCGCGCAATAGCCGCAGCCCAGGCAGGTGTCGTAATCCATCGTGACGAGCCCGTCGGCGCGCTGCTTGGTGGCGCCGGTGGGACAAACCGGCACGCACGGCGGCTCGGCGCAATGCTGGCAGCCGACCACCAGGAACACCCGTTGCACGTCGGGGAACGTGCCGCGCTCGATGTCCAGCACGCGGCGCCACTGCACGCCCGGCGCCGTATCGTTGTGGTGCTTGCAGGCGGCGGTGCAGGTCTGGCAGCCGACACAACGGTTGAGGTCGATCACCATGCCCCAGCGTTCGGTCATGCGGCGCGCCGGGGTCCCTCGCCCTTGCGGATGCTGACGCGCGCCAAATCGGCCCCGCTGCCGGTGGAATCGGTCAGCGACAGCGACATCGAGGATACGGTGTTCAAACTCGGAAGATTGAGGTCTTTCGCAAAGGGCGTCACCCAATGGTCGAACTGCCCGATCATCAGCACCGTGTCGGGGCGGATGCCCTCGCGCAGAACCGCGTAGCCCTTCGTCACCCCCGCCACCGATTCGATCACCACCGGATCGCCCTCGGCGAGGCCGAGCTTGCCCGCCGCCGTGCGATTGATGATCACCCCCTTGTGGCCGGAGATGTTCTGCGCCACCTCGTTGATCATGGGGATGCCGACGTTGGCGCCCCAGGCGTATTGCATGCTGCGCGAGGTGACCGCCCAGAAGGGAAACTCCGCCGGATCACGGCCCACTTCCTTGGCGTAGTTGATCCAGATTTCCGGGAAGGGTTTGTACGACGGCAGCGCTTCGTATTCCTCGAGCTGCTTGTCCCACCACTCGATGCCGACCTCGTGCAGGCGCTCGGCCAGTTGCGAGCCGTGCCGCAGGATGCGTTCCTGATAGGGCATCTCGAAACGCAAACCCTGTTTCTTCAGGGTCGGATAGAGGTACCACTCCAGTTGGGAATAGGGCTTCAGCATGAAGCCGTGCTCCTTGAACCAATCGATTCCATGCACCTCTTCACCGTCGCTGAGGTCGTGGCTCGCGGCCTTGGCGACGGCGTCCCAGATGTCTTCGAGGCCGTGCGCCTTGGTGACATCGAGGCTGTAATCGAAGCCCTCGCCGGTGAGGCGCATCCCCGCGGCGCCGCGGTTGATCGCGGCGTTGTACTCCTCCAGAAGCCCCAAGCGATCCGCGAGTTCGGTGGCGATGTCGGTCATATCGCGGCAATCGACCGTCTTGTCGCCCGCCGGTTGGCGGATGGCCCAGCCCTCGTGCTTCCAGAACTGCTCGGTGTACTTGGTCGTGCCAAGGCGCATGAGCTGCAGGCTTTCCAGGTCCGTGGCCTCGGGCAGCAACACATCCGCCATATGATTGGTTTCGTCGTGGGTGTAGGCGAACGCAACGGTGAACGGGAACTCCGCCACGCGCTTGGCAACCTCCGGCGCGTCCCAAGACGAAATGGCCGGGTTGGTCCGGTAGCAAATCCACATTTCGGGCTTGGTCTGCTTGGGCCAGTTGTTCGGTAGCTTCTTCTGGAACAGCCAGGGCAAGTGCGCCGGCCCGAGCGCCGCCGACCACGGCGAGTTCGCCGCCAACGGAACCAGCGTGCGGTAAGCGTTACGGATGTGGGGCTTTGATTGCCAGCCCTGCTTCGTGGTTTCGTTGAAGGGGTAGTCCATGAACCCGTCGCGCATGGGCGCGACCGACTTGTGACGACTGTCGGCGGGCCGGTTGAGCCGTACCGCTGTCCCGAGCGTGCCGCCCGGCACCTCCAGCGCGCCCACCAACACGGCCAGAAGCGTGCGCGCCCAGCAGGTCTGGTAGCCACCCCAACCATTGTTCACGCCTTTTCCCAGCATCACCGCGACGGGCCGGAATGGCAGCGTCACGCCTTCGATCTCGATGGTCTCGCCGACGCAGGCGTGCGCGAGGTACTCGTCGGCGACGCTGCGGATGCGTTCGGCGGGCACTTCGCATTCGCCTTCCGCCCACTCCGGCGTGAACGGCTTCATGTGATCGAGCAAGGCCTGAAACGCCGGCCTCACCGTCGCCTTCTTGTGCGTCCACACTTGGTCGTCGGGACCTTCTTCAATGCCCGCGGCCTCGAACGTGCCGGTCAGCGCGGGCTCCTTGATCTTGGCGTCGAAGGGCTTCGCCTCGTTATCGCCCAGGTCCCAGATCAGGGGTTTTTTGGTCTTCCGGTCACGTAGAAAATATCCATTTGGGCCAACGAGATATGGAGAATTGCTGTCATTCGTGATGAACGGGACGTCGCACACCTCGCGCCAGTCTCGCTCATGCAGGATGCGGTGGAGAATGCCATAGAGAAATGCCGCGTCCGTCTTGGGCTTGATGGGAATCCACTCCGCCGAGACGGCGCCGGTCACCGACAGGTGGGGTTCGACCTGTACGCGTTTCATGCCGCGCACACGCGCATCGGCCTCGCGCCAGACGCCGACCACACCGCCCGAGGCCTCGACGTTGTTGCCGCAGTTGATGACGTAATTGCAGTAGGGCGTGTCCGGCGAAACGATGAAGGCGCGGTGCCAGAGCTCGCCGTAGAGATGTTCCGAGTGATAGCACTTCACCCCCTGCCCCGAGCCGAAGCCCTGGTCGATCGCCCCCCAGGCGGACATGAAGGCGGGAAACGTGCCGAGGTACTGTGTCGCGGTCCCGCCGCCGCCGAAGGTCGAGGCAAGGCGCGGGTAGCCTTGCTCGTCGAGGATGCCCTTGTCGCGAATCTCCTTAAGCTTGCCCGCGACCATATCGAGCGCTTCGTCCCAGGTGATGGGCACGAATCCGGGGTCGTGCTCCCGGCCCTTCTTCGGGTTGGTGCGCTTCATGGGCTGCTGGACCCGGTCGGGGTTGTAGGTTTTCTGGATCAGGCCGTAGGCCTTGACGCAGACCCGCCCGCCGCCGGGATGGGTGCCGCAGGCGTCGTAGTTCGATTCGAGCCGGACGGCGACGCCGTCCTCGACCTCGATCTTCATCAGGTCCGGGCCGGCCACGCACTGATAGCAGTAAGCAGGGACCTTCTTACGCGTGGTCATGCGCGTCGACTCCTAAAGCCGGCGGTGAAGCGGGACGAGAGCAATATCCGAAGTGCCAACGTAATTGAGCCCCGGCCAGCTCGAACACATGGGCGCTTCGGATAAAATTGCTCTACTCCTCAAGTTTCTAGAGCAGCTTTATCCGTTCAGTGGTCGGCACCGGAGATCCTATTGGAACGGATGCTGCTCTAGCGGCCACCTACTACGATTCGGCGGCCTTCGCAAGTTTTGCCTCAAGGCGAGCTTTCTGCTTTTCGATGTCGACGACGAAGCGGTCGTGACGCCCGCGGCCCACCTGTTTGAGCGCGTCCTTTACGTCGATATCCAGGCGCAGGCGGCGGCCATCGGCCTCCACAACCGTGACGGTGATGTCCACGGCCATGCCGAGTGGGGTCGCGCCCAGGTGATCGACGGAGATGTGCGTGCCCACCGATTCCTCACCCTCATCCAAGTGTTCGACGATGAGGTCGTGGGAAACGATCTCGATATCGCGCACCATCGCCGGGGTGGCGTAGACCTCGAGTCCCGGCCCCAGAAGATCGACCGAGCGCTCCACGTCCACGGTGATCCGGCGCGTTACCGACAGACCCGCCTTCAGAGTGTTCTTCATTTCACACCTTTCTCACTCTTGGCGTACGTGCGGCGTAGCTCCGTCTTCAAGATTTTTCCCATGGCGCTCTTGGGCAGCTCGTCGAGAAAGGCGAACCGGCGCGGAATCTTGAAGCCGCCGATCTTGCCACGGCAGTGCGCGATCATGTCCTCATCCGTCAGGGAGGCTCCGCGGGCCGGGACGATGGCCGCGAGAAGCGCCTCGCCGTAACGCTCGTCGGGGACCCCGATCACCGCGGCCTCGGCGACGCCCGCGTGCTGGTGGAGGACGGCCTCGACCTCCGAGGAAAAGACGTTCTCGCCGCCCGTGACGATCATGTCGTTCTTGCGGTCGAGAAGATAGAGATAGCCGCCGTCATCGACCCGGCCCACGTCGCCGGTATGGAACCAGCCATCGCGAAACGCCGTTTTCGTTTCCTCGGGCCGGTTCAGGTATCCGGGCGTCACGTTCGGCCCACGCACGACGACCTCTCCCGCCTCCCCGACCGCAACTTCGCGCCCGTCTTCGTCCACGATGCGCAGGGTCACGTCGATCAGGGGCCGCCCCGCCGAGCGCAAGATCGCGGTATCGCCCGTTGCGATCGCCCGGGCGTGTTCTTCCATGTCGAGGGTCGTGAGGATCGGCGAGGTTTCCGTGAGACCGTACCCTTGCTGAAGACCCGCCGAAGGAAATGCCTCCGCGGCGCGTTGAATCCATTCCGCCGCCATGGGCGAGGAGCCGTAGAAAAGCAAGCGCAGCTTCGATACGTCGTACGCCGCCACGTCTTCCTCTTGCAGCATCATGATGACCATGGTCGGCGTCAGCATGAGCGCCGTCGTTCCCGTGCGTGCCATCGCCTCGAGTGCAAGACCCGGCGAAAAACGCGGCAGGTAGGCGTGCGCCGCGCCCAGAAGCGTGTAGGCCGTCCCCAATAGATCGGCCGAATGGAACATGGGCGGCACGTGGAGATACACGTCGCCGGCGCGCACCCGCATGGCGACCGCCATCTGCATGCCGTTGGATACGACGTTGCGGTGCGTCAAACGCACGCCCTTGGCGCGGCCCGTCGTGCCGCCCGTGTATAGGAGGACCGCGTCGTCATCCTCGGCGCTATCGTGCGCCGCGCGGGGGGTGGCCTCCGCGAGCAACGATTCATAATCGCGCTCAATGGCCAGGGCACCCTCGCGCCAGGCTGACAACTCGCCGGACTCCAGGGTATCGGCCATGGCGTCATCGACGGCGATCAGCTTGCAGGCCGCGTCATCGAAGATGTGGCGGATTTCGGGCGGCGCCAGGCGCGTGTTGGCGGGAACGGGAATGGCGCCCATCCAATAGCCCGCGTGCATGAGCTCGGCTTGACGGAAGCTGTTCAACGCCAGGATGCCGAAGCGGTCGCCTCGTTTCACGCCGAGGTTCGCAAGCACCGTGGCGGCGCGCGCCACGCGCTCGCCGAACTCCGCCCAGGTGTAGGTGCGGTCCGGCTCGATGATGGCGGGGCGGCCGCCATGGAGGCGGACCGTCCGGTCCAGCACCGACGCTAGGGACATGGCCGGCCCTGGGCGGCACGCCCGGCCGCGCCCGCGAAGCCCACGCTCATTTTAACAAGATGGATCGTTTTTCTCTCATAGGGCATTGATTATCAATCATATTTTTTTCGCGATTCGGGTTTCCCAGGTTGCGCGGCACCGCCCGCAAAGTGTATGGGACGGCCCAGCAAATTGAAAGCGGCGGTGCGGCGCCCCCTGCCCTACATTGGCGCGCGGCCCTGGATCGTTCGTCATCCAAGGCCCATGTTTGCGCGCGTAATTTAGGAGCAGGTATCCATGTTTTACGAACCCGCGAAGAACGACCACGGGTTGCCGCATAACCCCTTCCCAAGCCTGATCGTGCCGCGCCCCATTGGCTGGATCACGACGCTGAGCAAGGACGGGAAGGTCAACCTCGCGCCCTTCAGCCTGTTCAACGGCGTCGGCTACACGCCGCCCACGGTCGTCGTCTGCCCCAACGGAAAGGGCGCTGGCGGGGGCCAGAAGGACACGGTCATCAACATTCGCGACACGGGAGAGTTCGTGGCCAACATGGCGACGTGGGAGCTGCGCGAACAAGTCAGCAAGACCGCCGCCACCGTGCCGCCCGACGTGAACGAGATGGAGGTGGCGGGTCTGACGCCCGCGCCCTGCCGCCTCGTCAAGCCGCCGCGCGTCGCGGAGTCCCCCGTTACCCTGGAATGCAAACACATCCAAACGGTGGAGCTTCCCTCCTACGATCCGGCGTTCCCTTTGAACGCGATCTTCGGCGAAGTCGTGGGCGTGCACATCAAGGACGAGGTGATCACCGATGGCCGCGTCGATATCGCCAAAATCCGGCCCATCGCACGCCTCGGCTATATGGACTATACGGTCGTCGACACGATCTTCGAGATGGCCATCCCCGCGCTCGAGGCCCTGACCGCGCCCGACATCCGCGGCCGCCCGGGCGGATGACCGAACCCTGCGACCTGAGCGCGGTTGAAGCCCGGCGGCTGATCGGCGAGAAGAAACTATCGCCGGTCGAGTTGCTCGACTCGTGCATCGCCCGCATCGACGCGGTGGACCCCGCCGTGAACGCGATGGTGGCGACCTGCTATCCCCGCGCGCGGGAGGAGGCGCGGGCCGCGGAGCTCGCCGTGATACGGGGCGAAACCTTGGGGCCCCTGCATGGGCTGCCGCTCGGCGTGAAGGACCTCAACCTCACCGAGGGACTGCGCACGACCTTCGGTTCGCTCATATACCAGGACTACATACCGGACCACGACGAAGGACTGATCGCGGCCCTGCGCGGCGCCGGCGCGATCGTCATCGGCAAGACCAACACGCCAGAGTTTGGGGCGGGCGCCAATACGGTGAACAAGGTCTACGGCGCGACGCGCAACCCCTTCGATACGGCGCGCACTTGCGCCGGCTCGTCGGGCGGTTCGGCGGTGGCCTTGGCGACGGGCATGGCGCCCCTGTGCACGGGCTCGGATACGGGGGGCAGCCTGCGCACGCGCGCCGCATTCTGTGGCGTGAGTTCTATCCGCCCGACGCCGGGGGTCGTTGCGTCCGAAACGCGCGCGGTCGGGCTCACGACCTTTGGCGTCCAGGGGCCCATGGCGCGCAGCATTCCCGACGCGGCGCTGATGCTGTCCACGATCGCGGGTTTCGGCGCGCTCGACCCCCTGTCGGCCCCGTTGGATGGCGCCGCCTTCGCCGCCGTGCCAGAGGCCGATCTGGGAACCCTGCGCGTCGCGGTCTCCGAGGACCTGGGCTTCGCCCGGATCGATCAGCGCATCCGCGAGACCTTCCGCGCGCGCACCGCCAAGTTCCGTTCCCTTTTTAAGGACTGCACCGAACGCGACCCCGCCCTGCAAGGGGCCAGCGAGGTGTTCTGGATCCTCCGCGGGGTCACTTTTCTCGCCAACCACGGCGAGCGCTATGAGAAGCACCGCGATCTATTGGGTGAGAACGTGCGCGGCAACGTCGAGGACGCGGCGAAAATGACGGCGCACGAGATCGGCTGGGCCAATGCAGAGCAGACGCGTCTTTACCGCGACTTTCAGCGTTTCTTCGACGACATCGACCTGCTGATCTGTCCGGCCGCAGCGGTGCCGCCCTTTCCCGTTGAGCAGCTTTATTGCGCCGAAATCGACGGCGTGAAATTACCCAACTACATCAGTTGGCTGGACATTACCTCGGCGATCACCTTGACGGGCCATCCGGTGGCGGTCGTTCCCTGTGGCTACGAGCCGACGGGGACGCCCTTCGGGCTCCAGATCGTCGGGCCGCGGCGGCATTCCGACGCCTCGGTCATCGCGGCGGCGGCGGCGCTGGAAACGGCCTTTGCCGCCGACCCGGACCTCGCGCGGCCCGTTCCCGATATCGCCGCCCTAACCGGCGTGGCGCAAAATTCACGATCCTAACTTCGGCTATGCGATGCATTTCAGCGTCTTCTGAGGGGGTTCTAATCATCAAGGTGAATGGAGAGCGCCTGATGGCGGACCTCCGG
>JADFIH010000011.1 GCA_022566715.1 Pseudomonadota bacterium | reverse complement strand
GGACTGGCGCGCGGGTTTGGAGTCGCCCAGGGCAGGGGGCGGCCACGCGCAACGCCTGTTTTCGGCCTTGGCGCCCGATGCCGCTCTGGTCACGGTGATCGACGGGGCGCCCGCGGCCCTGTCGTGGCTGGGCGCCGTCGCGGGCCACCGGGTCTACCCGCTCGGCGTGGACCACTTCGGCCAGTCGGGCGATCTGGATGACCTCTACCGCGCCTATGGCCTGGACACCGGCGCCATACTCGACGCCTGCGCCCGGGCCTGTGTCGATTTTCCCAGGCTTCGCGCCGTCGGCGAGTAGCTCTTAGAGTGTTTCCGACTCGTTCGGAACCACTCTAACTTTTTTCGCTCACGGCAGCGGTCCAGCCAATCTCGGATGAATTAAGGATGGCCGCGCCTGCGCGGGCGCGCCGGAGTACCGGCGGGCCGCCTTGCGGCCAGGAGAGATTCCAGACGAACCGGAATCGCCCTAAGATTGAATGAGTTCGATGAGCTCGCCCGCGACGCCTTGGGCCACGGCCACTTGGGCGCCGTTATAGGGTGGCTCGGCGATGACCACGGGCGCGGCCAGGAAGGGAACCGCCACGTCGTCGAGCGAACCGACCCGGAAAGAACACATGGAGACACCTGGCGGCAGGCACTCAGGCGATGTTGGGCGCGGCCCGGCCTGGGACGGGTAGTCGTCGATCTCGATCAGGCATTGTCCGGCCATCTTGATCGTGCCGATATGGTGTTTGGTTTCGGGATCAAATCCGAAGGCGCGGTTCAGCACGCCGATTCGCGTCTCCCCGGACATGCCCGCCTCGACATCGAAATACTGCTCGTAAAATCCGCGCGATTTGCTGAAGCTCGGGCTGCCGAGAACGACAATGAAAATCCGGTCGATAAACGTCTTGGCGTTCGGCAGATGGGCCCGGTCGGGCCCCGCGTTCGTTTGGGTGAGGTAAAGGACCTCCTTGGCCGCGCCCTGCACCTGCATGGCGCGTATGGTCGTGCTCATACCCAGGTTGCGCGGCGGACCGATGATCTCGAAGGGTGAGCCGGTGAGGCGCGGCGGAATGGCGTCCACATCCGATACGCAGAGTTCGAGCGAATGCCAGCCGTACGTGGTCATCGGTTTGTAGCCCGGAACCTCCTGACCCTGGATCAGGCGGATCCACTGCGGCTCCCCGCTCTCGGGGCCCATCACGACATAGGCCGAACCGGTTTGCCCCGGCGTCCGCCAGGCCGTCGCCATGGCGTCGGTGACTTTTCCGCGGTGGCTGATGCGGTAGCCCAGGTAATCGACATAGCTCGCGGCCACGGCGTCGACGTCCGGCGCCATGATCGTGCCTCCGGCGATCGGCCCGAAGGCCGCCCGTGATTCCGCCTCGTCCGCCATGTCCAGTCGTTCCTCCCATCGGCCGCGCCCCCGCACGTCCCGCGCGCACTCTACGGATAGGGGGCCGCCCGCGCAATCCTACTAAAGGCCGGCCCCGTCCCCGCCATGCCGCCGGTTCGGCGGAAATTTCGGCGGGGACCCTCATGTTGTCTTTTGCGGGCCCCAGGTCCGGAGGCCTTTTTTCGGCCCGGGTTGGCGCCGCGTTTGGTCTTGGCGGCGGGATGGCCTAACTTCGGGCCTCAAAGTGGGAGGACGCCTTGAACAGACTCGAAGGAAAAACGGCGCTCGTGACGGGCGCGAGTTCCGGCATCGGCCGCGGCGTCGCCATTGCGTTCGCGGAAGAAGGGGCGGATGTCGCGATCAACTACCCGGACAAATCGCAGCAGAAAAACGCGGAGGAAACCGCTGCCGCCGTGGCCAAGGCGGGCCGCAAGGCGTTGTTGGTCCAGGCCGATGTCTCAAAGGACAAGCCGGTCAAGAACATGGTCGATAAGGTGCTGGACGCGTTCGGCCGGATCGACATTCTGGTGAACAACGCGGGCATCGCTTCGTCCGCGCCGGTGGAGGAAATGCCCGTCGCCATGTGGGACGAGATGATCGCCATCAACTTGCGCAGCGTCTTCCTATGCACCCACTTCGTGCTGCCGCACATGTACGCGCAGGATTATGGACGCATCGTCAATAACGCGTCGCAGCTCGCGTCCATCGGCTCGCCCGGCCTTGCCCACTACACCGCGGCAAAAGGCGCGATCATTTCCTTTACCCGTTCCCTGTCGTTGGAAATCGGCGCACGGAACGTCAACGCGAATTGCGTCGGGCCCGGCGCGACCAGGACGGCGATCCTCGACGGCATAGGTGACGAGCACATGGCGGCGATCAAGGCCAACATTCCAAAGGGCCGGCTCGGTGAGGTGCGCGACATCGTGCCCGCCTTCGTGTTCCTGGCCTCCGAGGAAGCGCGCCACATGGTCGGTCAGACGATCAGCCCGAACGGCGGCGACGCCTTCTTCTAAGCCCCAGAACCTACTAAGCACATGAAAAAACTAGAGAATCGGATCGCGCTGGTGACCGGCGCCTCGAGCGGAATCGGCGAGGGCGTCGCCAAAGCCTTCGCCCGGGAGGGCGCGGATGTGGCCATCAACTACCCGTCCGATGCGCAGGAGCGCAATATCTGGCGGGTCAAGGACGCGATCGAGAAAGAGGGACGCAAGGCGCTTGTCGTGAAAGCCGATGTCTCCGGCGAGGATCAAGTCAAGCGCATGGTGGACGAGGTCATGGCCGCGTTCGGGCGCATCGATATCCTGGTGAACAATGCGGGCGTGGCCAACACGGCCGCGCCGATACACGAGATGAGCGTCCAGATGTGGGACGAAAATATCGCGGTCAACCTGCGCAGCGTTTTTCTGTGTACGCGCTACGTTCTGCCGCACATGTATGCGCAGGACTACGGCAAGATCATCAACAACTCGACGCAGTTCGCCTATACCGGATCGCCCAACTTCGGGCATTACACGGCGGCCAAGGCCGGCGTTATCGCGCTCACCCGGACCCTCGCGATGGAAGTCGACGACCGCAACATCAACGTCAATTGTGTCGCGCCCGGCGCCACCATGACGCCAATGGTTGACGATGTGCCCAAGGACAAGCCCCTAGGCGTGCTGGCGCGCCAGACCAAACACCGCTTCGGCGACGTGGACCTCGATATCGTCCCCGCGTTCGTCTTTCTCGCCTCCGAGGAGTCGCGATTCTTCTCGGGGCAGACCATCAGCCCGAACGGTGGCGACGTATTTCTATAATTTTTCGGGCAAAAGTCCCTCGTGCCCCGGCCCGGTATCCTTTTCCCCGGGACGAGAAAAAGGCGAATTGACCCGGCTGAAAAAAGTACACTGGGCGCGGCGAAGGACTTTTTTCTAGATCGGCTACTTGGGAGGACGCGATGGCAAAAGAAACCGCATTGGTCACCGGCGGCGGTATCGGCATTGGCCGCGCCACTTGCCTCGCTTTGGCGGGCGCGGGGTACCGCGTGATCGTGACGGATGTTCTCGGCGAGGAAAGCGCGGAAGTCGTGGGCGCGATCAAGCTTGCCGGCGGCGAAGCGGAGTTCCTGGCGCTCGATGTGACGGATACGACGAACGCCAACAATGTGATCGCCAGTGTCGAGAAGAGCCACGGCGCGATCGACGTGATCATCTCCAATGCGGGTATCGCCAAGAAAACCCCACTCGCCAGCCTGACGGACGAGGAATGGGACGAGACCCACGAGGTCGATCTCAAGGGCATGATGCGGGTGATCCGCGCCGCCGTCCCGGCCATGCGTGAAAAGAAAAAAGGCGCCATCGTCTGCCACGCCTCGATCGCCGGCACCGTCTACGGGTGGGACGAACACGTTCCCTATTCCGCGGCGAAGGGAGGTGTCGCGGGCCTCGTGCGCGGGCTGGCGGCGGAGCTCGCCAAGGACGGCATCCGCGTGAACGGCATCGCGCCCGGCATCGTCCGCTCGGCGCAGACGCTCGATGAGCACCATTCGCTAGGGCAGGCGGGGCTGGACGCCTTCGAACCCAAAATACCGCTCGGCCGGGTCGGCCGGCCGGAAGACATCGCGGACGTCGCCGTCTTCCTCGTCTCCGACGCGGCGCGCTACGTCACGGGACAGATCATCGTGGTGGACGGCGGTCTGACGATCGGGCTTTAAGGCACTTTTTCCGCTGCCGGCGTTTCCTGCGCCACGAACTCGCGCAGCTTGTCGATGTCGAGGTCAAGCTTCTCGCCCAGCCAAAGCGGGTAAATGTCGTGGTCGGCCACGTCGTCGCCCGTTTCGGGATGGACGAGTATGACGAGATCCCGGCGGTTCAGCATCAGCCAGGGAACGAACTTTTCAAACTCGGACGACTTGAAGGCGATCTGGTACATAGGCCGCGGGTGGGGGCCCACGGGCTCCTCGCGCCAGCGCCCCAATACCACGGCGAAGCGCAAGGCGACCTGATCGCGTAGCCAGGACGCGCGCCCGCGCGAGGCCTCGTCGAAGTAGACGTGGGCGTGGTAACCCGTGATGCTGGCGGCGTCCTGGACTTCGGTCATAGGTCAGCTACTTCCTCGACCCCATCCTCTCCCCGGCCCTTGCACGTTGCGTTGACGGCGGTACTTGGAGCACCGTGCGTTGCCCCTGGATGGTGGCCACCATCCAGGGACGGTCGAAGTGGACCGTCTCTGCCCTTGGCGATGATACGCCGTGGGGGAGCTTGGTCGCTTCGTCTTTCGGTTCTGGTCCTGAACAGATGATAGGGAGAACGTCCCGTATGCAAGGTACGGAACTGTCCCAACAAGTCCCGAGAGCGGAAGCTTACATCGGCATCGATGTCTGCAAAAGCCATCTCGATATCCATATCCACCTATGGCGAAACCTTCCGCGTCGGTAACGGCCGGGCTGGCCTCACGGCGTTCCTACGGCGCCTTGGCGCCCGACCGGTCAAGCTGGTGGTCGTCAAGGCGACGGGAAAATGGCATCACCCGTTGCACCTTGACTCCAAACACAGATGCTCCCCCATCAAGGGGGAGGGGAACTTTCTCAGTGCACGGGGGTCGTGTCGCGCGCCGCGGAGGCCTCCTGGATGGCGAAGAGTTGTGGGAGCGCCTTGTTCGGTTGCCCTCAGGCGGGCTGGAGGACTTCCGTTTCCTCTTCCACCTGGCGGGGCCAGAAATGGGCCAGGGCCGAACCCGCGATCATCGAGCCCAGGAAGATGAAGGACTCGGTGTTGCCGAAGGCCAGCGAGGTAATGGCCGGGCCCGGGCACAGGCCGACCAGGCCCCAGCCCACGCCGAAGACGGCCGAGCCGCCCAGAAGTTTTCGGTCGATGGATTTCCGCGTGGGAAGGTAGAAGCCTTTCTCGAAGACGGGTTGGGGCCGCTTGAGGACGAAACGGAAGGCCACAACGGTGACGGTCACGGCGCCGGCCAGGACCAGAAGCAAGCTCGGGTCCCAGGCGCCGCCCACATCGAGAAACGCCAGGACTTTGTCCGGGTTCGTCATCTGCGAAACAGTGAGCCCGAGGCCGAACACGACTCCGGAAATAAGTGCGGCGATGTTGCGGATCATGGTCAGCCTCCCACCACGTGACGAACGACGAAGACCGTCAACCCGCCGGCCACGATGAAGGTGATGGTGGCGGCGGTGGAGCGCGGCGATAGCCGTCCCAGGCCGCAGACGCCGTGGCCGCTGGTGCAACCGCTGCCAACCCGCGTGCCGATGCCGGTCAACAGCCCGCCGATGACGATGGCGGGCCAGCCCAGGCTGAAGCTCACCTCGTAAACCTCACCGGCGAAGACCTGGTAGGCGACGGCGCCAAGCAGCAGGCCGCCGATGAACAGGATGCGCCAGTCCATGTCCCCGCGCCTGGGCGGCAACAGGCCCGCCAGGATACCGCTGATGCCGGCCAGCCGCCCGCTGAGCACGAGCAGCATGGACGAGGCCACGCCGATCATGGCGCCGCCGATGATCGCCGAAACAGGTGTGAAATTCTCCACGGTATTTCCTCCTAGAGCGGATCAAGTTTGGTCCGAACCGCACGATTCCCACCGCCCCAAGGAAGATTGGCAGCAATCTCACGTAGGTTCAATATAAAATACATAATAAAAGAGAGAAATGTATAAAACACATATATATAATGTTGTTTAGTCCTCGGCGCGCGGATTTGTGACCGGGCCCGCGTGGACTTGGCCTCCGCCAAACCCCATGATCGGCCCACACCCCGATTCCGCGGGTTACAAAGAAAAAGAACGAGAGGAGGCCGAATATGTCTTCGGAGGTCGATGTCATTGTTCTGGGTTCCGGCAATGCCGGTTTCGCCGCGATTGGCGCGGCACACAACGCGGGCAAGTCGGCGGTGATGGTCGAATCGCGCGATATCGGCGGGACCTGTCCCTTGCGCGGTTGCGTGCCGAAAAAGGTCCTCGTGGCGGCGGCCGAGTGCCTGCACCAAATCGCGCTGGCGCCGGAACACCGCATTTCGGTCGGGCCCGCGACGCTCGATTGGAAAAAACTCATCGCCCGCAAGCAGACCTTCGTCGACGGCGTTCCCGACGATTTCCGCAAGAGCCTGGAAAACAGGGGCATCCAGGTCGCCGAGGGACCGGCGAAATTCACCGGCCCGCACGAGGTCGCCGTGAACGGGCAGACCTTCGTGGGCAAGAAGACGGTCATCGCCACGGGCTCGAAACCGCGGCCCTTGCCCATTCCGGGGTTCGAGCACGCCATCACCAGCGACGATATTCTCGATTTGCAGGAACAGCCCAAGTCCATCGTCTTCATCGGCGCCGGTGTCATCGGGATGGAGTTCACCCACGTTTTCGCCCGCGCCGGCACCAAGGTGACGATCATCGAGGTGGCGGACCGGCCCTTGCCGGCCCTGGAGGCGGAGGCCGTCGAAAAGCTGGTCGAGGCGACCAGGGCGCTCGGCGTCGATATCCATACGGGCGCCCAGACCGGCTCCATCGAGAAAGACGGCAGCCAGCTCAAGGTCAGCTTCACCCATGACGGCCGGAAGAAGACCGTGACGGCGGAGGTGGTGGCCAACGGCGCGGGCCGCATCGCCGCGGTCGAGGACCTGGACCTGGAGGCGGGCGGCATCGACCACGACGGGTTCGTGATCGGCGTCGACGAGTTCCTGCGCAGCCGCTCCAATCCCGACGTGTTCGTCGCCGGCGACGCCTTGGCGTTGCAGGGGCCGCAGCTCTCGCCCGTGGCCAGCTACGAAGGACGCATCGTCGGCCACAACCTGGTCAACGGCTCGATGATCTCAGCGGACTATTCGAGCATCCCGAGCGCGGTGTTCACCGTGCCCACCCTGGCCAGTGTCGGCCTGACGGAAGAGAAAGCCACGGCGGCGGGCCTGAAGTTCGACGCCAAGTCCAACGACATGACGTCCTGGCGCTCGTCCATGACCCACGCCGAGAGCGCGGCCTTCGCCAAGGTCCTGGTAGAGCACGGCAGCAACAAGATCCTCGGCGCCCACATTCTCGGTCACGGCGCGGGCGAGATCATCCACCTGTTCTCCTGGGCCATGAAGATGGGCATGACCACCAAGGACATCGCCGACCAGATTTACGTCTATCCGACGTTCGCCAATGACATAAAGTTTTTGATTTAGGGTGAGCCTGGAATGTGGGCGGCCCTAGAAGGGCGGCCTCACGAAATCCCCTCCCTCTTTGTGGGGGAGGGGATTTCGTTATTAGTCCCTCGCCAAATGCGTGCGCCTAAACTTATTGCTCCCGCGCGGCCTCGGTGACGAGGCGCTGGCGTTCGCGGATCGGTTCGGGCCAGGTGCTCTTGATGTACACCAGCACCGCTTCGATCTCCTGGAACGTCAGAACGTCGGCGAAGGCGGGCATGCCGCTCTTGCCCACATCGCCCAGGAAGACCTGGCCGCCGTTGGCCGTGTAGTTGAACAGCAAGGTGTCGGCGTGGTGCCAGGTGTGGCCGGTTTCGTCGTGGGGTGGGGCCGGAAAGGTGCCGTCGGGGTTTTTCTCTCGCCAATCGAAGCCGGGCTGGCCCTCCAGGTTCGCGCCGTGGCAGGCGGCGCAGCTATCGGCGTACACGCGCTGGCCGAGTTCGATCACGGCGGGGCCGGTGGCTTCCATGAGTTGGGGCCCGTCACCCTCGCCGCCGCCCTGAATGATGTAAATCACGTAGGCGACACCCAGAACGAGCACCACCATGGAGATGGTCAGACCCTTACTTGGTTTTGGCATGGCGGTCAGACTACGGGATAATTAACACGGCGGGGTGCGGCATTTGGCCTCGCCGTTCGAGGCCTTCGCAACTGCGGCGGCGCACCTAAGGTCCGAACTCCATTCGAAACTCGCACTTCATCTCTGAATCGTATTCGATGGCTGTGACTGCGGCGTCCAGATAGGCGTCAATCCTCTCCATGACCCTTCGGAGATTGACGAAACCGATTGTTTTTACTGCGGGACCGGTCGGAACTCCGTTTCGATCAACGGGGTAACGGAATTTTTGAGCATCGGGGTCAACCTTATCTAATTCGCGAATGCACTTCTCTACGGCATCGGTCGCGACGGAATCTTCTTCATCGAAAATCTTTTTCATCAGTCTTCGAGTCAGCAACCATAGGATCAGTAAGTTGTGGTGCTTAGGGAAGGATGGCGGTTGATCCAACAGCACGAGTCCATCACGAATGATAACCTTTAATTTTAATTCCAGATAATGTCGATACATGTAGACGACGGGATATACCACGAAATCAAGAGTGCCCCTGCCTGCTAGGGCGTTCTCGACAAGTTGATCCGCCCCCCTTTTGTAGCCTTCCGCGTAGAGGTCTAGCGTGTCGAGGCCATAACCCAACATCGCATTGGTTTGCCCAAAATTATCCCCTTCAAACAGAGAATCTCCGTACGACGGCCAGGGCGCGTCGCTCTTCAATTGGAGAAATGTTTCACCTTCCATTGATACCCATCACATCCGGATCGTGCTGCCGGTCTTGCCGCGGCGCTGGCGCGTACCGGGGCGGCCCGCGGTCGAACGCGCGCCTTCGCGCGACTTGCGCATCCGCTCCCTGATGTCGCCGGCTTTCTCGCCGGGCAGACCGAGATCGGCGTTCTCCAACCGCTTGATCTCGTCGCGCAGGCGGGCCGCTTCCTCGAACTCGAGGTCGGACGCGGCCTCCAGCATGCGCTTCTCCATATCGGCGAGGTAGGCCTTGAAGTTGTGCCCGATCGGGTGCGGCGCATCAGTATCGCCCGTATCGATCGTCACGTAGTCGGCCTCGTAGACGCCGTCGAGCACGTCGCCGATGCCCTTGCGGATGCTTTCCGGCGTGATGCCGTTCGCCGTGTTGTACGCCTGCTGTTTTTCGCGCCGCCGGTCGGTTTCGTCGAGCGCGGTCTTGAGGCTGTTGGTCATGGTATCGGCGTAGAGCAGCACCCGCCCGTCCACGTTGCGGGCGGCGCGGCCGATGGTCTGGACCAGCGAGGTGCGCGAGCGCAGGAAACCTTCCTTGTCGGCGTCGAGGATGGCGACGAGCGCGCACTCGGGGATGTCGAGCCCCTCGCGCAGCAGGTTGATGCCGATCAGCACGTCGAAGGCGCCGAGGCGCAGGTCGCGGATGATCTCGATGCGCTCCAGGGTGTCGATATCGGAGTGCAGGTAGCGCACCTTGACGCCAGCCTCGTGCATGTATTCGGTCAGGTCCTCGGCCATGCGCTTGGTCAGGGTGGTGACGAGCACGCGCTCGTTCTTGGCTGCCGCCGCGTGGCACTCCTTCAACAGGTCGTCGACCTGGCTCTCGACGGGGCGGACGTGGCAAACGGGGTCCATCAGGCCGGTCGGGCGGATCACCTGATCGGTGAACACGCCGCCCGTGCGCTCCATCTCCCAGGGGCCGGGCGTCGCCGAAATGAACAGGGTCTGGGGGCGCATGGCCTCCCATTCCTCGAACTTGAGCGGCCGGTTGTCGACGCAGGAGGGCAGGCGGAAGCCGAATTCGGCGAGGGTGGATTTGCGCTTGAAGTCGCCGCGCGACATGCCGCCGAGCTGCGGCACGGTGACGTGGCTTTCATCGACGAAGAGCAACGCGTTATCCGGGAGGTATTCGAACAGGGTGGGCGGCGGCTCGCCCGGGTTGCGGCCCGTAAGGTACCGCGAATAGTTCTCGATGCCGGCGCAGCTTCCCGTGGCCTCGATCATCTCCAAATCGAACTGGGTGCGTTGCTCCAGGCGTTGCGCCTCCACCAGCTTGTTGGCGTCGGTGAGTTCGGCGAGGCGCAGTTCCAGGTCGGCGCGGATCTGCTTGGCCGCCTGCTGCATGGTGGGCCGCGGCGTGACGTAGTGCGAGTTGGCGTAGACGCGCACGCGCTCCAGGGTGTCCGTCTTTTCGCCGGTCAGGGGGTCGAACTCGACGATCGATTCGAGATCGTTGCCGAACAGCGAGAGCCGCCAGGCGCGGTCCTCGTAGTGGGCCGGGAAAATCTCGATCGTATCGCCGCGCACCCGGAAAGTGCCCCGCGTAAACGCGGTGTCGTTGCGCTTGTATTGAATGTCGACCAGTTGCTTCAAAAGGGCCGCGCGCTCGACGGGCTGGCCCGTCTCCAGAAGGATGGTCATCTCCACGTAGGTTTCCGACGAGCCCATGCCGTAGATGCAGGACACGCTGGCGACGATGATCACGTCGTCGCGTTCGAACAGGGCGCGCGTCGCGGAGTGCCGCATGCGGTCGATCTGCTCGTTGATCGAGGAGTCTTTCTCGATGTAGGTGTCGGTGCGCGGGACGTAGGCCTCGGGCTGGTAGTAGTCGTAATAGGAGACGAAGTATTCGACCGAGTTGCCGGGGAACAGGTCCCTCATTTCGCCGTAGAGCTGGGCGGCCAGCGTTTTGTTGGGCGCGAGAATAAGGGCCGGGCGCTGGGTGTTGGCGATGACGTGCGCCATGGTGAAGGTCTTGCCCGACCCCGTGACGCCGAGCAGCACCTGATCGCGCTCGCCGGCCAGAACGCCCCTGGTCAGTTCCTCGATGGCCTGGGGCTGGTCGCCGGCGGGCGTGAAGTCCGACCGGATCTCGAAGGGGATGCCGCCTTCGCCCTTTTCCACCCTGGGCCGCGGCGGCAGGTCATGTGCGGCACTCATGCGTCGTTAGGGCCCCTACCGCGCGGGTCATAGACCAGCTCTGCTTCCGCCATGACCTGGCCCCGGAAATATTGACTCAGACATTCTGGTGTATTGAGATCGACCCCTCGGCCGAGAAGGCGGGAAAGCTCATCTTGAATCGAGATGAAAGCGAAGCCTGGCGTGTGGCCCTCCTCAAATTCGACCAAGACGTCGATATCGCTGTCCGGCCCAAAATCATCGCGCAGCGCCGAGCCGAAGAGCGACATCTTTCGGATGTGGTGCCGGTCACAAAACTTGCGAAGCTGGTCGGGTTGAATGTCCAAATTGCTCATGGTTCGTCTCAGACGGTTCGCCGCGGCGGCAGGTCATGTGCGGCACTCATGCCTCCTTATATGCCCTTCCAGCCCCGATTTGCCAACAGGGGGGGCCTGAGGCGGCCATGCCCTCCCGCCAAGGTGCGTGCCGGAAACCATGCCTGAATCCAGCCGAATTGGTGCCTATTCACCACCCGGGATCGAGCGAGGCCGCCGGTCCCCCTGGGAGAGCCGGGGCAGGCGCCATCGTCGGCAGGGCGGTCGCCGTCGCCGAAGCCAAGGCATCGCTCAGTTTCAGCGAGGCATTTTTTTCAGCGAGGCATTTTTCCGCGGCGTCCTGTGCAACGCTTTGGTGTGCCTGTCGATGTGGCTCGCCATGGCGGCGCGCGGCGTAACCGGCAAGATACTGGCGATCGTTTTCCCTATCTCCGCATTCGTCGCCATCGGCTTCGAACACTCGGTCGCCAACATGCCCTTCTTCCCACTCGCCATGATTGTGCCTCCGGACGCGGCGGCGGCCGGTATCACCCGCCGGAGTTTTCATGGAGAAACTTATTCCCGGTGACTTTGGGAAACATCGTCGGCGGCAGCGTGTTCGTGGCGCTCATCTATTACGTGATCTATCTGCGCGGGCCGAGCCCCGGCGCGGAAGCCTGGTCTCAATTTGGGTTTTGACCTATGCACGTGCCGCTTGCGGCAACCCTGGGTGTTAGGATATAAACCGGTCTACCCAAATAATGATTGGCGCTTGAGGCAGGGCGCAAACGAATTTTGAATTGCAGACCGAATGCCGTGGTGGGGGCCCGGATTGCTCATACCATCGTATTGTCTGCGGTCGTATTGTCTGCTGCGTTCTTCTTCGTGGGGCCGGCGGCTCGCGCCCAGGGAACGGCCGAACCGAAGAAACTCTCTTTCGTGGACGCCTCCTCGAATAATTTTCCGCCCGTCAATCTGCTGGACAACGAGGGCCGTCTCACCGGTTTCGGCCGCGAGATCGCCGATGCGGTGATTGAGGCGGTCGGCGGCACCGTCGAGCACTTTCATTCGCCCATTTGGACCGAAGTTCTTGAAGCCCTCGCGTCGGGCCGGGCCGATTTTATCCACGACACGGGGTTCACCGAGGAACGGACGGCGTTTCTCGAATACTCCGAGCCCATCCTGAGCATGGACGAGCGAATCTTTGTTTCATCCGAGCGCAAGGACATCAACGGTTTCGACGATCTGAGGGGACGTAACGTCGCCTGCGTGCGCCAGCACATCACCCACCTCTATCTGCTGAACTTCCCCGATATCAATTGCGTCGTGGTGGAGCGGCCCGAAGAAGGATTACTGGCGGTCCTGGAGGGCGAAGCCGATGCCTTCGTGTATCCGAAGGAAATCGCGATCTTCCTAAGCCACGAAATGCGGCTCCGCGACCGCTTCAAGATGGTGGGGGATCCCCTGCGAACCTTGAACTGGCACATGACGGCCAGGAAAGGCGATACCGAGATGATCGCGCTCCTCAACCAGGGGATCGCCGCGATCCGGGGCAGCGGAGAATACGATCGTATCTTCGAGACCTGGTTCGGGGAACCGTTGTTCGCCGGATTCTCCCGACGCGAAGTCGAATTGTTCGTAGCGGCGGCGATCCTCATCACTCTCTTGATGACGGGAACCGTCCTTGGCGGCGTGTTCGGTTGGCGCATGCGCATTGGCCGCAACCAACTCGCCACTGCCGCCATCGAAAACCGGAAAATACACACGGCTCTGGAAGAGAGCGAGCGGCGCTATCGCGCGGGCGTGGAGGCCACGACGGATTGGATTTGGGAAACCGACGCCGAGGGCCGCTTCACCTTCGTTTCCGACCGCATTTTCGACGCGCTTGGCATCGATCCGAAGGTCCTCATCGGCAAGGACCGGGAAGAGATTCGTGATACGATACCGGAGTTATTGTCGTCGCCGGGTTATCTTGCGATGCGCGAGGCCATGGAAGCGCGGCGGACTTTCCGTAGCTGCCGCTATCCCTACGACCGCCTGAACGGAACTCACGGCACCATCGAATCGAACGGCAGTCCGGTCTTCGGCGAAGACGGCGTGTTTCGCGGCTACCGCGGTACCGCGACCGACGTCACCAAGGAGATCGAAGCCGATAAGTCCCTTCACGTCGAACAGGAGCGTATCGGCGCCATCATGAAAAACGTGGGCGAGGCCATTATTACCGCCGACGAAATGGGGCAGATCGAATCATTCAACCCCGCGGCCGAACGGATTTTCGGCTATGGCCCCGATGAGGTCATTGGAAAAAACCTCCGAACCCTCATGACGGGCGTCGATCAGGAGAACCATGACGCGTACCTCGAAACGTTCCTGCGGACGGGCCAAGGCAAGATTCTCGGCGTCGGCGACCGCGAGGTGACGGGGCTTCGCAAGGATGGTTCCGAAGTATCCTTGGAGCTCTCCGTCAGCGACATGCAATTGGGCACGAGGCACCTGTTCATCGGCACCCTGCGCGACATCACGGCGCGCAAGTCGACGGAGGACCAGCTACGCCAGGCTCAAAAAATGGAAGCCGTCGGGCACCTCACCGGCGGGGTCGCCCACGACTTCAACAACATGCTGGGGGTGATCCTGGGAAGCCTCGAGATGTTTCTGAACAAACGGGATGGGGAGGTCGAAGGCGCTTTCATGGTGGAGCGGGCCATCGCGGCCGCCGAGAAGGCGGCGGGTCTTACGGACCGGCTTCTTGCGTTCTCGCGGAAGCAACCGCTTCAGCCGCTTCCGACCGACGTGAACGCGCTTCTCAAGGATCTGTCCGGACTGTTGGACCGCACCCTGGAGGAAACGATCGAGGTTCGGTTCGACTTTGGGGAAGGGGTCTGGCCCTCGCTCGTGGACCCGCACCAGCTCGAGACGGTGCTGGTCAACCTCGCGGTCAATGCACGGGACGCCATGCGCAAGGGCGGCCAATTGTCGATGGAAACCGCGAACGTAACCATCGGCGAACAAGAGGCCGCGGCCAAGTCCGGCATCCGGGCCGGCGATTACGTCCTGATATCGGTCGTCGACACCGGGGCCGGCATGGCTCCCGACATCTTGGAGCACGTGTTCGAGCCTTTCTTTACGACCAAGGGCGTGGGCGAGGGCACGGGCCTTGGCCTCAGCATGGCTTACGGTTTCGTCAAGCAGTCGGGCGGTCATATAGAAATCGACAGCGTACCCGGCGAAGGCACTTGCGTCCGGCTCTACCTCCCCAGGTCGCGGGCCGCGGTAACGGTATCGCCTCCACAGGCGGACGCACCCGGGAAGAGGGGCGGCGGCGAAAAAGTCCTCGTCGTCGAGGACGATCCCGACGTCTTGGACGTTTTGGTCGAGTCCCTTTTGCTGCTCGGCTATACGACGATTGTCGCGACCGACGGCGACTCGGCCCTTTCCGCCTTAGACAACACCCCGGAAGTCCGGCTTCTTTTCACCGATATCGTCCTGCCCGGCGGCAAGAGCGGTCTCGACATCGTCCGGGCCGCGCGGGAGCGCCGGCCGGATGTCAAAATCCTCTGCACATCGGGGTACCCCAACACCGATCCGGAGGAGATAGCGGCGCTGAATGTGCCATTCATCGCCAAGCCATATAAGCCCAAGGCCCTTGCCAAGAAAATCCGCGCCGTGCTGGATCTGGAGCTCCAGGACTGACGCCGTGCGGCGTGCGCCCAGGGATGGGCGCGCCGTTTCCCTGTTGCACGGGCGTCGCGCCACACGTAGGTTTGGGCCCCGATTCCTAACCCCCAACCGGTAAAACACATGGGTTTTTTCGCCGACTCCCTGGGCCGCATCAAGCCCTCGCCGACCATCGCCGTGTCGGGCCTCGCGCGCGAGCTCAAGGCGCAGGGCCGCGACATCATTAGCTTGAGCCAGGGCGAGCCTGACTTCGATACGCCGGACAACATCAAGGCCGCGGCCAAGGCCGCCATCGACGCGGGCCTGACGAAATACACGGCGGTCGACGGCACCCCGGAACTGAAGCAGGCGATCGCCGCCAAGTTCAAACGCGAGAACGGGCTCGAGTATGAGCCCGCTCAGATCAGCGTGGGCACGGGCGGCAAGCAGGTCATTTTCAACGCCCTGTTGGCGACCCTCAATCCCGGCGACGAGGTGATCATCCCGGCGCCCTACTGGGTGTCCTACCCCGACATCGTACGATTCGCCGGCGCCACGCCCGTACCGGTCGGTTCGACCCTGGAAAGCGGCTTCAAATTGCGGGCAAGGGACCTCGAAGCCGCGATCACGCCCAAGACCAAGTGGGTCATTCTCAATTCGCCGGGCAACCCCTCGGGCGCCGCCTATTCCCGCGCCGAGCTCAAGGCGTTGACGGACGTTCTCATGCGCCACGGCCACGTCTGGGTGCTGACCGACGACATATACGAGCATCTGGTCTACGGCGACTTCGAGTTCGTCACCGCGGCGCAAATCGAACCCGGCCTGTACGGGCGCACACTGACCCTGAACGGCGTCTCGAAGGCCTATGCCATGACGGGCTGGCGCATCGGCTACGCGGGCGGCCCCGCCGAGCTCATCAAGGCCATGGCCAAGCTGCAATCCCAGAGCACCACCAATCCGTCTTCGATCAGCCAGGCCGCGGCCATCGAGGCGTTGAACGGGCCGCAGGACTTCATCGCGGAGCGCGCCAAGGCCTTCGCCGAGCGGCGCGACCTAGTGGTCAGCATGGTCAACCAGGCCAAGGGGCTCAGTTGCCCGATGCCCGAGGGCGCCTTCTACGTTTACCCGTCGTGCGCGGGCGTGATCGGCAAAAAGACGCCGGACGGCAAGCTCATCTCCAATGACGAGGAGTTCTGCCGCTATCTATTGGAGGGAGTTGGAGTCGCGGTCGTTCACGGCGCGGCCTTCGGCATGGAGCCCCACTTCCGCATTTCCTACGCCGCCTCGACCGAAGACCTGACCGAGGCCTGCCAGCGCATCCAGCGCGCCTGCGCCGAGCTAAGTTAGGCTTAGAGGCGAGCCCGCTATTTCTCGGCGCTGTCGCGCGCGCGGATAATCGCCCTGACCAAGTCCTCCGGCACGTCGTCCGGCGGTGGCCCCACTGGATCGTCGAAGACCTTCTTGCCCAGCGCGACGGTGCGCTTGTAGGCGCCGATGTAGGAGCGGCATTCCCGGCACATGAGGAGGTGACTGCGGAACAAGGCCCGCCGGCGCCAGGACAGCGATTCATCGAGATAGCTATCGATGAATTCCTCGATCTGGTGGCAATTAAGCATCGATATGCCCGACAACCGCATTATGGCTTCTCCATTTTCTCGAACACCGGCTCGAGAAGTTTCTTGAGCGCGGCGCGCGCGCGGTGGAGGCGTATTTTCACCGCGCCGGCGCTTATTCCGAGTTCCGACGCGACGTCCTCGGTCGTGTGTTCTTCGATGTCGCGAAGCAGCAAAACGGTACGGTAGCTATCGGGAAGTTTACCGATGGAGGCCAGAACCAGGTCGCGGACCTCGCGCCGCCCGATCATCGTCTCCACCGATTCGTCGATTTGCCACATCGGCTCGATCCGGCAGCCGTCCGCGTCGAAGTTCGGCATGAGATCTTCGATGGACTGCTCCGGCTTGCTCCTTCGGCTGCGCAACTTCATCAACGCCGCGTTGACGACGATGCGGTGGAGCCAGGTCCCGAGCGACGCGCGCCCCTCGAATTGTTCGATGGCGGAATGGGCTCGCATGAAGGCCTCTTGAAGGCAATCGCGCGCGTCTTCTTCGGAGCGCAGCATGCGCCGCGCCACCGCAAGCATCCGCGGGCCATGGGTCCGCACCAGTTGCTCGAACGCGGCGGAATCGCCGGCGACAAGGCCCCGGAGAAGTTCGCCCTCCGATGCTGTCCCTTCCACCGTCCCTGGACGTGGTTGATTTGTCACGCCCGTCCCCCGTCTCTCAGGCGCGGCAATTTCCGCCGGCGGTTTATCGGTTTTTTTGCCATGTCGGCGTAGCCCGGCCCGGAATCCCTTGTTGTCATAGGTTAAGTCCCGGTTCTTAACCCTATTTCCGACGCGTCTCGCGCAACACTAAAGCGTGAGCCGCGTAACCGGTGTTTTCTCCGGCGCATCAAAATGCCGAGGTCCCTTCCGGGCTGATTGCCCGACGGCCGGTACAACCGGTGCGTCGGGGGAGGGGCGGGTGGTTTCCGCCGGGCGTTGCGCCCGGGCGGAACAAGGCCCGAATCGGCACGAGGATGGTGGCGGAGCGATTCGTTGTCGGGCGATGCCGCCGCCAAGAACAAGGAACTAGGAGCAAGATATGCCATTTTCAGATCGAATTATCCCATTCATGATGGCCATGATCATGATGATCATGATGATAGGCGCAATTTTCGCCATTTGGGGCGTGAGCATGCAATCCAATGTCGGCGACGTCGAGGCCGCTTTCCATAGTGAGCTCGACTCCTACTACGGGGGAAACAGCAAAGCGGACCGCGACTCGGCCGACGGTGGCTCGGCCCTGACCAAGCAATTCGCCGAGATTCAGAAGCAGCCGTCCGAACTCCTCCGGCTCAAGCTCGTTGGCGTGGGCAAAATCCTGACCGGCATTTTCATCGTTCTGTTCGGCATCTTGGGCGCCCTTATGATGATGCCGTTCCGCGTGCGGCGCGCCATGAAGCAACTCCGCGACGGCGAGTTCTAACGCCCACTTTCTCCTACTGACGTTTTTGGTCTAGGACTCCCCCCGGCACACGCCGGGGGGTTTTCTCGTGCCGCGGCCCTAATCGTCGACGATGGCGACGGCCTCGATTTCGATCATCATATCCGGGTCCGCAAGGCGGCTGACTTCCACGGTGGTGGAGGTCGGGAACGCCGCACCGAGGTATTCGCGCCGCACGTCCATGCAGCCGAAGAACGCCTCCATGTCGGTGACGTAGGTGGTGGTCTTGACGATGTCGTCGAGGGTCGCGCCGGCCGCCTCAAGGCTCGCCTTGAGGTTCTCTCCGACCTGCCGGAGTTGGGCCCGCATGTCGCCCTTGCCAACCATGGTCCCGTCCTTGTCGAGCGCCAGTTGACCGGAGACGAAGATCGTCCTTCCCCCCGTGACGGACACGGCGTGCGGAAACAGCGCATCCGTCTCGCCGCCCCTCGTGATGACGAAGACTTCGCCGGACATATGATTTTTTCTATTGGCCTTGGTCATGTAATCCTCCGGTTGGGTTCAAGCGCGTGGCACGACGTGGAACAGTTCGCGCCGCAGCAGTCCGTCTTCCAGGGCGTCGAGTGCGGCGCGCCTGCGGGCCCGCTCCTGCGCCGCGTCGTCTTCTCCGAATACCGCGCCGACCTCATCCGCGTGGCTTTCCAACTGGTGGAGCATGTGGCCCACGGTCTTGACATAGTCGGCCGTCAGATCCCGGTGATCCGTTATCTCCCAACCGGCCTGGCCGAGCATGTCCGGATAGGCGCCGTCCGCCGCAATAAATGGCGGCCCGCTGACCGCGGCCCGCTCGTACTCGGCGTCCGCCAAACCCGGCGTAATCAGAATGACGGAGAACACCATCTTGCCGCCGGCGCGAACGACACGCCGGCACGACGTCAACACGGCCAGCTTCTCGGTCAGGCAGCAAAGAACGTCCGAATGAAAGATGGCGTCAAACCAGTCGCTCCGAAACGGCAACGCGGCCGCGTCCGCGACGGAGGCGAAGCCGACGCCAGCAATATTATCGGCCTTCGCCCGATCCAGCGCGATCCTCAAACCGGCGCGCGGAAGGTCGACCATGGCGATGTCGCAGCCCATTTTCTCGGCCAAATAGATGCCTGGCCAACCGGAGCCAGAGCCCACATCCAAAAGCCGGTTCCGCGGCTCGAGCGCCAGCATGTCGCGGATAATCCGCGCTTCGGCGAGGGTCGTCCAGCTCGTGGCGCCGTAATCGCAGCCGCAAACGGAGCGCTCGATCCTCCGCATGACGTCCGCTTGGAGGAGTTCGTATTTCTTCGCGAACCGTTCGAACACGGCCCGTTGTTCAGGAGCGCCGCGCATGCCTTCTCTCCGCCGTTGGCCTCGCCGCCGGAGCGCGCCGCCTAGTACAGTTCTTCCCTGTAGCCACGTTCGACGAGCTCATCCGCCGTCTCGACCGTGAGATGGAGATCCTCGGCCTGATCCTTGATGATCTGACCATAGCTCGCGATGGCGTCCTTATCGATTTGTATCGCCGGATCCCAGAGGTTCGACCGCACCACGCATTTGCCGCAATGAATGCGCGCCGCCGTCACGGTAATGACGAGCGCCGCCGGGGGAAGTTTCCCCCGAACCGCACCGGCCGCGAGTACATCATCGTCCAGCGTGATCGTGGCTCGGCCTTCGATGCGCAGGGTTTCCTTGCGGCCGGGCACGAGGAAGAGAAGTCCGACCTTCGGATTCTCCACGATCGCCGAAAAGGTGGTGATTTGCTGGTTTCCGGGCCGGTCGGGAATCATGAGCGTGTTGTCGTCGAGCACCTGAACGAACCCTGGCGCGTCCCCCTTCGGCGAAATCGACGGCTGCCCCGACGCGTCCGACGCCGAGATGCACACGAACGGCGAAAGGGCGATAAACGCCCGGTGGTACTTGTCCAGCCGGGTCTTGTTCAGCGCGATGGCGACCTCGAGCGGTGGCCCATAGTGCGCGCGTAGCGTATCCGCGTCCTCGATCGTCTTTTCCAAATTCTTTACGTCCACTTTAGTCCATGGCGCGGCGCCTCCCAACCCGGCTTCTCCATCCGTAAGCCCCAGGTTCGCGGAATCAGCACGCCGATGCAACCGTAACCCTACGTTCTTCGGCGGCGCGCGAGTTTGTTCACCAGGTTGGTGGCGACTCCGGGGCGGCTCCAAGGGCACACGGCGATGCAAATGCCGCATCCCGTTTTCTCATTGAAGTAGGGGACGCACTTATCGAAATCGACGTACCACTTGGTGTCGCCGCGCACCAACTGCTTTTGCGCCGAAATGGCGTCGGGCGGACACTCCTGACTGCAAACGAGGCAATTGACGCAGAAGCCGTCGGCGCCGAACGCGTCGGCGTCGTCGGCAATGAGCGGCGCGTCCGTCAGAACGCAGGCCAGACGGAAACTGGAACCCAGGTCGCGGTTGATGATGGAGCCGTGCTTGCCCAACTCGCCGAACCCACATTCCAGCGCCGCCGGAACCAAGAGGATGGGTCCGGCATCGGGCCCACAGTGCGGAAAGGCGTCCCAGCCCTGGCCGCGCAGCCAGCCGGCGAGGCGCTTCGCCACCTGGGTGCCGCGCCCGTATTGCGTTACGACCTCGACGACGGATCGGGGCGAGGGCGCCGTCGCGAGATTCTCGTAGTCCATGGCGACGCCGATCATGATCATCCAGGTGTGGGACACCTCGTAGCCCTCGAACACCCACTCCGGCCGGACGCGCGTGATCCCCATGAGCTGCGCGCCAAGCTCCCGGCCCTTGGCCTTGACCTCGCCGGACCACACCTCGGGCGGCGCGTTCCGGCGGGGTCCGGTAAGCGGCGCGATCGGCTCCTCCATGATCGAGGTGCGTTTGAGGCGGGCGGCCTCGATGCTGGGGTGCGAGGGCCGCGCGCGAAACCAGGTCTGGAGCGCGGCAAAGGGCGTGCGTTCCGGATCATGGTGATAGATCGGGGTCGGGCGGCGCTTTCGCCCCTCGCCCACGCCGTTCACCGCATTACCCGACACCTCGGGCATCAGCGCGAGTTGTTCCGGGTCGGGCGTGTAGGGCCCGGCCGCCGGCTTTCGTTTCCCGTTCATTGGACAATATTAACTGCAGTCCCCACCGCTTCGGAGAGTTATTCCGAAGTGGAGCGGCGCGGATGGTTGCGCGGGGCGCGTTGCGATATCATGTGGCGACTTCGTTTTGCGGAAACATGAAATGCGTGGGGAGATGAGTGCATGAAGATTGCCGTCATGGGCGCGGGCGGGGTCGGCGGATACTTCGGCGCCCGCCTTGCCGCATCCGGTCAAGACGTGTACTTCATCGCCCGCGGGCCGCACCTGGCGGCGATCCGCGCCAACGGATTGCGCGTCAAGAGCGACGCCGGCGACGTCACCATCAAACCCGCGCAAGCGACGGACGATCCCGCCGATATCGGACCGGTGGACATCGTCCTGTTCGCCGTCAAACTTTACGACACCGACGGCGCGGGCCGGATGCTGGCGCCCCTGATCGGGCCCGAAACGGGCGTGGTCGACCTGCAAAACGGCATCGACGGCGAAGACGAGCTTGCGGCGATCGTGGGCCGCGAACACGTGGTCGGCGGTGTCGCGTACCTTTCCGCGCACATCGGGGAGCCCGGCGTCATCCTGCACGTGGGCAAGGGCGCGAAGCTCGCCTTCGGCGAACTCGACGGACGGCGGTCCTCGCGGGTCGAGGCCCTGGCGGCGGCCTGCGCGGCGGCGGGTTTCAGCCACGAAATCAGCGGGAATATCGAGGCGGCCTTGTGGTCGAAGCTGGCCATGCTGGCCTCTATGAGCGCGCTTTCCTGCCTGACGCGTCTGCCCGTCGACCAAGCCGTGCGCGAACCCGAGACACTGGAGCTTCTGCGCGCCGCCATGAAGGAGGTGGCCGAGGTGGCGGCGGCCAAGGGCGTCACCCTGCCGGCCGATACCCTGGCCGGCTTCAACGCCGTCACACGCGGCGGCTCGAACATCCGGCCCTCCATGCTTGTCGACCTGGAACGCGGCAAGCCGCTCGAGCTCGACCGGCTGTCCGGCGCCGTGGTGCGCGCCGGCGCCGAGGCCGGCGTTCCCACCCCATTTCACTCGATGGCGTTGGCGTTGCTCAAGCCGTTCGTCAAGGGCGGCCCCGCGGCGTGAGCGGGGTTTGCGGCTCTCCGGTTCGCGGCCTTGGCTGACCCCGCCTGAGCCGGGCTAAACGACTGGTTTCAGGGCATTTTTATTTCCGCTTGCCACTAGGCCGGCGGCTTGAAAACATGGGACAATCATAGCCCAGCCTAGCGGGAGGATACGACATGGCCAGTGGTGCGACTTCCGGGCCCCGATCCGTAGCGATCGTCGGGCCCTATCTTTCGGGCAAGACGACGCTGCTTGAGAACATCCTGTTCGTCACGGGCGCCATCGGCCGCAAGGGCAAGATCGGCGATGGCAGCGTCGGCGACGCCTCCCAAGAAGCGCGCGACCGCGAAATGGGCGTCGAGGTTAACACCGCGAAGGTGGAGTACCTGGGCGATACCTTCTTTTTTCTCGATTGCCCCGGTTCGATCGAATTCCAGCAGGAAAGCATCAACGCCCTGATCGGAGTCGATGCCGCGGTGGTGGTCTGCGAGGCCGATCCGGGCAAGGCGCTGGCGCTCACGCCCCTGATGCGCTTCCTCGACGAGCACAAGATTCCCGCCATCATTTTCGTCAACAAAGTCGACCGGCCCACCGGTGCGCCGGCTGACGTCATCGCGGCGCTCGAGGCGACGACGGCGCGGGCGCTCGTCACCCGGCACCTGATTCTTCACGAGGGCGAAGAGGTGACGGGCTATGTCGATCTGGCGAGCGAGCGGGCCTACACCTACAAAGACGGGGCCGCATCGACGGTGACCGAGCTCCCCGAGGGCGCGGTGGGCGAAAAGGCCGACGCGCGCTACGCCATGCTGGAAAAACTGGCCGATTACGACGACGACCTGATGGAGAAACTGCTCGAGGATCAGGAGCCGGAGCGGGATCAGGTGTATGGCGACCTGACGCGGGAGTTTCGGGCGGGGAATATCCTGCCGGTTCTCGTCGGCGCGGCCGAGCATGAATATGGCGTGCGGCGCCTCCTCAAGACCTTGCGGCACGAAGTGCCCGGCGCCGAGGTGGCCGCCGCGCGCGCCGGGATCGACCCCTCGGCCGGCGATCCCGTGTTGCAGGTTCTCAAGACCTATCACACCCCCACCTTCGGGAAGCTGTCGCTCGCGCGCGTTTGGCGCGGCCCCATCAAGGAAGGCGTTTCCCTCAACGGCGCGCGCGCCTCGGGCCTCTTCCATATGCAGGGCATGCAGACCACCAAGGTGGGCGAGGCTCAGGCCGGAGAGATCGTCGCTCTGGGGCGGCTCGAGGAAGCGCGGACCGGGACCACGCTGACAACCGGAAAGGAGGCCGCACCCGCGCCAAAACCGGACCTGCTGCCGCCCGTCTTCGCCCAGTCCATTTCACCGGTCAAGCGCGAGGACGAAGTCAAGCTTTCGGGTGCGCTGGCGCGCGTCGTCGATGAAGATCCCTCGTTACAGGTCGAGCACTCGCAGGACACCAACGAGATGATCATCCGCGGCCAGGGCGACATCCATCTGCGGGTCGCCATGGACAAGTTGAAGAACCGCTACGGTGTCGAAGTCACGGCCCGCCGGCCACTGGTGCCCTACAAGGAGGCGATCCAGAAATCGATATCGCAGCATGCGCGCTTCAAGCGCCAATCAGGCGGGCACGGTCAGTTCGGCGACGTCGAGGTCGATATCAAGCCGTTGCCGCGCGGCTCGGGGTTCAGTTTCGAGAACACCATCGTCGGCGGCTCCGTTCCCAGGCAGTACATCCCGGCGGTGGAGTCGGGCATCCGGGAATATCTTAGCAAGGGGCCGCTCGGCTTTCCGGTTGTCGATGTGTTGGTGACGCTGACGGACGGCTCTTACCATTCGGTCGATTCCTCCGAGCTCGCCTTCAAGACGGCGGGCCGCATGGCCATGAACAAAGGCATGCCGAAATGCAGCCCGGTTCTTCTCGAGCCGATCCACGAGGTCAAGGTGGTCGCCCCGTCGGAGAGCACGGCGCGGGTGAACGCGCTGATCAGCGGGCGCCGGGGTCAGATACTCGGCTTCAGCCCTCGGGAGGGCTGGGAAGGCTGGGACGAGGTCACCGCCCACCTGCCGCAATCGGAGGTGCATGATTTGATCGTCGAGCTGCGGTCGCTCTCCCAGGGTGTCGGAACATACACCTGGAAGTTCGACCATTTGCAGGAGCTCACGGGCCGTCTCGCGGATCAGATCATCGAATCCCATGGCGCCGAGGAGAAAGTCAGCGCCTGAGCGGCCTAGCGGTTCAATTCCGGCATTTGGAACCGACGGAATTGGGACCAAATGTCGAGAGGAATTGAACATGATCACAAAATCAACCTAGTGGTGCGGGCCGACATCGAGGGATCGAAATGTCGGCCCGCACCACTAGGGCCGGGATTATCACGAATCCTTAATTCCTTTCACCAAGGTTTGAGTTGTTCCAAATCGGTTCTAGGGCTAAGTCCTGGCTGGACCCAATCTCAGGCGGAGAGGCGTAATGCTGATCAAGAAACGGCGTGGCTGGGAGCTTCCTGAATCGGCGGCGACGCCGGAAAGCGTCTTTATAAATCGCCGCCAGCTGATTAAGTCGGTTGCGGCCGGAACGGCGTTGATCGCCTCGGGTCCGTTTTTCGTGTCCCGCGCCGCACAGGCCGCCCAGCCTTGGGACGACGATCCCTCGCTCGGCCTCTATCCGTTTCAGCGCAACGAAAATTACGTTCTCGACCGGGCCATCACCGACGAGGAGACGAACGCCAAATGGAATAACTTCTACGAGTTCGGCTCCCACAAGCAGATTTTCCGCAATGCGCGCAAACTGCGGGACCGGCCCTGGACCATCAAGGTCGATGGCCTCGTCGAGAAGGAGTTCGAAATCGGCATCGACGACCTGCTCGCCAAGATGCCGCTCGAGGAAAGGCTCTACCGGCTCCGGTGTGTCGAGGCCTGGTCGATGACCATTCCCTGGAGCGGATTTCCGCTGAAGGCTTTCGTCGACTTCGCGCGGCCGCTGTCTTCGGCGAAGTTCTTGAAGATGGTGACCTTCAACGACTCGAAAATGGCCTCGGGCCAAAAACAGTTCTGGTATCCCTGGGCCTATACCGAGGCCGTGACGATGGAAGAGGCGGTCAACGAACTCGCCTTCCTCGTCACCGGAACGTACGGCCATCCATCGCCGCCGCAACACGGCGCGCCGCTTCGTCTGGCGCTTCCCTGGAAATACGGGTTCAAGTCGGTCAAGTCGATCGTCAGCTTCACCTTCACCGACGAACGGCCGATCGGGTTCTGGGAAGAGATTCAGAGCAAGGAATACGGCTTCTGGGCCAATGTGAACCCCGAGGTCCCGCATCCCCGCTGGTCCCAGGCGACCGAAAAGATTCTCGGCACGGGCGATCGGGTTCCGACCCTGCTGTACAACGGCTACGGCGAGTTCGTGGCGGACATGTACGCCGACAAGGCTAACGAACCCCTCTTTATGTAGTCCGTTCCGCAGGCGAACGAGATGTAGTCCGTTCCGTGGGCGAACGAGATGTCGTCCGGTCCAGCAGGTTTTTGGGTGAGACTAACCGCCCCCCGCGGTGCTGTATTGCGGGATGCGCTTTAGGGTCAGGTCGCGCCCGAAAATCGGGATGCCGACGTAGGCGCGGAGTTTGAGGGTGTCCTCATCGGCCAGCGTGATCGTCGATTTGTACGTCCTGCCGTCCTTCGGATTGAAGATGCGTCCATTGTGCCATTTCGTGCCGTTCTCCTGGTCGGCCACGAAACCCGAGAGCAATTCGCGCCCGACGATCCGTTGGTCCCCCGCCGCTTCCTCCCGTGGCGGGGTCTTTGGAACATCGGCGTAGTCCGAGGATTTGGAATAGGAAACAACACGGCCGCAAAGACTGCCGTTTCCGCAGCCATAAATCTCAAGTTCGAAGCCGAGTTCCTCGCTGGTCCAGATGCCGGTGATGTTCCGGACCTCGGCGGCGTTATTGTCCGAATCGGTGGCGAACGCTGGAAGGGAAACGGCCAACAGCGCCAGAACCGAGACGAAACAGGTGATTACGCGGGCCATGGCGCGGCGTTCTTCCTCCCACGGGTGAGTCGGAGCGGAAGGACCCGAGTCTTTGCTCGCCTGCGTCCTGTGGCTTCCGATACCCAGGGAGGGAGTATTGGCCGCGCAGCGTTAAAAGAGCGTGCACGGAACGTAGAAAATTTGGCGGAAATAGGGGGTTTTTCGAGGTTTTATTAACCTAGTTTTTGTTTCGGAGCCGGGAGACCAAGGGGACCGGCGCGCCCCGTCGCATCAGGCGCTCGCGGCCGCTTTGCGGGGCGCCGCCTCTTCGGTGTCCGGCCTGGCCGGGTCCTGGTTCGCCAGGGCGTCCTGGGCCGCCGCCGCGCCTTGGCCCCGCGGAACCTTCCGGCCCTGGGCCGACAGCGCGACCTCAAGCCCATCCAGGCAGGCCATGACATGCCCGCGCGTCGAGCTTTGGCCCATCAGGCCGATTCGCCATACCCGGCCCGCCAGGGCGCCAAGACCGGCGCCGATTTCGATGCCGTGTTCGGTCAGGAGATGCCGCCGCACCTTGGCTTCGTCAACGCCGTCGGGGACGCACACCGTGTTGAGTTGCGGCAGTCGGTGGGGTTCCCGCACCAGCAAGTTCAACCCCATGGCCTCCAGGCCCGCCCGCAACGCCAGATGATTTTGGGCGTGCCGCGCCCAGGCGGCCTCGAGGCCTTCCTCGCGCAGCATGACCAAGGACTCGTGCAGGCCGTAGAGCGCGTTGACGGGGGCCGTGTGATGATAGGTGCGTTGCGCCCCGTCACCCCAATAGCCCATCACGAGGGACAGATCCATGAACCAGCTCTGAACCGGCTGTTTCCGTTTTTGGACGACCTCCGCGGCCCGCTCGCTGAACGTCAGCGGCGACAGGCCCGGCGGGCAGGACAGGCATTTCTGCGAACCCGAATAGATGGCGTCGGCGCCCCAGCGGTCGGCCTCCACGGGAATTCCACCGAGTGAGGTGACGCAATCGACGATGGTCAGGCAGCCGTATTGCCAGCCTAGTGCGCAGATCGCCGCCGCGTCGGATTGCGCGCCGGTCGATGTCTCCGCGTGAACGAAGGCGAGGGCCTTGGCGTTTGGATGGGATTTCAGCGCCGCCTCGACCTTGTCAAGGTCCACGGGCGCGCCCCAGGGATCCTCGACAAGAACGGCTGTCGCACCGCAACGCTTGACGATCTCGGCCATGCGGCCGCCGAAGGCGCCGTTTTGGCAAACGATCACCGTATCGCCCGGTTCGACGAGGTTCACCAGGCAGGTCTCCATGCCGACCGATCCCGGTCCCGAAATCGGAATCGTCAATTCATTCTTGGTCCTGAAGGCGTAGCGCAGCAGATCCTTCATCTCGTCCATCATCCGGATGAACGCGGGGTCCAGGTGGCCGATCGTCCGCCCCGCCATTGCCGACAGAACGCGGGGGTGAACATCGGAGGGGCCAGGCCCCATGAGGCGGCGTTGAGGCGGAGAGAAAGACTGTGCGGTCATGCGAATTACCACTCGGACGGCTGATGGGTTTCCGGAAGCTCCGGCGGAGTGCGCCGGTTATCGGGGATGTTAGGCGGCCGGGCGGTTAGAACGCGGCCAAGAGGAATACCGCCCCCAGCGCAAGAACGGCAAGGGCCGGCCAAAGCGCGCTAGGCCGCCAACTCAACGGGCCGCGTGATTCGGGCAATTCGTGCGGCTGATCCGCCGTGTAGTAGCGCTCATCCAACCTCATCGCGTCCCCCAGGTTCCGAATCGGTCTGTTCGATTGCACCCCTGCGCCGTCCGGCCGCCGCATTCCTGATGGCGGTGGTTATTTTTCGGGCGTTCAGGGGTATGGCGACCGCGCCAATGGCGGCGGCGGCAACGGGCAGACCCATGAGATAGTCCCACATCGAGGCGTTCCTCCAGGTCCAAACGTGCCACTACGCCCCGCCATTCGGTCCGGCGCGAGAGGGGTATCGAACCAACCTTTTGGGGTAGTCCGGTGCCGGACCCCCTGGGCGCCCGGGGCGCCCGGGCGGATCGAGGTTGGCCGGAACCAACACGCGGCTCCGTTCAAACTCGTGACCGAGCTCTACATTAAAAAGCGGAATAAATTCCTCTGGTCGATGGATCGTCCCAGGCCGAACCGCCCCAGGCCGAACCGCCCCAGGCCGAACCGCCCCAGGCCGAACCGCCCCAGGCCGAACCGCCCCAGGCCGAACCGCCCCAGGCCGAACCGCCTAAGCCGATGCCGATCAATCCGGATTGGCTCGGGCTCTGGCCGGCCATGACCGGTCTGTGGATAAATTCGCAACCCATTGCCGATGGCTCGCGGCGCGTCGGGTCAGCCAGGCGCGTGAAACGGAACGCACTGAAAAAACAGTAAATCCGGGAAGCAGGGACCTTTTGCGTCGCCGAAACCACTTGGTGGTATAACCCCCGCTACAACCCAGCAAGGCCCCGCCGGGGCCGTTCGGGGCGAAATACAAGGAGGCAACCATGGTTCGGCGGATTTCGGTGGCTTCAGCCCCTCCCGCGCTTTTCTTCGCGGTAATCGTTTTCGCGTTTGCCGGTTTTACGTCGCCTCAAGCGCGAGCAGCCTCGCCCGACGACTTGAAGGGTTTTTGGACGTCCAAGGAGAAAAGGGACTCGTTGATCGAGATCTATGACTGTGGCGAGCACCTCTGTGGCCGCCTCGTCTCGCTCACCGTTCCGTTGGACGACGCCGGTATTCCCAAAAAGGACATCAACAACGCGGACGAGTCCCTGCGCGGCCGTCCGCTCGCCGGTATCGAGTTCCTGAGCGGTTTCACTTACGACGAGACGAAAGCCGCCTGGAAAGGCGGGCGCATCTACAATGCGCGCGACGGCAAAACCTACAAGTCCAGCATGGTCTTCAAGAACGGCGAACTCAAAGTCCGCGGGTTCGTCGGTATTTCGCTGTTCGGCGAGACCGATGTGTGGGTTGAGGTGAAGAACTCCGCCGCTGCGCAGTAGGCGCGCCGGACATCCTTCCGCCGCGGCACTTCGCCGCATTTCAAAATTTGTCCCATAATGCGGAATTGCCTCGCCGTGCAGTTGTAAAAATAAATTGATTCGCTAGTTGGCAACGCCGCCGGAATAGTGGAAACTGCGCCCGCCCCAGAGGGCCAACTGTTTTATATCTAAAGGTGCAAGAAAAAATGAAAGGTTCAGCAACGAAGGTCGACGCACATGTCGGCCAGCGCGTACGTGGGCGTCGCAAGGAGATGGGGCTATCTCAGGAGAAACTCGCAAAGTCACTTGGCGTCAGCTTCCAGCAAGTTCAGAAGTACGAGATCGGAATTAACCGTGTGAGCGCTGGGCGGTTGTGGGATATTTCTCACTCGTTGGACGTCGACATCGGATATTTCTTTGAAGGAATTGCAAAAGGGTTGGGCCGGTCTCGGAAGATCAAGGCTAAGCCTAAGCCTAAGGCTAAGGCCAAAACAAAAACCAAGACTAAGGCCAAAACCAAAACGGCCCGTAAAGCGCCAGTGCGCCGAAAGACCCGAACGAAGAAATAACCGCCATTCAGCGGTGGAGAGGGCCTCACCCTTAGGTGGGGCCTTTTTGCTAGAGCGGTTCCGGCTCGATCGGAACCACTCTAGCATTTTGCCGCTCACGGCTGCGGACCGGCCCATCTCGGATGAATTAAGGATGGCCGCGCCTGCTCGGGCGCGCCGGATAACCGAACGGATGCTGCTCTAGCGGCCTTGGGCGATTCCGGCAGCCTTGAGCGATTCCAGATGAACTGGAATCGCTGCTAATGCTCTAGGATCTGGCTGAGGAAGAGCTTGGTGCGGTCGGATTGCGGGTTGTTGAAGAACTCGTCCGGTGTGTTCTGCTCGATGATTTGGCCTGCGTCCATGAAGATCATCTGATCGGCGACCTGCGCGGCGAAGGCCATCTCGTGGCTGACGACCAGCATGGTCATGCCGGTTTCCGCCAAGTCCACCATGACGTCGAGCACCTCCTTGATCATCTCGGGGTCCAACGCCGACGTCGGCTCATCGAACAACATGATATTGGGCCGCATGCAAAGGGCCCGGGCGATGGCCACACGTTGTTGCTGCCCACCCGACAGTTGGCCCGGGTATTTGTGCGCCTGCTCCGGGATCTTGACGCGCTCGAGATATTCCATGGCGAGTTGCTCGGCGTCCTTCTTGGGCATCTTGCGCACCCACGTCGGTCCGATCATGCAGTTCTCGAGCGCGGTCAGGTGCGGGAACAGATTGAATTGCTGAAACACGATGCCGACCTCGCGGCGCACCGCGTCGATGTTCTTGAGGTCGTGGGTGAGTTCCACGCCGTCGACGATGATGGTGCCCTCCTGATGTTCCTCCAGCCGGTTGATGCACCGGATCAGCGTCGACTTTCCCGACCCGGAGGGCCCGCAGATGACGATGCGTTCCTGGCGTCCCACCGACAAGTTGATGTCGCGCAGAACGTGGAAGGAACCGAACCATTTGTTGAGGCCGGTGATTTCAATGATCGGCTCGCCCTTGCCGCGGGCCGGGGGCGTCTCAGCGGCGGACATGGTTACCTCTTACCCATTTGTCGTATCGAGCCGTTTCTCGAGGAGCGCGGAGTACCGCGACATGGAGAAGCAGACCAAGAAGAAGAACAGTGAGATGAAGACGTAGGCCTCCGTCGAAAGACCCAGCCATTTGGGATTGGACACCATCGAATTGCCAATATTCAGAATGTCGAACAGGCCGATGACGATAACCAGCGTCGTGTCCTTGAACAGGCCGATGAAGGTGTTGACGATTCCGGGAATGGAAATCTTCAAGGCCTGCGGCAGGATGATCAGTCCCATCATTTGCCAATACTTGAGGCCCATGGCCTGGGCCGCTTCGTACTGGCCCTGGGGGATGCCCTGCAGGCCGCCGCGGATGACTTCCGCCATGTAGGCCGATGAGAACGCGGTCACGACGACGATGACTCGGACGACCAAATCCAGGCTGAAGCCCTCCGGCAGGAAGATCGGTAACAGGATCGCCGCCACGAACAGCAGCGTAATTAGCGGCACGCCCCGTAAAATCTCGATGAAGGCGACGGAAAAGATTCGCATGATGGGCAATTTTGAGCGGCGGCCCAGCGCCAGCATAATGCCGAAGGGCAGCGACAAGACGATGCCGGCAAGCCCGATGGTGATGTTGAGCATGAAACCGCCGAACTTGCTGGTCGGGACCTTTTCCAGCCCGAGGCCGCCGATCAGTAGAAACGTGGCGATGATGGGGTAGGCCAGTGAAAACCAGCGGAGATATCGCGCGCCGGGCATTTTGTCGAACAGCAGGGGCGCAAGCGCCGGCGCCAGCAGAATGAGAGCGAGATTGACGCGCCAGATTTGATCAATGGGGTAGAATCCGTAGAGGAACAGTTTGATCCGCTGGTCGACCCAGGCCCAGCAAGCGCCGCTGCTGGTGCAGGCGAAGCGGTCCTCGCCCGCGAAGTCGGCGGTGAAAAATGCCCAATCGAGGACCCCCGGGACGATGAGCCACAGCAGATACAGCGACACCAGGGTCAGTCCGGTGTTGAACCAGTTGGAGAACAGGTTCGCGCGCATCCAGCCGATGGTGCCGACGGTTCGCGGCGGCGGCGGACGCTCCCCCAGCATATCCGCTTGTGCACGGTGGAAGGGCTGCGCCGTCATCGTTCCACCAGCGCGATGCGCTTGTTGTACCAGTTCATGAACCCCGAAGTGAGCAGGCTCAGGCTCAGATACACCGCCATCCAGATGCCCACCACCTCGATCGCCTGCCCGCTCTGGTTCAGGATCGTGCCGCCAATCGACACCAGGTCCTGGTA
>JADFIH010000136.1 GCA_022566715.1 Pseudomonadota bacterium | reverse complement strand
CCAACGGCGGCACCCTGCCGCACGAGGCCGAGGACATCATCGCCAAGGTCATCGAACACATTCCGGGCGATCGTCTCGGCATCCATGCCCACGACGACACCGGCAACGCCGTCGCCATCTCCCTGGCCGCCGTGCGCGCCGGGGTGCGCCACGTGCAGGGGTCGCTCAACGGCCTCGGCGAACGCTGCGGCAACGCCAACCTGATCACCGTCATCCCGTCGCTGGTCCTGAAGATGGGCTTTGAGACCGGGGTCACCGAAAAAGACATGAGAAAGCTGACGCATCTGAGCCGGCTTCTGGACGAACGCCTCAACCGGGCGCCTAACCGGGGCGCGCCCTATGTCGGTGAATCCGCCTTCGCGCACAAGGGCGGCCTGCATGTCTCGGCGGTGGAAAAAGACCCCTCGACCTATGAGCACATGGACCCGGAAAAGATCGGCAACCGGCGCCACATCGTGGTCTCGGACCAATCGGGGCGGGCCAACATCCTGGCCCGGTTCCGCGAGATCGGGATCGAGATCGACCCCAAGGACGACAGGGTCGCCCGGCTGGTGGAACAGGTCAAGGAACGGGAATTCGACGGCTACGCCTATGACGGCGCCGAAGCCAGCTTCGAGCTTCTGGCCCGGCGCGCCTTGGGCACGGTGCCCGATTACTTCCATTGCGCCAGCTTCCGGGTCGTCGATGAAAGGCACTGGAACGACAAGGGCGAACTGGTCACCCTTTCCGAAGCGACGGTGAAGCTCGATGTCGGCGACGAATCCCACATGACCGTGGCCGAAGGCAACGGGCCGGTTAATGCCCTGGATGCGGCGCTGCGCAAGGTGCTGACGCCCATCTACCCGGATCTCCAGGACCTGCGCCTGGTCGATTACAAGGTCCGCATCCTGACCCCCGGCGACGGCACCCGCGCCATCACCCGGGTGATGATCGAATCGGCGGACAAGGACGGCGAGCACTGGTCGACGGTGGGCGTTTCCGCCAACATCATCGACGCCTCGTACAACGCGCTCCGCGACTCGATCATCTACAAGCTGTACCGGGACGGGGCCGAAGAAAAACACAACTCGGGCTGATGGCCGGCGACGACACTCCCGGCCCGGTCATCGTCCTGGTGGAGCCGCAACTGGGCGAGAACATCGGCATGGCGGCGCGCGCCATGCTCAACTTCGGGCTCACCGATCTGCGCCTGGTGCGCCCGCGCGATGTCTGGCCCAACCAAAAGGCGATCAACGCGGCCTCGGGCGCGGATTCGGTGGTGGAAGCGGCGCGGGTGTTCGACACGACCGAGGAGGCGGTCGCCGATCTGCAGCGCGTCTATGCCGCCACGGCGCGCACGCGCGACATGCGCAAGACCGTGGTGACGCCGCGGAAAGCCGCCGACGACATGCGCGGCTTCAGCGCCGCCGGGGAGCGTTGCGGCATCCTGTTCGGCCCCGAGCGCGCGGGTCTCGACAACGACGACGTGGCGCTCGCCGACACGTTGTTGAGCGTGCCGCTGAACCCCGCGTTTTCGTCCCTCAACATCGCCCAGGCGGTCTTGCTGGTCGCCTACGAATGGTTCCACACGGAGGACGAGACGCCGCCCGAGGTCTTCGTCGAGGGACGCACCGGCCCGGCGGCGCGGGCCGACCTCATCGCCCTGTTCAAGCACCTCGAAAGCGAGCTGGTGGCGGGCGGCTTCCTGTACCCGCCCGAGAAGGCGCCGGTCATGGTGCGCAACCTGCGCAACATGCTGCAGCGCGCCCACCTGACCGATCAGGAGGTGCGCACGCTGCGCGGCGTCATCAAGGGGCTCACTGAGCGCCGCGACCGCTGACGGAACTTTTTCTTGATTTCGCGGCTGGGAGCGGATTGGCTCTAGGCGGCGCCGGTTCCGGCGGCCACGAGTCCAACATCAATCAGGGGAAACATATGACAGGCAGGGGGCCGTTTTCCGCCGACTATCCGTTCGAGTCCCATTTTACCGACGTGGGCGGGGCGAAAATGCACTACATCGACGAGGCGGGGCACGGCGGCCTTACCTTCGTGCTCCTGCACGGCAATTCGACCTGGTCCTACATGTACCGCAACATCATTCCGCACCTGTTGCCGCTCGGGCGTTGCGTGGCGCCGGACCTGATCGGGCACGGCAAGTCGGACAAGCCCGACATCGACTACCGCTATGTCACGCACTACGCCTATCTCGAGAAGTTCTTCGCCCAACTGGGCCTCAAGAACATCGTCTTCTTGCTGCACGACTGGGGCGGTGGCCTCGGCCTCAACTACTGGAGCCATCACCAGGAGGACGTGCGCGGCATCGCCCTGTGGGAGACGTTCGTGCGCACGTTCGATAGCTGGGACGACTGGCCACCGGACCTGCTCGAGGGCTTCAAGGCCTTCCGCAGCAAGGACACGGGCTGGGACCTCATCGTCAATAAGAACGTCTTCATGGAGGAGGTGCTGCCCTTCGGCATTCACCGCAAGCTGTCGGATGCGGAGATGACGGCCTACCTCGAACCGCATGCCGATCCGGCCCACCGCAAGATGCTCTATGTGTGGCCGCAGGAACTGCCGATCGAGGGCGAGCCCGCCGACACGGCCGAGATCATCCGGGCCTACGTGGCGAAGCTCGGCCAGTCGCAGGTGCCAAAGCTCCTGTTCTGGGCCAAGCCAGGGGCCATCGTGCCCGAGGAGACCGTCGCCAAGTGCAAGAAGGATTTCCCCAACCTCGAAGCCGTGTTCCTGGGCGAGAGCGGCCATTACATCGCCGAGGACTTCCCGCACGAGATCGGCGAGAAGGTGGCGGCCTGGGCGGCCGGGCTTTAGGAGGGCGAGGCCCAAAATCTCGTTCGATTTCAAGGGCTTTTGCGGGCGGGGCGGCTTGGGCCCGGCGTTTGACAATGGACCGCGCCTGAGTATAGTACGCGCTCCGTGCACGCAGGCGCCGCGCGGGTGGTTTTGTGCGTCCATCTGAAAGGCCAGCATGAGCAAGCGGCTCAAGTCCAAGTACAAACTCAACCGGCGGCTCGGTGAGAACCTGTGGGGCCGTCCCAAGAGCCCGGTAAACCGGCGGGATTACGGCCCAGGCCAGCATGGCCAGCGCCGGCGCAGGCCGTCCGACTTCGGCATTCAGTTGATGGCCAAGCAGAAGCTGCGCGGCTACTACGGCAACATCACGGAAAAGCAGTTTCACAACATCTACGTGGAAGCCACGCGCAAGCGGGGCGACACCTCGGAGAACCTGATCGGCCTCCTGGAACGGCGGCTCGATGCGGTGGTCTACCGCATGAAGTTCGTCCCCACCGTGTTTGCCGCGCGCCAGTTCGTCAATCACGGCCACGTCACGGTGAACGGTCAGCGCGTCAATATCCCGAGCTACCGCGTCAAGGAAGGCGATGTGGTCGAGGTGCGCGAGAAATCGCGGCAGATGGCCCTGGTCCTCGAAGCTTCGGAGTTGGCCGAGCGCGACGTGCCCGAATACATCGAAGTCGACCACAGTACGATGCGCGGCACCTTCGTGCGCACGCCCAAGTTCGCCGACGTGCCCTATCCGGTGATGATGGAACCCAACCTCGTCATCGAGTTCTACTCGCGGTAGGGCGCCGATGTCCACCGTTCGGAAGGCCGCATCCGCGGCCTTTTTTTCGCCCTCCGGTCGCAGGACGAGGCCCAAAGCACCCCGGTTACGGTCGTCCGCTAGGATCCGCGAGCGGTTTGCCGTTGCGGAAGTTGGTCCAGGCGAACCAATAGGCGATATGTCCGCCGAGCCGTTCCAGCCGTTCGCCGCCCGGGCCGGTCAGCGCGTCTTCCTCCACGCGCCAGGTGCCGCTTTCGTCACTCACGGTTTCCAGGGCCGGATCGAGCGCGGCGAACGTACGGCCGCCCGAATCATAGGCGCGCACCGTGCGGGTCTCCGCGTCGCCGATCAGAACGACGGTCCGCGGCCCCAGCGTCCCATTGATGACCTTGCCGCCGGCGAAATCGCTCAACCGCCAGGCTTTTTCCTCGCCGTCCGCGCGCAGCGCGAACACCTGGTCCTTCGGCTTGAGCCGGTCGTCCGGCACGAGCGCCGGGAACATGAGGTCGGGGCTCGCGAAATAGGCGGCGTAGGGGCGGCCCGGCCGGTAATCGCGCAGGTAGCCGGTGTCGAGCGACAGGACCTTGGTATCGGGGTGGCGCTCGCGCCACTTCGCCCAGCTCGTGATGGCCACGGGCAGGATCTTGAGCTCGATGCCGGACCCGGTGAGCGGGCCAACCACCGGCTTGCCAAAGAACTGGTTCCACAGGGAATTCGTCTCCAGGTCGTACATAAGTTTATTCGAGCGGTAGAGAAAACCGGAGGAGCCGAAGACAAAGGGGGCGTCACGCCCTTCAACGCGGGTGTCATAGAGGATGCCCGACCCGCACAGGGTGCAGTAGGCGAGGGCCACCGGCACGCCGCCGATCACATCGTTGAACATCTCGTGCCAGTCCATGATGCGCAGGGGGTAGGCGCGCGAATCGCCGTTGATGGAGACGCCGAACACCTGCTCGCCGTCCGTCAGGTAGTTGGCGTCCGTGGCGTCGATCAGCTTGGGGTTGATCAACGCCGGGATGCCGTCCTTGACGACGCCGCCCCAGGTGATCTCCTCGAGGCGGATGTCGTGCGCGATGCCGCGGCTGAGGAACAGGCGGAAGTTCGGGTCGATGACGGCATAGAGATCGGCCTTGAAGGCGTCGAACCCCTCGAAGGGCACGATCTCCGTGTGCGCCTCCTGCCACAGCATCCATTCGTGCCACTCGGAGCCGGGCTCATCGCCCGTCAGGGACACTAACGCCCGCAGCACCGAACCCCCGCCGTCTCGAAGGAACCGCAGCGCTTGGATGAGGGCCGGAACGGCGTCGGTGTTGCCGCGTTCGACCAATTTTCCGATCGCACGCTCACGGATCTCAAAATCACGCGAGAGCATTTCGCGCGCCAAGGTCTCGACTTCCGTAAGTTCGCTATCCTCCGCCGCTTGGGCGGACCATCCGCCGGCGGGCTGGAGGAGCACGACGACGGCCAGGGAAAGAAGGAAGGCACGCATGGGTAAACAGCTTACGGTGCCGGTGCGCTCCACCAAAACACAACGGCATCACGGTTGCGTCATTTGCACCTGGCCGGGGCAAATAAAAGGGCCGCACGAAGCGGCCCTTGTTGCTGGGGCGAACGCGCCAGCTAAGCTGCTTCCAGCTCGATGCCCTTTTCGTTGAGATACTGCTTGAGTTCTCCGGTCTCGTGCATCTCGCGGATGATGTCGCAGCCGCCCGCGAACTCGCCCTTGACGTAGAGCTGCGGGACCGTCGGCCAGTTGCTGAAGGCCTTGATGCCTTCGCGCACATCGGGCTCCATCAGCACGTCCACGCTTTTGAACTTGACGCCGACTTCGGTCAGAATTTGCACGACCGCGGCGGAGAAACCGCATTGCGGAAACACCGGCGATCCCTTCATGAAAAGCACGACGGGATTGTCGTTGACCTCCTGCTTGATGCGCTCGAAAACCGGATTTTCACTCATTGCTAAATTTCCTTTGGGCTAAATTCCCTTTGGGCCAAATTCCCTTTGGGCCAAATTCCCGTGGCGGATATTCGTCTCCGCCGGGTATGAATCTGCTCTTCAAGATGCTGCTCCACGCGGGGGCAAATATCAACCACGCCGATCGCGGGGCCTTTGGGCGCGCCGCCGTTAACCCTTACGGCACAGAGGTTTGCAGCGCCAACGCGTGCAGCGCATCGCCCATATTGCCCTGCAACGCCTGATAAACCATTTGGTGTTGCTGGACACGGCTCTTGCCCGCGAACGCCGTGGACACGACATGGGCCGAATAGTGATCGCCGTCGCCGCGCAAGTCCTCGATCGTCACCTCCGCGCCGGGAATACCGTCCTTGATCAGACGCACGATTTCCTGTGCCTCCATGGCCATCGCGTGTGTCCCTCCTGCCGATCCGTCTTCAGCGCGGCGCCATGTAGGACGGAAGCCAGTCCTCGTGTGCGGCGCTAAGGTTGTCTATCGATATGGGCGACTGGCCTTCCACTGTCAACGCCGCCCCCCCGGTTTCTCCCAGGACGGCCGCCGGCACGCCCGCGCCCCGCGCCGCCTCGAGGAGGGGCGGAACAGCGTCGGCTTCGATGGCGAGGACATAGCGCGCCTGATCCTCGCCGAACCAGAATGCCTGCGCCGGGATTTCCGCGGGCGGTCGCCGCAGCTCGGCTCCAGTTCCGCCGCTCAAGACCATTTCGGCGATGGCGACGAGCAGGCCGCCGTCGGAGACATCGTGGCAGGCGGCGACGCGGCCCGCGCCGATAAGGCCGCGCACGAAATCGCCGTTGCGCCGCTCAGCGGCCAGATCGACGGGCGGGGGCGCGCCTCCGGGCGAGGCCGCGAGGTCACGCGCGAACAGCGAGACACCCAGGTGGCCCTTGGTCTCGCCGATGAGCACGATGGTCCGCCCCTCCGCCGCGAACCCCATGGCCGTCATCCGTGCCAGATCGTCGATCAGGCCGATGCCGCCGATCTGCGGCGTCGGTTGAATCGCCTGGCCCATGGTCTCGTTGTAGAACGAGACGTTTCCCGACACCACGGGGAAGTCGAGCGCCCGGCAGGCTTCGCCGAGGCCGCGCACGGCGCCGACGAACTGGCCCATCACCTCGGCGCGCTCGGGGCTGCCGAAGTTCAGGCAATCGGTCACCGCGAGGGGCCGGGCGCCGACGGCGGTCAAATTCCGCCAGGCTTCCGCCACCGCCTGGCGGCCGCCCTCGGCCGCGTCGGCGGCGACATAGCGCGGCGTGCAATCCGTGGTCATGGCGAGGCCGCGGTTGGTGCCGTGGATGCGCACGACGGCGGCGTCCCCGCCCGGCCGCTGCACGGTGTCCGCCATGACCATGTGATCGTATTGCCGCCAAATCCAGCGCTTGGAACAAAGGTCGGGCGTGGCGAGAAGCCGCAGCAACGCCTCGCCGATCCCGACATCGACCGCCGGTACCTCGGCTTCGGTCTTGCGGGGCGTCTCCCGCCAGGGCCTGTCGTATTCGGGCGCCGCCGCCACCAACGGCGCGATGGGAAGATCGGCCGCGCAAGCGCCGTCCTTCCGCAGCACCATGCGGCCCGTGTCCGTCAGGCGTCCGATGACGGCGAAGTCGAGTTCCCATTTCTCGAAGATGCGGCGGGCTTCCTCTTCACGGCCCGCCTTCAGCACCATGAGCATGCGTTCCTGGCTTTCCGAGAGCAGGAGCTCGTAGGCCGTCATACCGCTTTCGCGCGCCGGGACCCGGTCGAGGTCGATCTCGATGCCCATGCCGCCCTTCGACGCCATCTCGAAGGACGACGAGGTGAGGCCCGCGGCGCCCATGTCCTGGATCGCCACGATCGCGTCCGTCGCCATGAGTTCGAGGCAGGCTTCAAGTAGTAGTTTCTCCGTGAAGGGGTCGCCGACCTGCACCGTTGGCCGCTTTTCCTCCGAGTCCTCGCCGAATTCGGCCGAGGCCATGGTGGCGCCGTGGATGCCGTCCCGGCCAGTCTTCGATCCGACGTAGATCACGGGATTTCCAATGCCCGCCGCTTTTGAATAGAAAATCCGGTCGGCCGGGGCGATGCCGACGGTCATGGCGTTGACCAGAATATTTCCGTTATAACTCGCGTCGAACGTGCATTCGCCGGCCACGGTCGGGACGCCGATGCAGTTGCCATAGCCGCCGACGCCGGCGACCACGCCCTCGACGAGATGGCGCGTCTTGGGGTGCGCCGGCGCGCCGAAGCGCAGCGCATTCAGATTGGCGACCGGCCGCGCGCCCATGGTGAAGACATCGCGCAGAATGCCGCCCACGCCCGTGGCGGCGCCCTGGTAGGGCTCGATGTAGGAGGGATGGTTGTGGCTCTCCATCTTGAAGATGGCGGCGA
>JADFIH010000135.1 GCA_022566715.1 Pseudomonadota bacterium | reverse complement strand
AGCGCCGCCACGTCTTGGCGCCGCCTGGGCTCGAGGGGGGCCGGCGCCGGGGCCGTCACCGCGTCTCGGGGCCGCTGCGAATCGACGGTATCCCGAACCACCGCCAAAGCCCGGCGCCGCCGCGGCTCGATGGGCACCGGCGCCGCGGGATCGACCGGCCTCCGCCTGGCTTGGCGCACCGGTTCCCGGCCTCGCGGTTGCTCGACCGCGGCAACCTGAACCTTGCCCTGGGGCACCGCTGGAACGACGCGCTTTTCCGTGGAAACCAGTGCCGGACGGGCCGCATCAGCGCCACGTACATCCTGATCGATATAACGCGCGTTTTCGCGGTCGGCGACCAGGCCTTCGACGATCCGCCGCCGCTCGGCGGCCGAGGCCGTCTGGGGTGGGGCGGACACGGCACTCAGGCGCGGATAGGCCTGCAATGTCCGCCCGGCGGTATCCCCGCCAGCCTCGGACGAATTTTTGCCGAAGGTATTATTGTAGATGGCGATGGGATTGGCGAAGTCCGGGACCATGGAGCACGCGGACAAAGTGAACGCCAATACCAGGACGGCCAAGGGTCCCTTGGTGGGGGCGCGGCGGAGCCGCCGGATTCGCGTCCTGGCCCGGACTCGCGTCCTGATTTGAGTCATGAGCGTCTCCCGGCGCCTGGCAAGCGGCCAGCGCGTCGAAGCAAGGTTACTTCGATGGTAGCGGAGTGCAACCGATTTCCGAACTCGCGGCGGCGCGGCGGCGGGAGTGACAAGACCAATCCTCTCGGATTCCATCTTTTTGCGATCCGGATCATTCCGGCATCCGCGCTCCTCGCACCAGCGATTACTCGTTCCTTCCGCCGCCCAGCGAAGTCCCGAGTTCAGGAAGCTCTTATAGAGCATTGAAATATTTTAACAACCGCGGCCGGTTATTTCCGGCACCGGAGCAATATCCGTTCGGTGAGCACCGAACGCGATTCTACCTGAACGGATGTCGCGCTAGGCGGATCGTCATTCCGGCGCGCGGTCGATATCGTCGTCGTCCTCGAACAGGAAGATATCGAGAGAGGCCGCCTTGGTTTCGGCGGACGGGGTTCCCGCCGGCGCCGGAGGCGGTGTGTCCTTCTTATTGCGCGTTACTTCACCACGGATCGGGGTCCCTGGCCGGCCGGATGCAAGTGCCGCGAAGTCCGCCCGCAGCGCCGCCTCGTCCCGGTTCGAGTAGCCGAACAGGAACAAATAGGGCGCCCCCCGGGTGTCCTGGCCGCCGCCAAAGCCCGTGGTTTGGTTCACGTAGTGAAGGCTGCCGCGAATAATCCGCCCGTCATCGCAGCGGACGATCAATGTGGTCTGGGCGGCCTCGGTTCCCCGCGAAACCGAACCTTCGTTTCCGTTCCCCGTAACGCCTTCGCAGGTGACGTGCTTCAACAGGCCGCTCAGTTCGAGCGCCCCGGTGGGCTCGCCAAACATGGTGTTCAGGGCCCCCGTGTAAATCTCGCCGCTATCGACGTCCAACGCTGCGAAGTTGGTGTCGCCGGGAAAGATGCCGCAGGCCGACAGTCCCAGAAAAAGTCCGGCCGCCCCCAGCCGGTAAACCTTGCTAGGCAATCCCGCTCCCGGCCGCCGCTGGCGCGATGTAGACGCCCGGCGCGATGCGCGGCGGGACACCCTTGTAGGGCAGGACGATCCCGCCGCCGGACTCTCCCGGCGTCCGGCCCAAAGCCCCGGCCTGGAGAGCCGCCGCGTCGTGGGCCTGGACGCTCACGGGAACAGGGGCACCTGTTCGAGGCCCGTGGTCTCGGGTAGCCCGCATACCAGGTTCATGTTCTGAACCGCCTGCCCGGCGGCGCCCTTGACCAGATTATCGAGCACCGAGACGATGATCGCCCGGCCCGCGATGCGGTCGGCGAAAACGCCGATCAGACAGTGATTGGAGCCGCGGACGTGGCGGGTCGCCGGCGCCACGCCGTCCGGAACGACGCCGACGAAGGGTTCGTCGGCATAGCGCCGTTCCAAGGTCTCACGCAGGTCTCCGGCCGCCGCGCCGTTGGCGAGCCGGACGTAGACCGTCGCCAATATCCCCCTGTTCATGGGTATCAGGTGGGGCGTGAAGTTGACCGTGATGTCCTCGCCCGCGGCGTGGCTGAGCTCCTGCTCGATTTCCGGACCGTGGCGGTGATGGGCGATACCGTAGGCGTGGATGCCCTCCCCCACTTCGGCGAACAGCATGTTCTCCTTGAGGGCGCGGCCGGCGCCCGTCACGCCCGATTTGGCGTCGATGATGATGTCGTGCGGATCGACCTGCCCGGCCTCGAGCAGCGGCAGCAGGGGCAGCAGGGACACGGTCGGATAACAGCCAGGGCATGCGACGAGGCGCGACGATCTGATCTCCTCGCGGGCGAATTCGCTCAGGCCGTAAACGGCCTCGGTCTGCAAGTTGGGCGCGCGATGGGGCTGGCCGTACCACTCCGCATAGGTGTCCAGATTTTCAATCCTAAAATCAGCAGATAAATCAATTACTTTAACGCCTGACTTAATGCTTGATACGAGGTCCTTTTGTTCCTCGACCACCAATTCGTCGACCAAACCGTGGCCGGTTTCGTGCAGCAGGCCCGCCACGATGTCCTGGGTGGTTCCGTGGGGAAGCGCACAGAAGACGATATCTATTTCGAGCCCCGACCATTCGACCTCGGACAGGCTCATGAGATACGGCAGCCCCCGCCCCGCGAGATGTGGAAAGACCTCGCCCACATGCTGCCCCGCTTTGCGGTCGGCCGTCAGCAGGACGATCTCCACGTTGGGATGAGGCACGAGAAGGCGCGCAAGCTCCGCCCCGGCGTAGCCGCTGGCGCCTAGGATTCCCACTCTGATCCGCCGGTCGTTGCCGCTCATTGTTCGTATTCCCACGCCCCCTGGCCGCGGGGCCTCGTTTCTTCAGGGAGATATAAGGCCGCCGCCCACAAACGCTAGTCCTTGTGGCGCGGCGCCGCGCCACTCGTTCCCAGCCCTTTGTATTTTATGAAGGGGGTCAGTTCGGCAACCCGGTCGTAGAGTTGCCGGGCCTCGGTATTGAAGTGCTGGGTCAGCCAATAGACCTGCGACGCCGGTTTCTCGTCGGCCGCGCGGTAGACGGCCTCGATCAGGGCCCGGCCGACGCCCTTCCCGCGCCAACTTTCGTCAACATAAAGATCCTGAAGGTAACAATAGGGATCCGTCGTCCAGGTCGAAGGGTGGAATAGGTAGTGGACGAGCCCCACGACCCGCCGATCCCCGTCCAGGGCCAACAAGCCATGGGGATTTTGCTCCTCGACAATGCGGTTCCACGCCGAATCGATCACGGACTGGCGCTGCGGCGCCTCATAGAACTCGAAGTACTTCCTGAATAGGGCCTCCCACCCGGCTCGAAGGCCCCCCTCCGGCCCGCAAATCTTGAAGCCGCGAGTCTCTCCCCGATCGTTGCTTGCCATGTCGTACCATCCTTTCGACGCTGCCCGCGGCGGCGTGACGCAAAAACCCCGCGCCAGAAGCGCGGGGCCCGATCTCTTCGACTACAGGCTTAGCGCTTGGAGAACTGGAAGCTTCGGCGGGCCTTGGCCTTGCCGTACTTTTTCCGCTCGACGACGCGGCTATCCCGGGTCAGGAAACCACCCTTTTTCAGTACGGGCCGCAAGGTCGGTTCGTAGTAGAGCAGCGCCCGGCTGATCCCGTGCCGGACGGCGCCCGCCTGCCCGGACAATCCGCCACCCTTGACGGTGCACCAAATATCGAACTGACCCTCACGGTCCACGGCGGCGAACGGTTGATGGATGATCATGCGCAGCACGGGCCGGGCAAAGTAGGTTTTCTGATCCCGGCCGTTGACCGTGACCACGCCCGTGCCCGGTTTGAGCCACACGCGGGCGATCGCGTTCTTACGCTTGCCCGTGGCGTAGGACCGGCCCAGCTCGTCGATCTTCGGCTCCGGCGGCGGCGCCTCCACGATGACCTCGCCACCCGGGCCCTCGGCGCCGGGGGCCTCCGCGTCCGTGGCCTCGGCGTCAGGGGTCTCCGCGCCGGCCTCGGTCAGGGCCTTCAGATCTTTGAGGGTCCGTTTTTCGACGTCGGCCATACTCAGGCGCTCCTGCGATTTTTGGGGTTCATCGCGCCCACGTCCAGGATTTCCGGGGCCTGCGCGGCGTGCGGGTGGTCCGATCCGCAGTAGACCCGCAGGTTGGAAAACTGCTGCCGCCCCAATGGCGAGCGTGGAATCATACGTTGAACGGCCTTGAGGATAATCCTTTCGGGATGAGCGCCCTCCATGATCTCGCCCGCCGTGCGCTGCTTGATCCCACCGGGATACCCGGTGTGCCGGTAGTAGGTCTTGTTCGCGAGCTTGCGGCCCGTCAGCTTCACCTTCTCGGCGTTGACGATGATGATGTTATCGCCGCAATCGAGATGGGGCGTGTACATGGGCTTGTGCTTTCCGCGCAGCCTGACCGCCACAACGGACGCAAGACGTCCCAGAACGACGTCTTCGGCATCGACGACAAACCACTTCTTCTCGATCTCGGAAATCTTGGCGGAATAGGTCGTCATGGCGGAGTTCTAGCGTCGCGGAGCAGCGGAGGACCGGGCGCGGAGTATGCCACGCGCTTTGTCGCTGTCAAGCGGGTTTATGCAAAAAAAACAAGCCGTTAGGGTGGTGGTATCTAGGTAGTGCAGCAACACTCTCCCGCGGAAGTAAATTTCTACAACCGCCACGAGGGACCGGCCGCTCAGGCAAGCAACTCCCGATAGTACATTGAATTTGCCTCGTAATTTCCGGAATCTTAACCGGTCGCTGGCACAGTGCGCGCCGATCATGATCGTTAACTTGAGCCAATCGGCCTGAACTCGATCGTGCTCCCGGCCAGCGCTGTTAATGGGTTGGTGAGAATTCACCTCGGGAACCCCTTGGCGTAATTGGCGGTCCGGGACGCGATCACCTGGAGACACGCGAGCAATGGATATCAAGTCATCGGCGGCCGAGGCCGTCGAACAACCGAACCAGTCCCTCTTCGATCGGCTGGGTGGGGCTGCCGCGGTGGACGCCGCCGTCGATCTTTTCTACCGCAAGGTCCTCTCCGACCCGACCGTCAATCGGTTTTTCGACCTGACGGACATGGAAGGCCAGCGGGCCAAGCAGAGGGCCTTTCTGACAATGGCCTTCGGCGGACCGAATGATTACACCGGCAAGGACTTGCGCACGGCACATGCGCCACTCGTCGCCAAGGGCCTGAACGAGACCCACTTCGGCGCGATCGCCAAGCACCTCCAGGACACCCTTTTCGAACTCAAATTGCCAAACGATTTAATTGGAGAAGTCATGAATATCGCAGCGAGCACCAAAAACGACGTTCTTGCGGGGGATCCCAACGCGGCCGCCGCCCCAGCGGCTCCGGCAGCGGGCTCGTCAGTGACCAATTCCGCGGAAGAGCTTCAGCAGATGCTGAACAACATGCCCATCAATGTGATGGTGTGTGATCCGCACGACCTGACGATCACGTATATCAACGAAACCAGCATCAAGACGCTCAAGCAGCTCGAGCATCTGCTGCCGGTCAAGGCCGATAAACTCCTCGGTCAGTGCATCGACATTTTCCACAAGGACCCGTCGTTCCAGCGCGGCATCCTGTCGAACCCGAATAATCTGCCCCACCAAGCGAACATCAAAATAGGCGACGAAACGCTCGATCTCCTCGTCACCGCGGTACGCGATCACGATAACAACTACGTGGCCGCCATGCTGACCTGGAGCATCATCACCGAGAAGGTCAAGGCGGACGCCGCATCCTATCGGCTCGAGCAGATGGTCCAAGGTATGCCGGTCAACGTGATGATGCTGGAGATCGAGAACTTCACCATCACCTACGCCAACGAAACCAGCATCACCACCTTGAAGCAGCTCGAACATCTGCTGCCCTGCAAGGCGGACGAGCTCGTCGGCCAGTGCGTCGACATCTTCCACAAGGATCCGTCCTTCCAGCGCCGCATCCTGGCCGATCCGAAGAACCTGCCGCACAAGGCGCACATCAAGGTCGGCGACGAAATTCTCGACCTGCTGGTTTCGCCGGTGCACGACAAGGACGGCAATTACATCGCCGCCATGCTGACGTGGAGCATCATCACCGAGAAGGTCAAGGCGGACGCCGCATCCTACCGGCTCGAGCAGATGGTCTCGACCATGCCCGTCAACGTGATGATGCTGGAGATCGAGAACTTCACCATCACCTACGCCAACGAGACCAGCATCACCACCTTGAAGCAGCTCGAGCACCTGCTGCCGATCAAGGCGGACGAGATCGTCGGTCAATGCGTCGACATCTTCCACAAGGATCCGTCCTTCCAGCGCCGCATTCTGGCCGATCCGAAGAACCTGCCGCACAAGGCGATCATCAAGGTTGGCGATGAATCTCTCGATCTGCTGGTTTCCGCGGTGCACGACAGGGACGGCAACTACATCGCCGCCATGCTGACGTGGAGCGTCGTGACCGAAAAGCTCAAGCAGGAAGCCGAGGCGCAGCGCCTGCAACAGATGATCGAAGGCATGCCCATCAACGTCATGATGTGCGATCCCGACACCCTGGAACTCAACTACCTCAACAAGCAGTCCCGCGAGACGCTCAAAAGCATCGAACATCTCTTGCCGGTTAAGGCCGAAGACATGTTTGGCCAGTGCATCGACATCTTCCACAAGGACCCTGCGCACCAGCGCCGGCTCCTTGCCGATCCGAAGAATCTTCCGCACAAGGCGAAGATCGAGCTCGGCGAACACACGCTGTCCCTCGACGTCAGCGCGGTCATGGGCCCGAACGGCGAGTACATCGGCCCCATGGTGGCCTGGAGCGTCATCACCGACCAGATCAACATGGCGAACGATGTCGCCAAGGTGGTCGAGATCGTGGCCTCCGCCTCCACGGAAATGCAGTCCAGCGCCCAGGCGCTTGCCGCGACCGCGGAGGAGACGAACTCGCAGAGCGTGGCTGTCGCCGCCGCCTCGGAGGAGGTGACCACTAACATCCAGACGGTCGCCAGCTCCGCCGAGGAGCTTGCGAGCTCGATCAGCGAGATCAGCCGTCAGGTCACCGAATCGACTAAAATCTCGCAGGAAGCGGTCAACGAAACCAACCGCACTAACGAGGCCGTCGAGAGCTTGGCCGAGGCCGCGCAGAAGATCGGCGACGTGGTCAAGCTGATCAGCGATATCGCCGGTCAGACCAACCTTCTGGCCCTCAACGCGACGATCGAGGCGGCCCGCGCGGGCGAAGCCGGCAAGGGCTTCGCGGTCGTGGCGAGCGAGGTCAAGAGCCTGGCCAATCAGACCGCCAAGGCGACCGAAGACATCGCGGCTCAGGTCTCGGCCATCCAGAGCGAGACCGCCTTGGCCGTCACCGCCATCAAGGGCATCGGCAGCACCATCAACAAGGTCAACGAGATCGCCGTCGCCATCAGCTCCGCCGTCGAGGAGCAGGGTGCGGCAACCGCCGAGATCAGCCGCAACGTCACCGAAGCCTCCAACGGCACGCAGGAAGTCACGACGAACATCGCGAACGTCTCGACATCGGCCGGCGAGTCGGGTCAGGCGGCCGGGCAGGTCCTCGAGGCCGCCAACGGGCTGTCGAAGAACGCCGAGGAAATGCGCAAGAAGATCGAGAACTTCATAGAAGGTCTGTAGGTTTTCCGACGGGGGAAACAACCCTTGACGGGCGGGTGCTTCGGCGCCCGCCCGTTTTCTTTTGCGCCGCGCCGCGCCATTCACGTTCGGCGACGCCGCAATGCACGTTCGGCGACGCCGCAATGCACGGCGGAGCAAGCAAACGAAGTCGGGCTAGAGACGTTCCGACTTGGCCGGAACCACTCTAGTTTTTTTCGCTCACGGCCGCGGACCTGCGGTCCGCGCCTGCGCGGGCGCGCCGGATAACC
>JADFIH010000134.1 GCA_022566715.1 Pseudomonadota bacterium | reverse complement strand
TGCCGCGCCCGCGCATCAGCGTCGGAATGGACGGCGACCGTGCGGACGCCACAGCGCCGCGCCGTTCGCATGACACGGCAGGCGATCTCGCCACGGTTCGCAATCAGGATTTTCTTGAACAAGGCGCGCTTCGGCCTAATGAACCCAGGGCGGCTTGCGGCGTTCGAGGAAGGCCGAGGTGCCTTCCTTGCCTTCGGCGGTGGCGCGCCGCCCGGCGATGCGCCGCGCCATGTCCTCCATCAGCTCGTCGCCGAGCGGGCGGTCCACCACGTCCGCAATCAAACGCTTCGCGTCGGCATCGGCGCCCCGAGCCGTCTTTAGGATGCGCTTGATAAATGCCTCGGCCCGGCCCGGCAACGCGGCCTCCCCCTCCACCAGCTCGTGGGCGAGTCCGATGCGCAACGCTTCCCGCGCGTCGAAACGTTCCGCCGTCAGGAAATAACGGCGTGCGTGACGGGCCCCGATGGCGCCGACGACGAAAGGCGATATGACCGCGGGGATCAGTCCCAACCGCGTTTCGGTAAAAGCGAACTTGCAATTGTCGACGGCGACCACGATGTCGCAGGCCGCGAGCAAACCGAGCCCGCCGCCGTAGGCGCCGCCTTGCACCAACGCGATCGTGGGGACGGGCAAATCGTTGAGCGCGCGCAGCATGGCCGCGAGCCGGTGCGCATCCTGCTCGTTCTCCTCCTTGGAGAAGTCGGCGCTGCGGCGCATCCAATGCAAATCCGCGCCCGCGCAAAAGGTTTCGCCGCGCCCGCGCAACAGCATGGCGCGAATCGAATCGTCGGCGGCGACGTTCGCGAAGGCATCGGTCAGGCGGGCGACGAGGGCTTGGTCGAACGCGTTGTGAACCTTCGGGCGGTTCAGTGTCACGGTCGCGACGCCGCGCGAATCGGTATCGACAAGAATGGTCTTTTCGGCCACGGCCCCTACATCCGGAATACGCCAAAGCGCGTTTCGCCGATGGGCGCGTTCAGGGACGCCGCCAGGGACAGGCCCAGCACCATGCGCGTCTGCGCCGGGTCGATGATGCCGTCATCCCACAGACGCGCGCTGGCGTAATAGGGGTGCCCTTGCGTCTCGTATTGCTCGCGGATATTGGCGGCGAAGGCTTCTTCCTCGGCGTCGTCGACTTTTTCGCCGCGGGCCGTCTTGCCGTCGCGCCGCACCTGCGACAGGACGCTGGCCGCCTGCTCGCCGCCCATGACCGAGATGCGCGCGTTGGGCCACATCCAGAGGAAGCGCGGCTCGTAGGCGCGGCCGCACATGCCGTAGTTCCCGGCCCCGAAGGAGCCGCCGATGATCACGGTGATCTTGGGCACCTGAGCGCAGGCCACGGCGGTCACGAGCTTCGCGCCATCCTTGGCGATGCCGCCCACCTCGTATTTCTGGCCGACCATGAACCCGGTGATGTTCTGCAGGAAAATCATCGGAATCCGGCGTTGGCAGCAGAGTTCCACGAAGTGCGCGCCCTTGAGCGCCGATTCGGAAAAGAGGATTCCATTGTTGGCGAGGATGCCCACTTGGGTCCCGAACAGCCGCGCGAAGCCGGTCACGAGCGTGGCGCCGTAGAGGCGCTTGAACTCGTCGAACTCGCTGCCGTCGAACACGCGCGCGATGATTTCCCGAACATCGAACGGCGTGCGCAGGTCGGGCGGTACGAGGCCGTAGATCTCACGCCCATCGAACAGCGGCTCGTTGGCCTCGCGGATCTCGATGCCGGGTTTGGCCGGCGCCTCGAGGGTATCGACGATGCGGCGCGCGATGGCGAGCGCGTGACGGTCGTCCTCAGCGTAGTGATCCACCACGCCCGATTGGCGCGCGTGAACGTCGGCCCCGCCCAGGTCCTCCGCCGTGACGATCTCGCCCGTGGCGGCTTTCACCAGCGGCGGACCGGCGAGAAAGATCGTGCCTACGCCCTTGACGATCACCGATTCGTCGGACATGGCGGGCACGTAGGCCCCGCCCGCGGTGCACGAGCCCATGACCACCGCGATCTGCGCAATGCCCTCGGCCGACATGCGCGCCTGATTGAAAAAGATGCGCCCGAAATGCTCCTTGTCGGGAAACACCTCGTCCTGGTTGGGCAGATTGGCCCCGCCCGAATCGACGAGATAGATGCAGGGCAGCCGATTCTGCCGTGCGATTTCCTGCGCGCGCAAGTGTTTTTTCACGGTCAGCGGGAAGTAGGTGCCGCCCTTGACCGTCGCGTCATTGATGACGATGACGCATTCGCGCCCCATGACGCGGCCGATCCCCGTGATGATGCCGGCCGCCGGGACGTGCGCGTCGTAAACGCCGTACGCCGCCAGCGCGGAGAACTCGAGGAACGGCGATCCCGGATCGAGCAGCAGGCGCAGGCGTTCGCGCGGCAGCAGCTTGCCGCGTTTCTCGTGGCGTTCGCGCGCCGCCTCGCCGCCGCCCCGTTCGATCTCCGCGGTCTTTTCGCGCAGGTCGGCGACCAACGCCTCCATGTTCGCTGTGTTCTTCGCGAATGCGTCCGCGCCTGGGTCGATCGCGGTTTCAAGGATGGTCATTGCCCTACCAGCCGCCGGTTTCGAGCCAGCGTTCGACCTGATCCAAGTGGTCGACCCCCCAGAAGGGTTCGCCGTCGACAAAGACGAAGGGGGCGCCGAAGACGCCGCGTTCCAGTGCGGCACTGGTCTCCATCTTGAGTCTTTCCTTGATGGCGGGCTCCTGAACGGCGGCGATAAAGGCCTCACGGCCGATGCCGGCCGAAGCCGCGATATCCGCCGTTGGTTCCATTTCGCTCACGTTGCGCCCTTCCCCGAAATAGGCATGGTAGAAGGCCTTCGCAAACGGTTTTTGCTTGCCCGGATCGCTCTCGCCCAGCCAGTAGAAGCCCCGCGCCGCCGCCAAGGTGCCGTGGGGAAAGCCCTCGGGGAAACCGAGCTCGACCCCGAGGGCGCGCGCCGAGCGTTGGAGGTCGCGGCGCGAGTACTCGCCCTTCAAGGGATAGGTGACAAGCGGCGCCGTGCCCACCGCCTTGAACATGGCCCCCAGCATGATGGGCCGCCAGGTGACGGCACGGCCGTTGCGTTCGCCGATCGCGTCGATGCGGTGGCTCGCCAAATACCCGTAGGGCGAGGCGAAGTCGAAATAGAAATCGATGGGGGCGGTCACCGGCCAGTCTGTCTTTCGATCAATCTTCCGTTGAGCCGGGCCTCTCCTTCGACAAGCTCAGGATGAGGCCCGAGAACCAAAATCCTCATGCTGAGCGTGTCGAAGTATGAGCTTATCGAAGTATGAGCCTGGCCGAGCATGGGGATGCGGAAACATGGGCCCTACGCGGCGCGTTCCAGCGCAATGGCGGTGGCCTCGCCGCCGCCGATGCAGAGCGCCGCGACGCCGCGCTTGAGCCCGTGCTTCTCCAGCGCCGCAATCAGGGTCACCATGACGCGCGCGCCGGACGCCCCGACCGGATGGCCCAGCGCGCAGGCGCCGCCGTTGATGTTGACGATGTCGTGCGGCAGGCCGAGGTCGCGCATCGCCGCCATGGTGACGACGGCGAAGGCCTCGTTGATCTCGAACAGATCCACATCCGCCTTCGACCAGCCCGTCTTCTCGAATAATTTATTAATCGCGCCGATGGGCGCGGTGGTGAACCAGGCCGGTTCCTGGCTGTGTGTCGAATGGCCGACAATGCGGGCGAGCGGTTTCAGCCCCCTCTTTTCCGCCTCCGATTCGCGCATGAGCACCAGCGCCGCCGCGCCGTCGGAAATGGAACTGGAGTTCGCCGCCGTCACCGTGCCGTCCTCGCGGAAGGCCGGGCGCAGCTTCGGTATTTTCGCGAAGTCCGCCTTGAAGGGTTGCTCGTCCTTGTCGACCACGTGCTCGCCCTTCCGGGTCTTGACCGTGACCGCCGCCGTCTCGCCGGCGAAGGTCCCGTCCTCGTTGGCGGCCCGGGCGCGCTTGAGAGAGGTAATGGCGAACTCGTCCTGGGCCTCGCGCGTGAACTGATAGTGCTGGGCCGTGTCCTCGGCGAACACACCCATCAGCTTGCCCGGCTCGTAGGCGTCCTCCAGGCCGTCGAGGAACATGTGGTCGTAGATCTTGCCGTTGCCCATGCGGTAGCCCTGGCGGGCCTTGTCGAGCAGATAGGGCGCGTTGGTCATGCTTTCGAGCCCGCCCGCAACGACGATGTCCGAGGTCCCGGCAGCGATCTGATCGTGGGCAAACATGGCGGCGCGCATGCCCGAGCCGCACATCTTGTTGACCGTGGTGGCGCCCACCTCGCGCGGCACGCCGGCGCCGTGCGCGGCCTGACGCGCCGGGGCCTGGCCCATGCCGGCCGCCAGCACGCAGCCCATGATGACCTCGCCCACGTCTTGCGCCGGCACGCCCGCGCGCGCCAGCGCCGCCTTGATGGCGGTGGCGCCGAGCTCCGGCCCCTTGACGTCGGTTAGCGCGCCCTGAAAGCTGCCCATGGGCGTGCGCGCCATGCCGACGATGACGATGGGGTCCTTGGACATGGTGCCACTCCTTACTCCGCAATCAGGTATTCGATACAACTTGCTTTGTTGTTTCTTCCAATTGTTTTACAAGCGCCTGAGTCAGCTTCCTATATTGAATCGCCTCGCCAGTAGAAAATGTGTCTGAATCTTGCGCATGAACAGCCTTGTTTCGCAAATTCATAAGGTATCTGAAAAGTCTGTAGACGGATGGGTCGAGTTCACCCTTGCTCTTCAACTGCAACAAAAAATCAAAATCGTTGGTCGGGGCTTTCTTATCCCTTCTTGCCGTCCTCAAAGCAATAATCGCCGACTCCACTTCGCTCCAAGCGTTAATGACGGCAGCGACCGGATAATCTGACGCCATTTTAAGAAACCGTTCCTCGCGGTCGCGATCCGGCTCCAATTCGCTTAGGCGAGACGCAACTGGAAGTTCCTTTGCTTTTGATTCTGCCTTGTCAAATTCTGCCTCGAAGTCTTTGTACCGAATCTTGCTCACTAAGTGAGTCAAAGTCGAAAAGTGTTTCCTCAGGATTATTACGGTGATGACAACAGAGACCGGCCACGCAATATCCCGAATGAAATCAAGAAGTAAGCGCACCCATTCCATTGTCTAATTACGCCGTCTCTTCGAACAGCTCCCGGCCGATCAGCATGCGGCGGATTTCGGACGTGCCGGCGCCGATCTCGTAAAGCTTGGCGTCGCGCAGCAACCGGCCCGTGGGGTAGTCGTTTATATAGCCATTCCCGCCCAGACATTGAATGGCTTCCAGCGCCATCCAGGTGGCCTTTTCCGAGGCATAGAGGATGGCCCCGGCGGCGTCCTTGCGCGTGACCCCGCCCCGGTCACAGGCCTGGGCCACCGCGTAAACGTAGGCCTTGCAGGCGTTCATGGTGGTGTACATGTCGGCGAGCTTGCCCTGCATGAGCTGGAAGGTGCCGATGGGCTGGCCGAACTGCTCGCGCTGGTGGACGTAGGGGACGACGACATCCATGCAAGCCTGCATGATGCCGGTGGGCCCGCCCGCCAGCACCGTGCGCTCGTAATCGAGGCCGCTCATCAGCACGTTGACGCCCTTGCCCACGGCGCCCAGCACGTTCTCCTCCGGCACCTCGCAGTCCTGGAAGACGAGTTCGCCCGTGTTGGAGCCGCGCATGCCCAGCTTGTCGAGCTTCTGCGCCGTCGAGAACCCGGTCATGCCTTTCTCGATCAAGAACGCCGTGATGCCGCGCGAGCCCGCGTCCGGGTCGGTCTTGGCGTAGACCACGGCCACATCGGCGTCGGGGCCGTTGGTGATCCACATTTTCGTTCCGTTGAGAATGTAGCGGCCGCCCTTCTTCACGGCGCGCAGGCGCATGGCGACCACATCCGAGCCCGCGCCCGTCTCGCTCATGGCCAGCGCCCCCACGGACTCGCCACTGATGAGCGCGGGCAGGTAGCGCCGCTTCTGTTCCTCGGTGCCGTTCAGGCTGATCTGGTTCACGCACAGATTGGAATGGGCGCCGTAGGACAGGCCGACCGACGCCGAGGCGCGGCTGATCTCCTCCATCGCCACCACGTGTTCGAGATAGCCCATGCCGGCGCCGCCATATTCTTCCGCCGCGGTGACGCCGAGCAGTCCCTGCTTGCCCATCTTGAGCCACAAATCGGCCGGGAACTCGTTGGACTCGTCGATTTCGGCGGCGCGCGGCGCGATCTCGTCCGAGGCGAAGCTCATCACCGAATCGCGCAGCAGATCGGCGGTATCGCCAAGATGAAAATCAAGCGAGGGCAGCTGATTGGGGATCATGGCGCTCTCTATGGCCCGCATGACTTATAGCAAAAACCACGCGGCCAGCCCAAGAAAGGCCAGGAAGCCGACGACATCCGTGATCGTGGTCACGAACACGGTGGCGGCCAGCGCCGGATCGACGCCGATGCGGTTGAGGCCCAAGGGGATGGCCATGCCGGCGGCCCCCGCCACCACAATGTTCACCGCCATGGCAGCCAGAATGACCAGGGCCAGCCCGGCGCTGTCGAACCACAGGAACGCCACGGCCCCGGCCAGGACGGCGAACAGGACGGCGTTGATGAGGCTGACGGCGATCTCCCGGCCGAAAAGGCGCAGCGCGTTGGCAGAGGTCAGGTCGCGGGTCGCCAGCCCGCGCACGGTGATGGTCAAGGTCTGGGTGCCCACGTTGCCGCCCATCGAGGCGACGATCGGCATGAGCACGGCGAGCGCCACGATCTGTTCGATGGTGCCTTCAAAAAAAGCGATGACGCCCGACGCGAGAACCGCCGTCGCCAGATTCACCAGCAGCCAGGGGAAGCGCCGCCGCGTGGTTTTCAGCACCGAGTCGTGGAGCCCCGATTCGCTGACGCCGCCCAGGCGCAGAATGTCCTCCTCGGCTTCTTCCAGAATGATGTCGACCACGTCGTCGACCATGATCACGCCGACCAAGCGTCCCGAGGCGTCCACCACCGGCGCCGAGGTCAGATCGTACTGCTCGAACAGGAAAGCCACCGCCTCCTGATCCATGTCGACGGGAACGATCCTGGGTTCGTCGTCCATGATGGCGCTGACCTCGACCGGGCGCTTGGTCCGCATGGCGCGGTTGAGCGGCACCGTGCCGATCGGGTGATGGGCCGGATCGACGACGAAGAGCTCGTAGAATTCGTCGGGCAGATCGCCGGCCTCGCGCAGGTGGTCGATGGTCTGGCCGATGGTCCAAAAGCTGGGAACGGCCACCAGATCGCGCTGCATGAGGCGGCCGGCGCTGTCTTGGGCGTAGGCCAGGCCTTCCTCGATGCTGGCCCGCTGATCGGCCTCCAGCGCGCCCAGGACCTGGGCTTGGGTCGCATCGTCCAGGGTATCGACAACGTCGACGGCCTCATCGGTTTCCAGGTCCGCCACCGCGGCCGCGGTCTCACGTGGGCCGAGCTGGGCCACGATCTCCGCCCGGACCGGCTCGTCGAGCTCCACGAGGACGTCGGCGTCGAGGTGCTCGCGAACCAGTTCAACGAGAAGGCGGCGGTGGTCGGGGCCGACGAGGTGCAGCACGTCGGCGACATCGGCGGAGTGAAGACCGTCGAGCATCTCCCCCGCTTTTTCCAGCGCGCCCGAGTCGAGGGCGTCCTGGATGCCGCGCACCAGGTCGTCTTGCAGCGAAATGGCGGAGTCCGCCACCACGCCCTCCCCCGGGGGTTGGGCGTCGGCGGTTGGTCCCGTCATGACGATTGCCGCCGAAGGCCTAGCCGGCCGCGGCTCCCGAATCTTGGCCTTGGTCTCGGGTTTGGGCCTGTACCTGGGCGTCGACCACGGCGAGCGCGCTCATGTTGACCAGGCCGCGCACGGTGATGGACGGCGTGACAATATGCGCCGGTGCGCCGATCCCGACCAGCATCGGACCCACCGACAGACCCTGCCCCATGGAGCGCACCAGGTCGAAGGCGACCCTGGCGGCATCGAGCGTC
>JADFIH010000133.1 GCA_022566715.1 Pseudomonadota bacterium | reverse complement strand
GCCGCGGACTGGGCCATGATCAGCGCGGGCTTGACGGTGCGCGAGGTCAAACTGACGGGACGGACCTGGGCCAATCAATCGGACATCGTCGCGGCCCTCGGCCTTTACGCCGACCAAACCATTTTCGACATCGACCTGAAAGGCGCCCGCGCGCGCCTGGAGGCCATGGGCTGGATCGAGAGCGCGCGGGTCTCGCGGCGCCTTCCTTCGACGCTCGAAGTGCACATCGTCGAGCGCGAGCCCTTCGCCCTTTGGCAAGTGCGCCGCCGGCTCGTCTTGATCGACCGGGCGGGCGAAACGATTCTTCGCAAAGGCCTCGGCCGGTTCACCTACCTGCCGGTGGTCGTGGGCGAGGATGCGCCCGATTTCGCGGCCGAGCTCATCGACACCCTATCCGGGCAACCCGAGCTCTTGGAGCGGGTTGACGCGGCGACCCGAGTCGGCTTGAGGCGCTGGAACCTGCGCTTCGACAACGGGGTCGATGTCTACCTGCCCGAGGACGGCGTTGCCGAGGCGTGGCGCCGCCTGGGCGCGTTACAGGACGAACAGGGAATTCTCGACCGCGAAGTGGCGGTCATCGATCTACGTCTGACGGACCGGCTGGTCGTCCGCATGACGCCACGTGTGGCGGCGCGGATGCGCGAGCCGGGCGAGGACACATAGGGCCGGACGAGGGGGCAAGAGGACGTGTCGTGTTGTGGTTTGCGGGAAATCCGGTGGCGGTAGGGCGGAGCCAAATCGTTACGGCGCTCGATGTCGGAACGACGAAGGTTTGCTGCTTTATCGCGCGTGCCGATGCCGAAGGTTACTTGCGCGTCATCGGCATCGGACATCAGCTTTCGCGCGGCATGCGCGCGGGCACCGTGATCGACATGGACGCCACCGAGGAATCCATCCGCTCGACGGTCGACGCCGCGGAGCGCATGGCCGACGAGACCGTGCGCGAGGTCTACGTCGGGCTCGCCGGCGGGCGCCCCCTGTCACACACGGTGGGCGTTGAAGTTTCGATCGCCGGTCACGAGATCAGCGATTCGGACCTGCACCGCGTTCTGGCGCAGGGTCGGCCGCAGGAGGAGTCCGCCGACCGTGAGATACTGCATTCCCTGCCTGTCGGCTTCAGCATCGACGGCACCACCGGAATTCGCGACCCGCGTGGCATGTTCGGCTCGCGTCTCGGCGTCAATATCCATGTCGTCACCGTCGCGACCGGGCCGCTGCGCAATCTCAGCATGTGCGTCGAGCGCGGACACCTGGGTGTCGCCCAGATCGTCGCCGCGCCCTACGCGTCGGGGCTTGCCACCCTCGTTGAGGATGAAATGCGGCTCGGGGTAACACTCATCGACATGGGGGGCGGCACGACATCCATCGCCGTTTTCCGGGATGGCGAGGTCATTTTCGCCGATTCCGTGAGTTTGGGCGGCGTTCACGTTACCAGCGACATCGCCCGTGGCCTCGCCACGACGATGCTGCACGCCGAGCGCATGAAAACGCTCTTTGGCAGCGCCATCACCAGCCCCGCCGATGTGCGGGAGCTCATCGACATCCCGCTGGTCGGCGAAAACGAAGCCGAAAACAGCCACCAGGTTCCGCGTTCGGCGCTGGTCGGGATCATCAGGCCACGCTTGGAAGAAATACTGGAACTCGTCCGCGGGCGCCTCGAGGCCAGTGGCATGGACAAGGCGGCGGGCCGCCGCGTCGTTCTTACCGGGGGTGCGAGCCAAATGACGGGCATTCGCGAGCTCGCCGCCCGTGTTCTCGACAAGCAGGTGCGTTTGGGACGGCCGACCCGGGTGGCCGGCCTGGCGGAAGCGACCGGAGGGCCCGCTTTTGCGACGTGCGCCGGCCTTCTGCGCCTCGCCACCCGCGAGGGCAGCCCCGCCCTCGACGATCTAAGACAACTCGCACCAGTGGGAGCCGCGCGGTTTGGCCGCGTCGGGCGCTGGTTGCGCGCGAATTTCTAACCCGCCCAGCGCGGGCTACGGAAAAGACCGCCGGGGAGGCGGCGAAAGCGGGAGGAAAGAATGAGGAAGTGTTTGACAGAAGTCGGTTGAATTGGAGGGATAAATGACGATCAACCTAAGCATGCCGGCGGTCACCGAGCTCAAGCCAAAAATTACCGTGCTCGGTGTCGGCGGCGCCGGCGGCAACGCCGTCAATAACATGATCCATGCCCAACTCGGCGGAGTCGAGTTTGTCGTGGCGAACGCGGATGCCCAGGCGCTGGCCCAGTCCTTGACGGACCGGCGCATTCAACTGGGTGTCAATGTGACTCAAGGGCTTGGCGCCGGGTCCAACCCGGACGTGGGCCGTCAGGCCGCGGAGGAATCCTTGTCCGAGGTGATGGAGTCGTTCTCCTCGTCCCATATGGTGTTCATCACCGCCGGCATGGGCGGGGGCACGGGGACCGGGGCCGCGCCGGTCATCGCCCAGGCGGCCCGCGAGGCCGGCATATTGACAGTCGGCGTGGCGACCAAGCCCTTCCAGTTCGAGGGCGCGCACCGCATGACGATCGCCGAGGCCGGCATCGAAGCCTTCGAGAGCCACGTCGATACGTTGATCGTCATTCCAAACCAAAACCTTTTCCGGGTCGCCAACGACAAGACGACGTTCGCCGACGCCTTCAAGATGGCCGACGATGTCCTTTATTCGGGTGTCCGCGGCGTGACCGATCTCATGGTGATGCCGGGCCTCATCAACTTGGACTTCGCCGATGTACGCGCGGTCATGATGGAGATGGGCAAGGCGATGATGGGGACGGGCGAGTCCGAGGGTGAAAAGAGAGCGATCGAGGCGGCGGAGGCCGCGATCTCGAATCCGCTGCTCGATGATGTGTCGATGAAAGGCGCCCGCGGCGTGCTGATCAACATCACGGGCGGCGCCGACATGACCCTCTATGAGGTTGACGAAGCGGCCAACCGGATTCGCGACGAGGTCGATGACGACGCCAACATCATTTTCGGTTCGATCTTCGATGAATCTCTACAGGGCCGCATTCGCGTGTCCGTCGTTGCCACGGGGATCGATGCCGAGGTCGCGGCGCTTCCGCGGATTCACACGCTCTATGGCAACACGGAGCCGGCGGAACGGCCGCTACAGCTCGAAGCGGCCACGACCGTGACCGAGACCTCTCAGCCCGCGCTTGCCTTCGCCGCCGAAGCGCCGGAGGCGCAACAGCCCGTCGCTCAGGCGGCGATGCCACCCGCCGGGCCGATACCGCAATCCGTGGGGTCGACCGCGCTGGCTCAAGCGGAACCGGAGCCCCTCGTTCCGGCACAGGCCGAGGCGGCCGCTCAACCGGCCCAGGCGGAACCTCATTCAACGGCGCCGGCACCCGCACCCGAGGCCCAATCCGAGGTTCTGGCCCAGGCTCAGGCCGCGCCCCAGACGAGAGAGCTTCCGAAAGGAAAGGAAGAGCCCTTTATTGCCCCGCGTCCGGCACAGCCTGCCCGTGGGCCGGCGCCCCGTGCCGCGCCCGATCCCTTCGCCGAGGCCGCCGTGGCCAATGCGCGTCCAGAGGAGAAAAAGCGCCGCGGGCCCAGCCTGTTCGAGCGGATGACCGGGAGTGGCCGGAACCGCTCTGGCGAACCACCGTCCACCAAAGGGCGCGCGCCTTCGCTTCAGACGAAGCGGCCGAGCCCGCCCACGGCGCCGCCGGCCCCCAAGGTGCAATCGCAGCCTCCGGTGACGCCGCCAAAGGCGCAACGGACGGCTGCGCCCGCTCCGCAAGCAGCCCCAGCGCCAGCCTCGGCCTCGGCGGCCGCGCCTGACGCGGACGGCGGGCGGCTTGCTCCACAGCCGGAGGACGAACTCTTGGAAATCCCTGCGTTCCTGAGGCGTCAGGCCAACTAGTCAGGCCAACTAGTCGGGCCAACTGGTCTAGCGAGCCGCGCGGGCCGGGGCACGGTCCCTCCATCGTGCCTCGGTCCCGGCCGCCGCCGGGATCGGTAATAATATGTAACAAAGAGTGATTTGAGCGCCGCCGCCGATGACGTTACAAGCGGCTCAGAACGTAGCGTCAGAAGCCCTTGGTTTTTTTGTTTTTTTGCTGGGTGGACCCCCTGGGGAATTGCGGGGGCCAGTGCCCAAAAGACCGGGGAGCCGCGTCCATGTTTGGGTTGCGGCACCGGTCGGGCGTGACGCGGAATTGATCGTCAACGAACAGAGGGCGGGCCTTTGACATTTCAGCCGCAGCAAACGCTGCGCAACCGAATCAGTTGCACGGGTGTTGGCCTGCACAACGGGGAGAAGGTCTGCATGACCTTGCACCCCGCCGAAGCGAACACCGGAATTGTTTTCCGGCGCGGCGACGTGGAAGGCGAAGCTGCGACGATCCGGGCCGACTACCGTAACGTCGTCAATACCGTCATGCGTACGACGATCGGGAACGAGCACGGCACGACGGTCTCAACGATCGAGCACCTAATGGCGGCGCTCATGGGTTGCGGCATCGACAACGCGATCGTCGAGGTCGACGGGCCGGAAGTCCCCATAATGGACGGCAGCGCGGCGCCCTTCGTTTTTCTCATCGAGTGTGCGGGCCTCGAGCCCCTCGACGCGCCCCGGCGGTCGATCGAGGTCTTGAAGCCGGTGGAAGTCAGAAACGGGGTGAGCAGCGCCCGGCTGATGCCGTCGGACTCTTTTTTCGTCAGCTTCGAGATCGTCTACGACAGCCCCGTGGTCCAGCGTCAGCGCTGCGCGCTTCAGCCCCTCAACGGGACCTTCAAGGAGGAAGTGTGCCGGGCCCGGACCTACGGCTTCATGAATGAATACGAGGAGCTGCGCGCAAAAGGGCTCGCCCGCGGCGCTTCGCTGAAGAATGCGGTGGTTGTCGCCGACGACCAGATATTGAACGAAGACGGCCTACGCTATGAGGACGAGTTTGTGCGCCACAAGATCCTCGATACCATGGGCGACCTTTATCTGGCGGGCGCCCCGTTTCAGGCTCACTTCGAGGGCATCAGGTCAGGGCACGGCCTCAACAACCGGTTATTGCACGCGCTATTCGACGATCCAGACGCCTGGCGCATCAACGGCGTAGCGGCGGAGAGTGAATCGCCGCGGCAGGCCGCTACGGTCTTGGCTTCTGCTTAGAAAAAGTGCGGGCGCCTAATTTGGCGCCGCTCTGGCAAGCTCCCGAATCAATCCGACCACGGCCGAGCGTACGCCCGGCGAGCCGATCTCGTCAAAACTGCGGACGAGTTCCACGGTGGAGCGGCTTTTTCCGCCATGCTCCTGGGGCATCGGGGTTGCCTCCGCGGCGGCTTCGAAAAAGTAGCCGACCTCGACGCCAAGTCGCTGAGAGATCTCAAAAAGGCGGCCCGCGCTCACCCGATTGGCGCCGGTCTCATATTTTTGGACCTGCTGATAGGAAATCTTGAGGGTTCGGGCGAGCTCCTCCTGAGTCATTCCGAGAAGATTTCGCCGCTTGCGAATCTGCTGGCCGACGTGATCGTCGACCCGTTTCGCCAAATCTGTCATGCGGTACACCCTAAAGGAGAACGTGAGTAACCGGATCGTTCCCCAAAACGACCGCAACGACGGATATAGAACCTATACTAGTGCAAAACTTATCAAAGTTTAACGCACAAATTTTGTGGTTATTATTTGATGGATCGGTCGTGATGCCGGGGCGGCCCTTCTGGATCGTGTGGCCCTGGCGCTAGAGCAAATCCAGGCGGATCGGATTCGTCCCAGTTGGCTCCGGCGTAATTCGATCCGCTCTCGTGGTTCAATCCCGACATTTGGTGGCGACGGAATTGGGAGCAAATATCGAATGGAATTGAATATAATCAAAAAGTTAGCCTAGTGGTGGGGGCTGACATCGAGGGTTCGAAATGCCGGAATCGCGCCACTAGGCCCGGTTGATCGCGGTGGTATAATGCGTCCCAGGGCCGTTACGGGGCCTGGGCCACCGTCGGTCCGGGCCGTTTAAGGGGCCTGAGCAGGAAGAATGGGAGCAGGGCGCGTGGTAAATATCTCATTGCGGTCGGTTTGGCCGTTGGGCCGGCCGCGTTGGAGCGTGTTTGCCGTCCTGGCGCTCATCGCCGCCGCCTGCGCGGCGGACGAGGCCGCGTATGTCGAGCGGCCGGTCGAGCAGCTCTACAACGAGGCCATGGACTCCCTTCTCGACGGAAACTACGGGACGGCGGCCCTAAACTTCGACGAGGTCGAACGTCAGCACCCCTATTCGATTTGGGCCACCCGCGCCCAGCTCATGACCTCGTTCGCCTACTACCAGGCCAACCTCTACGACGACGCGATCCTGGCGGCGGAGCGCTTCATCCAGCTTCATCCCGGGTTCGACACCGTCGATTACGCCTACTACCTGATCGCGATCTCCTACTACGAGCAGATCGTCGATGTGGGCCGCGACCAGCGGATGACGGAATTGGCGCTGAAAAGCCTCGAAGACGTTGTCCTGCGGTTCCCCGAGAGCGATTACGCGCGCGACGCCCGGCTAAAAATCGACCTCGCCCGCGACCACCTGGCGGGCAAGGAGATGAGTATCGGGCGCTACTATCTGCGTCAGGGGCAATACCTTGCCGCGATCAACCGCTTTCGTGCGGTGATCGAGACCTATCAAACGACGACCCACGTTCCCGAAGCGCTCCACCGCCTGACCGAGTCCTATTTGGCGCTTGGCGTCGCCACGGAGGCGCAAACCGCGGCGGCGGTGCTGGGCTACAACTTTCCGGGCAGCGAGTGGTATATCGATTCCTATGAGCTCTTGGAGGGTGTGAGCCTGCGTCCGGAAGTCGACAAGGGGTCTTTTCTGTCGCGGATCTTCAATACGGTGTTTTAGGGCGCGGCCATGCTGCTCGCGTTGTCCATCCGCGACATTGTCCTCATCGACCGCCTCGATCTTTCCTTCCATTCTGGCCTTTGCGTGATGACCGGCGAGACCGGCGCGGGCAAGTCGATCTTGCTCGACGCCCTGGGCCTCGCGTTGGGCGAACGGGGAGATACCGGATTGATTCGCCAGGGCTGCAAGCAGGCCCTGGTCAGCGCCGAATTCGGCCTAGCCGGAAATGCGCCGGTCCTCGCCATGTTGGAGGAACACGCGCTTCCCGCTGACGATACGATGGTTCTGCGGCGTTCCTTGTCGGCGGATGGCCGCAGCCGCGCCTTCATAAACGACCAGCCGGTCAGCGCCGGGCTGCTCCGCGCCTTTGGCGATCAACTGGCGGAAATACAGGGGCAGCGCGAGGGACTCGGTCTGCGGCAGGCGTCCACGCACCGCGCTCTGGTCGATGCGTTCGGCGGCGCCCAGGACGATATTGCAAAGGTTGGCCGGGCCTACCAGACGCGTCAGGCGGCGGAGGAAAGCCTTCGCGCGGCGCAAGCCGAGGCGCAAAGGGTGCGTGCGGAGGAAGATTACCTGCGCTTCGCACTGGAGGAATTGGAACGGCTGGCGCCGGAAGAGGGCGAAGAGGCCGGACTCGCCGAAAAGCGCGAGTTGTTGCGTCACGGCGAGCAGCTCAGGGACGCGTTGCAGGAGGCCGCCGGCGCCCTCAACGACAACGGTGGCATCGAGAGCCGTCTTCACCTGGCGGGCCGCCATGTGGGCCGGGCGGCTCGGCACGCGGGCGGGCGGCTCGATGAGGTTTTGGCGGCGCTCGAGCGCGCCTCCGCCGAGGCCGCCGATGCCGTCGCCTTGCTCGACGCCGCGATTCGCGAGGCCGATCCCGACCCGCAAAATCTCAATACGGTGGAAGAGAGGCTTTTCGCCCTGCGGGCCCTTGCGCGCAAGCACCAGACGACGGTCGACGACCTGCCCCGGATTTGGCGTGGCGTTGCCGGAAAACTGCAAGGGATCGACGAAGGGGGCGTGCGGCTGCGGGAGCTCGAGGAGGCGGCGGCGGACGCGCGTACGGCCTATGACGGCGCGGCCGAGGTTTTGACCAAAGTGCGCCGGCGCGCCGCCAAGAAACTCGACCGGGCCGCGGCCCGGGAGCTCGCACC
>JADFIH010000132.1 GCA_022566715.1 Pseudomonadota bacterium | reverse complement strand
CCGTCGAGCCCGATGCCGCGCGCGACATCGTGAATATCCGCGCCGGCGCGCTCGCAAAGATCGGCCATTTCGTTGATGAAGGTGATCTTCGTCGCCAGAAACGTGTTCGCGGCGTACTTGATGAGCTCGGACGTTTCCAGGTCCGTGAAAACGAACGGCGTCTCATTCAAAAAGAGCGGCCGGTACAGGGCGCGCATGACCTCGCGCGCACGTTCCGAGGTGGCGCCGACGACCACCCGGTCGGGCCGCATGAAGTCGTTTATGGCCGAGCCCTCGCGCAGGAACTCGGGATTCGAGACCATGTCGAAATCCGCGCCGGGGCGCGCCGCCCGGATGATCTCGGCGACCTTGCGCCCGGTGCCCACCGGGACCGTCGATTTCGTGACCACCGCCGTGTAGCCCTTCAGCGCGTGGGCGATCTCCTCGGCGGCGGCATAAACGAAGGAAAGATCGGCATGGCCGTCGCCCCGGCGGCTTGGCGTTCCGACGGCGATGAAAACGGCATCGGCGTCCGCGACGGCCGCCACTAAATCCGTGCCGAACCGCAAACGGCCGGCGGCGATGTTGGTTTCGACCAGGGCGTCGAGACCCGGTTCGAAGATCGGCACCTCGCCACCCCGCAACCGTTCGATCCTGTCCTGATCCTTGTCCACGCAGAGGACGTCGACGCCGAATTCGGAAAAGCAAGCGCCGGACACCAAACCCACGTAGCCCGCGCCAATCATCGCAACGCGCATGGCAAATCCTCCCCGTCCCTACGCGTCCGGAAGCGTGCGCAAGAACGCCTGAAGTTCATCGCGCATATCCTCCCGCGCCAACGCAAACGCAATGTTGGCTTGCAAGAATTCAGCCTTGACGCCGCAATCGAATCGCTGTCCCTCAAAACACCAACCATGCAAAGGCGCCTTGTCCGCCAGCCAATCGATAGCGTCGGTCAACTGAATCTCCCCACCGGCGCCGCGCTCCTGCCGGTCGAGATACTCAAAGACCTGCGGCACCAGTATATAGCGTCCGATGACCGCAAGGTTGGACGGCGCCTCGCCACGCGGCGGCTTTTCGACGACGCCGGCCGCACGCACCAGCGGCCCGTCCTGGCTCTCGACCTTCAATATACCGTATCTCGAAACCGCCTCATCGGCCACGGTCAGCGCCGCCACCATGTTACCGCCCACCTCCCCGTAGGCCTCGACCATCTGTTTCAGGCAGGGTTCCGCCGACAGGATAAGGTCGTCGGCCAGCAGCACCGCGAAAGGTTCGTCGCCGACCAGATGGCGGGCGCACCATACCGCGTGACCGAGGCCGAGCGGCTCCTGCTGGCGCGTGTAGGCGACCTTGCCGGGCGCCGGAAGCCAGGCCTGCAACTCCTCGATCGCATCGGTCCGGCCACGCGCGGCCAATTGAGCGACTAATTCACCCGAATAATCGAAATGATCCTCGATCGCGCTCTTGCCCTTTCCGGTGACGAAAATGAACTCCTCGATGCCGGCCGCGCGGGCCTCCTCGACCGCGTAATGGATCAGCGGCTTATCGACGACGGGCAGCATTTCCTTGGGCAGCGCCTTGGTCGCGGGCAGAAACCGGGTCCCCAACCCGCCCACGGGAAAGACGGCCTTGCGTACTTTATTTGTCATGAAAGCGAACCCGCCTGGACGAATGCCGCTCTAGGGCAAGGCTTTGTTCTGCCACGTCGATGGGGGCGGGGCAAGCCCACGGGCGTCCCGCGCCTGGATGAAGGGTTAGTCGCTGCCGAGGAGTAAGTCCTTCGCCTGGTTGATCTTCGACGCAAGATACGTCGAGCCGCCCTGGTCGGGGTGCATCTTCAGCATGAGCCGGTGATGGGCCTCTTTGACGTCTTCCGGCGACACCCCGGGCTTCAGGCCAAGAACTTCGTAGGCCTCGTCTTTTGTTATCGGGGCGTTGGCCGCGGCGCCGCCCTGGGCGCCCTCCTCTTTCGCATGGTCGCGCCAGTCGGGCCCTTGCTCCCTGTCCAGATAGGTTTCCAACAGGCTCACCGATTGCTCGTCGTTGGCATGGCACTCCGCCAACAGCTGAACGAGTTCCCCGAACGACATGCTTTCCAGGTCGCGGCCCTCGAAGCGTCCGCGCAGCACCGTACCCTGCATTTCCCCGGTGTCATGGTCCAGCGACATGCGCAACGTCGCGGTTTCGACCTCCGAGGTTTGGCCGGGCGAGGGTGTCGTCCTCCCGCCAAATCCGGCAAAGCCGCGGGCGCCGAAAAGCCCGCGCCGGCGCAAAAGAAAGAGGGTGGTCAGGACGATCGGAAACAAAACGGCGGTGCCGACCCTCATCAGCAGGAACAGGCCGAGCAGCGCGCCTCCGCCGAGCGCAACCCAACGCACCGCCGTGGCGGCTGTCTTGGGGTCGGCGTTGAGAAACCAGCGCCCCACAAGCCCTAGGGCGATCAGAACGGCAAGACCCAAAACGAGGTACAGCATCGTCCGAACTACTTTACTTGCTGGGCCAGCAGCCGGACGTCCCCGCCCGTCTTGCGGCTATAGGTCTCCAAGGCCTTGCGGCCACCCGCGGCATAGACCGCGACCGCGCTCAAGAGGTCGCGAAGCTGCCTGGCGCTGGACAAATCGAACCGGCAGTGGGCCCCCTTGGTCAGCTTGGCGATTTGCTTGAAGCCGCGCGTGGCCCCGATCTCATCTCCCTCCTGGAAGATGAAGGCAGGCACCCCGAGCATACCCAGTTCCCCGGCAAACGCGCAGAGGTCGTCTATGTCCTCCTCGATACAATCGCCGACAAAGACCAGGGCATTCACCTTTTGCTTCTTCGTCTCGCTGATCGCATGCCTCAGGACCCTGGCGATCTGCGTATGGCCGCCGAGGCATCGGACCCCGGTCATGCGCCTCACCAGGTCGGCCGAATTCGTGATCCAGGGGGTGGCGGCGAATTCGCCAAAGCCGCGATAGAAGGCCATCTGAACCTCCAACCCGCCGAGCGCCGCCGTTTCGCTGAACATCTCGCCCTGAATCTGGCAGGCCCGGTCCCAGGTGGGCTCGCGGCTCGCCGTCGCGTCCAATGCGAACATGAGCCGGCCCCGGCCGCCGGACACCTGCGCCGGCGTCATCGCGACCTTCTTGAGAAAGGCCTCGAGGTCCTTGCTGCCCCTCGGGCCGGGAACCGGGTCCTTACTCCGAGTCATGCCGTCCGTACACGCCCTTGCTGCCGCGGCCGGAAAGCCAAAATACCGGCAATGGGGTGTCCTCCTTCAGTCATAATATATCGAGCCGGGTCGGTACCACGCTTCACGTTTCGTCAATCAGTTACAAACTTCCGCCAACAAACCTCTCCCAATATCTCCCGGAGGGCGCCAAAGCACTCCCAGGCCTCTCCCAGGCCTCTCCCAGGCCTCCCCCAGGCCTCCCCCAGGCTTCTCCCAGGCCTCTCCCAGGCTTCTCCCAAGGCCCTCCAAAGAACCCCATTCTAGCGTCGTACCGGTTCCCCGGGCGGGTCAAGGTCCCGCAAGGGGGAGGCCCCTGCCCAGAAGCAGCACCGGGCGACCCTAGAGCGATTCCGACTTGGTCGGAACCACTCTAGCTTTTTGCCGCTCACGGCAGCGGACCTGCGGTCCGCGCCTGCGCGGGCGCGCCGGATAACCGGCGGGCCGCCTTGCGGCCTTGAGCGATTCCAGCAGCTTTGAGCGATTCCAGAGAAACTGGAAACGCTCTCGCCGACCCGAATCGGCCCCCGAGGGCCGCTAAGACCTCGTTAACTAGAACAAGGGGACAATGTGGACAATCTCTCGCCGAGAGGGGCTCACGAGCGAGGCGTTGATGATATGCAACTTAACATAGAATCCGGCGAAGAAACTCCCGGCCCAATACCGGCGCAACGGGAACCATACAAGAGGATCGATCAGCGGACCCTCGATTTGGTCATGGCGGCGCACGAGAGCTTTCTCCAGGACGGCGGCGGCCGCCGCGCCAACCTAGCGCATTTCGATCTAACGCACCTCGATTTGAGTCGGCGGGACCTGAGCGGCGCCAACCTCCGGGGCGCGCTCCTACGCTTTGCTTCCCTCGCTGGAACGAAGCTCCGCGATGCCGATCTGTTCGGCGCCGACCTTCGGGTCGCCAACCTGACGACGGCCGATCTTTCGCGCGCCGATCTGCGGGGGGCCTGCATGCGTGGGGCCACGCTTAGCGGCGCCAAACTTCAGGGCGCCGACCTGCGCGCCGGCGCGTTGGCGCATTTCGACGAAGACGGCGAGGCCCAATACACGAACACGATCGTCGATCTGGCGAGCGCCTCGGTGCAGCGCGCCAACCTATGCGAGGCGAAGCTTGAAGGTGCGGCACTGCTGAACGCCGATTTCAGCGACTCCATCTTCCGTAACGCCAGCCTGAGAAATTGCGACCTCCGGGATACCAAGCTGGTCGGCGCCGACTTCGAGGGCGCCGATCTGGCGCACTGCGACGCGTCCGGAGCCGATTTTCGCGGGGCGGTTCTCACGGGCGTAAACTGGGAGCATTCGACGGTCGCGGGGGCGGACCTGCGGGGCGCCGTCCTCGATCCCGGCGCGGCAAAGCAAACGGACTTCTCCCGCGCAAGCCTTCCTCGAACGGCCGAGGCCGCCGGCGTTCTTCTCTCGAAGGTACTGAGCGACCACAAAATCTGGGCGGCGACAGGCGGGAGCGACGGGACGCAGGCCCGGTTCTCGGAGCTCGATTTTTCGGGAGAGGACTTCAGGGACATGGACCTGTCGGCGGCCAGGCTGGAATCTTGCGCTCTTGCAGGCGCCGATTTTCGCAACGCCGGTCTCGCCATGATCGATCTCTCGATGACGAACTGCAGCGGCGGCATCTTCTGCAACGCCGACATGCGCGGGGCGAATTTGCAGCGTTCGGTTTTCATCGACGCGGACCTGAGCGGCGCGCGGCTGGAACCGCTCGTGGTCGATGGACCCGTCCCACAGAACTGGCCCGCCAACCTGGAAAACGCGAAGTTCTCCCGCGCCAAGCTGCAAGGAACCAACTTGTCCCAGGCGAGGCTTGCCGGCGCGAGTTTTGCGGGCGCCGATTTGCGGGACGCGAATCTTAGCAAATGCGACCTCCGCGGCGTGGACTTCACCGGCGCGAAACTTAACGGCGCCAATTTCGAGGGCGCCACCACCACGGGCGCGGTGGGCCTGACCTAACCGGCGGCAGGGGCCCGCAGACAGAAAAAAAGGGGAACGCCCAATGCCGGCGCCGGCGACGGAACGCAAAAGTCTGTCCCAGAGCGAACTCGAGGCCATGATCACGGCACACGAGCGTTACTTGGCGCGCCAAAGCGGCGGGCAGAGGGCAAGTTTTGCGTTCCATGACATCTCCCACCTCCACCTCAGCAACCGAAACCTTTCGGAGGCCGATTTTTCGGGCGCCAAGGCGCGCTTCACCGCGTTCACGGGGGCAAAGCTCATCAACGCAAACCTGTTCGCCGCCGATCTGCGGGTCGCCAACTTGGAGGGCGCCGACCTATCGGGCGCCGATTTGCGGGGCGCCTGCCTGCGTGGGGCCGTTCTAAATGACGCCATCCTGATAAAGGCCGATCTCCGCGAGGGTGTGCTCGCCACCATCGAGCCCGAGAAGCAGGATCTCAAAATGGTCTCATTCGGCGGAGGACCCACCGAGTTGGCCAATGTCATCGCCGAGCGCGCCGACTTCAGCGGCGCGCAAATCTCGAACGGCTTTGTGCTCCAGGCGGATTTTACCGACGCCATTTTGCAAAACGTAAAGCTTATCAACGCGGATCTGCGGAACGTGATATTCGAAGGCGCCAACCTCGAAGGCGCCGACCTCTCTCAATCCGATCTGTCCGGCGCCAACCTGCAAGGTGCGGTGCTAACGGGCGTGAAGTGGCATGGCGTCATTCTGGACGGCGCCGACCTGCGGGGCGCGGCCATCGATGAGGACGCCAAGGAGCAGGCCTATTTTGCCTCCGCGAAACGGGCGCAATCCGTCGACACCCTCGGCTGCACCTTGGCCCAGGCGCTGCAGTACCACAAGGAGTGGAGCGAATCGTCGGGGTCGAAGGGAAAGCGCGGCGACTTCTCCGAAATCGACTTGCAGTTCCAAGATTTCCGCGACAAATTTCTCCCCGCGGCCAAGTTCAATCGGGCCCTCCTGACGGGTGCGAACTTCACCCGCGCCGAGTTGGCGATGGCCGAACTTTCCTTGACGGACTGCCGCGACGCCATGTTTGCGCAGGCCGACCTAAGGGGCGCCGTCCTCGCACGCGGAATCTTCAACGGGGCCGATTTCAGCGGCGCGCAGTTGGAACCGGTGGAGATATTCGGTTCCACCACCAAGTTCTGGTCCTCGAACCTGGAGGGCGCCAAATTCGTCAAAGCCTGTTTCCGCGACACGAATCTCTCCGGCGCCCGCATCAAGGGCGCCAATTTCTCCGGTGCGGATCTTCGCGGCGCCGATCTGAGAAACTGCAACGTCAAAACCGCCAACTTCAAGGGCGCCAAGATCGAGGGCGCGAAGTTCGATGACGCCAAGATCGAGGGGGCTGCCTAGAGCAAATCCCCGGCACAAAAAAACCGGGCCGGCGAACCGGCCCGGCAGTGGCAGTAACCAATAGGCCTAGTTGTGAATGGGTGAGTCCGGGAAGAACGCCGTAAACGCGAACGCGAAGTCCACGCTATAGGCCACATCCTCCGGGCCGTCCGCGGTCTCCCGAATGACCGTAACGTTGCCGATGTCCACGCCCCGGCTGATGACCGAGGCATCGAGCGCCGAGTTCTGGCCCGGCTCCCAATGGATCACGATGCCGTCGCCAATCTCGACCCGCCGCTTTTCCCTGAGCAGATTCAGGGACCAGGCTTCCCGCGTTCCGTTGATCGAGAGCACCACCACACGCGACAGGGGCGCTACTTCAGTGGGAAGCGCGCCACGAAAAAGGAAGGGCCGAGAGGACGAGTCATAGCCGCGGTAAGGATTATTGCCGTAGGCACGGCCACGCTCCCGCGCCGGCACCAGGACCAACCCGTTCGGTGCGCGTTCCTTGAAGTTCGCGAAAGACTCGACCCGCGCCGGAATGATCTTGAGCACGGAGCCGGTCAACTCGCCAACGATCGCCTCACCCAGGAACTGCTGCCACCAGGTTTCGGTCTGCCGGTCGTACATCACCAGATCGGAAAAGCGCAATTTGCCGGTCGTGCCAAAATCCAGCACGCGTCCGTCCAACCGTCTGTCGAACACGATCGTCGTATTGCACAGGGGGCAGAAGGTAACGGTGACCGGAACTCCGCCGATTTCATCGTTGACGATCTCATGCCACATCAACACCTGAAGCGGATAAGCCTTTTGCTCGCCATTGACGAACAGGCCAATCACCGGTTCAGTGTCGGCGAGGTGGTCGATCTCCGAAACCGGCCTGAACTGAGGGTCGTCGATCGGCGGTATCCCGTCCTTGGGCGGACCGCCGGAAATGATGTCGCGGAAATCGATCGAGGTTTTGTCGAAGTCCGTCGTCGGCCATTCGTAGCGCCAGACCGATGGGTTAGCCATGCTGGACGATGTATACAAGACGACCCCGGCAAGTGCCGCCAAGGTGCCGCGCGCCAAATTCACCATAATGAGTATCCCCGGTTGGACTGCTGACCCGCCTTACTTCGGCTATCGGCGAAGAACTCGCAATACAAACCGCTTCAACCTTTTGTGAGTCATAAGCTGTTAATAAATAGCGCTTTTTCGCGCCACTTCCGGGCCAGGTCCGGAGGGCTTTGGCGCCACTCAGGGTCCATCGCACCGGTGACCGATTTTCCGCATATTTGGATTTGCCCGTGACGCACGATATCGACAGCGTCGTGGTCGGGGCGGGCGTTGTCGGCCTCGCCCCTGTCGTAGCGCCCTTCGCGATGCCACCACTGGTCGTACTCCGCCGCTCGCGCGCGGTAGTAGTCGATCTGCTGCGCCAGCGCCGTCTCGATGATGTTTTGGGGGGAGTTGGTCAAATCGTTCAGCTGGCGCGGGCATGAGGGCCGCTCGGCTCCCCGGGTT
>JADFIH010000010.1 GCA_022566715.1 Pseudomonadota bacterium | reverse complement strand
CAAAACATGGGCGCGACCCAGTTCACCGCCACCCATTCGTAGTTGCCCAGCGCCCCGGCCGCACAGCAGATGGAAAGCACCGCAAGAATCAGCGCGCTGAAAAACCCCTGCATCGACTGGCGCAGGGTGATACCGAGCAGCAGGGCCATCAGAATGAGCGTCAACCACATGGGTCCGACTCCGCGTTACTTTTCACTGGTGCGCAGGCACCGGAGGATTTCGTTCATGCTCGTCCTGCCGTCAATGACCTTCAGCAGCCCGGTCTCCTGCAAGTAGTACATTCTGTTCTTGCGGCTGTGGGCCTTGATGCGATCGATCGGGGCGCCCGCTTCGATCAATTTCGTCACGCCTTCGTCGACCACCAGGAGTTCGAAGACTCCCGTCCGTCCGACATAACCGGTTCCCTGACAGGTCAAGCAGAGGATTTCGCGCCCCTTGCGATCAAGCTTCTTTTCCGTCGGCGGGCGGTAGAACCGATCGATCTTGTCCGCGGGCAGGTTGAGCTTCTTGAGTGTGGCCGCATCAGGCTCGAACGCCTCACGGCATTCGTCGCAGAGCACGCGCACCAGCCGCTGATTCATCACCCCGACGATCGCCTTGGCGGCGAGCTTGTTGTCGCCCAGCAGAGTCAGAAACTTGTTCAGGGCGTCGAATGAGTCTTTCGCGTCCATCCCCATATAAATCTTGCGATCGTCCGCCGCGGCGCGCGCCTGATGCGTATTGCGCTATCGGAGGACGGCGCGACCGAGATCGCCAAGCGCTCGCGCGGCACGCCCCGGATCGCGGGAAGGTTGCTGCGCCGGGTGCGCGATTTCGCCGCCATCGGCGGCGCTGCCCAGATCGATTCGGAGGTCGCGAACCGGGCGCTGGAACGGCTGGAGGTCGATCAACGCGGGCTCGACGCGCTCGACCGCCGCTATCTCTCGGTCATCGCGCGCTCCTTCGGCGGCGGTCCGGTCGGCGTGGAAACCCTGGCCGCGGCCCTGTTCGAACCCCGCGACGCCCTCGAAGATATCGTCGAACCCTTCCTCATCCAGCAGGGCCTGTTGCAGCGGACCCCGCGCGGCCGCCTTCTCACCCCGGCGGCCTTTGCCCATCTCGGGCTTGAGGCGCCCGGGCGGGCCTCGGCGCAACTCGGCCTCACCATGGAGGAGGAGGATGCCTGAGACCGCCACCAGGGGCCGCATTGAAAATGGTGCGCATTACATGCCTTTGCGGGTCTACTACGAAGACACGGACGCCTCGGGCATCGTCTATTACGCTAATTACTTGAAGTTCATCGAGCGCGCCCGCACCGACCTGATGCGCCTCGTCGGGATCACCCATTCCGAAATGGTGCGGACCTCGGGCCTTGCATTCGCGGTGCGCCATTGTCACATCGATTATCACATGCCGGCACGGCTCGACGATGAGATCGAGGTGGTGACTCGCATTCTGGACGTCCGGGGCGCGTCGCTCGACGCGGAGCAGAACGTCCGGCGCGGCGCCGACAACCTCGTGTCGACTAATTTACAGATAGCGTGCATCGATTCCGGCGGCCGGGCCCGGCGGCTGCCCAAGGAAATCCGCGCGGCGCTTCTCGAGCTCGCGCCCCTTACCGTCACGACCCAATAGGAACCTGTGAAGCGATGGAACAAGATCTCATAAACGCCGCCGCCGTGGGGCGCACCATGGCCACCGATTTGTCGATCTTGTCCCTGGTTCTCAGGGCCGACGTCGTCGTCAAGGCGGTGATCATTGTTCTCGTCGCCGCATCCGTCTGGTGCTGGGCGATCATTTTCGAAAAGTTGCGCCGGATGCGGATCGTCGTCTCCAAGGCGGAGGGCTTCGAGGAAACCTTCTGGTCCGGCGGGTCGCTCGACGATCTCTACGACCGCATGGGCAAGAAAGCCGACCATCCCATGGCCGTGCTGTTCACGGCGGCCATGCGGGAATGGCGGCGCTCGGGTTCGATGGCGCTGGCCGGCCGCGACACGCCCAGCGCCGGCATACGCGAGCGCATCGGCCAGGTCATGCGCCTGACCATCAGCCGCGAGATGGAAGGGCTCGAGCGTTACGTGGGCTTCCTCGCGACGGTCGGCGCCACCGCCCCGTTCATCGGCCTGTTCGGCACGGTCTGGGGCATCATGAACAGCTTCCAATCGATTGCGCTCTCGGAGAATACGAGCCTCGCGGTCGTTGCGCCCGGCATCGCCGAGGCGCTTTTCGCCACCGCCCTCGGGCTTGTCGCGGCGATCCCCGCGGTGGTGGCCTACAACAAGATTTCCAGCGACCTGGGGCGCTTCGCCAATCGGCTCGACGGGTTCTCCGCCGAGTTCACGGCGATCCTCTCGCGCCAGCTCGATGAGAGGGAGGCCTAAGCCATGGCAGCCCTCTTGAACGACTGGTCCAGCCAAACCGGCAAGTACCGCCCCATGGCGGAAATCAACGTGACGCCTTTCGTGGACGTCATGCTGGTGCTCTTGGTGGTGTTCATGATCACGGCGCCGCTCCTCACCGTGGGGGTGAAGGTCGATCTTCCCGAAACGTCCGCCCCGATTATTGCGGGGCAGGATGAACCGCTCGCGGTTACGGTCAGCGCCAGCGGGCAGATCTTCCTGCAGGAGACCGAGGTGGAACTGAGCGAGCTTGTGCCGCGGCTCACCGCCATCACCCTGAACAAGCCCGACACGAGGATTTTCATACGGGGCGATAAGGCCATCGCCTACGGCGTCGTCATGGAGGTCATGGGCGCCCTCACCGAAGCGGGATTCCGGCGGGTCGCCTTGGTGACGGAACGGCCGTCGTCGAATTGAACGGCAACCGGAAAAGTTAGGTCAGAACCTTTGCGTAGCGCGGTGACAGTATCGGTCGGCTTCCATGCCGTCATCGTGGCGGTAGGCTGGTTCGGTTTGCCGACTTTGTTCCGGGACGATTTCAAGGAGACTCCGATCCTGGTGGAGCTCGTTACGGTCGAGGAGTTCACGAGGTCCTTCACCGCCGCGGCGCCGGCGCCGCCGCCTGATCATGAACCGGAACCTGAGCCCGAACCGGAGCCGGAGCCCGAACCGGAACCCGAGCCCGAGCCGGAGCCTGAGCCGGAGCTACCGCCGCCGCCGTCGGAACCGGCCCCCCCGCCGCCTCAAGTCGCCGCGCTTGAGCCGGAGCCGGCGCCGGTCGTTGAGCCCGAACCCGAACCAAAGCCTGTCGTGGAGCCGAAGCCCGAGCCCAAGCCCGAGCCCAAGCCGCCGCCGAAGGTTTCGGCGAAGCCCCACCGCAAGCCGGAGCCGCCGAAGAAACACCCGAAGTTCGATCTATCCCAGATCGCCGCGCTGATCGACAAGTCGAAGGAAACCCAAGCGCCGCAAGCGAAAAGGGACGACGAGGAAGAAAAGAAGAAAGAACAGCAGGCCGAAAGGAAACCCTTCGTGCCGCCGAAACCGGTGAATCAATCGACGCGAATCTCCAGCCGGTTGACGCTCAGTCAGATTGACGCCATCCGGCTGCAAATACAGCGCTGCTGGAGCGTGCCCGCCGGCGCGCGCGACGCCGAGAACCTGATCATACGGATCCAATTCAGCCTCAACCCCGACGGGTCCCTGCGCAGTCAACCGCGCATCGTGGATCAATCGCGCATGCGTGAGGCCTTTTACCGTGCGGCGGCGGAAAGCGCCCGGCGCGCGGTGCTGAAATGCTCGCCGCTTGCACAACTGCCGCAAGCCAGTTACGAGCAGTGGCGAGACATCGAACTAACTTTCAATCCAAGGGAATTGTTGGGCGGATGAAAACGAGACACTTTGGGCGCCCAACGGGTGGCCTGTTCGCATTATTGTTTGGCGCGGTTATCCTCCTTGCGCTGGCGCGCCCGGCGCTGGCGGTTCTGGAAATCGATATCACGCGGGGCAATATCGATCCCCTGCCGGTGGCCATCACCGCCTTCGTCGGCTCGACACCCCGCGGGGCCGAGCTTGGCGCGGACGTGGCGCGCGTGATTGCGGAGAATCTCGAGCGGTCGGGCCTGTTCCGGCCCATCGACAGTGCGGCCTTCATCGAAGATCCCGCCACCATCACGGTTCGGCCACGGTTTTCGGATTGGCGGCTGATCAACGCCCAGGCGCTGGTAACCGGCCGCATCTCCGTGGAGCAGGACGGCCGCTTCCGGGCCGAGTTCCGGCTCTGGGATACCCTGGCCGAACAGCAGATGGAAGGCACGCGCTATACCACGGCGTTCGACAACTGGCGGCGCGTCGCCCACTTGATCTCGGACGCCATATACAAGCGGCTGACGGGCGAGGAAGGATACTTCGACACCCGCATCGTCTACGTTTCCGAAACCGGCCCCGCGGATAAACGCATCAAGCGTCTCGCGATCATGGACCAGGACGGGGAAAACCACCGGTTTCTGACCGACGGGCGCGACCTTGTCCTGACGCCGCGCTTTTCCCCGACGCGTCAGGAGATCACGTATCTCTCCTATGTCGGCAACAAGCCGCGGGTCTACATCTACAACATCGACACCGGGCAGCAGGAAGTGCTGGGCGATTTTCAGAGCATGACCTTCGCGCCGCGGTTTTCGCCCGACGGCAACAAGGTAATCATGACCCTGTCCATCGGCGGCAACTCCGACATTTATGCGATGGACGTGTTGACCCGGCGCGTGGAGCGCTTGACGCGCCATCCGGCGATCGATACCTCGCCGTCTTTTTCGCCCGATGGCGGGCGCATCACGTTCAACTCGGACCGTGGCGGCACGCAGCAACTCTACGTGATGGATGCCGACGGGCGGAACCAGAAGCGGATCAGCTTTGGCCGCGGCCGTTACGCCACGCCGGTCTGGTCGCCGCGCGGGGATCTTATTGCCTTCACCAAGTTCCGGGCCGGCCGGTTCCACATTGGCATCATGCGGCCCGACGGCTCGGGAGAGCGCCTTCTCACCGAGAGTTTTCTTGATGAAGCGCCAACCTGGGCCCCGAATGGCCGCGTTTTGATGTTCTTCCGCCAGGAGCCACGGGGCGAAGGGGGTACCGGTGGTGCCGTTCGGCTTTGGTCGATTGATCTCACCGGATTCAACGAACGGCTAATGATTACGCCGGTCGATGCATCCGATCCCGCATGGTCGCCCCTATCGAGTGTGAACCGTTAGTTGGGGCGGCGTAAGCCTTTAGAATAGCTGTTAAAGTTTCGTTAAGGACTGGACAATATAGTCCGGCCATCGTAATTTGGGGACCACAAAGGGTTTGCGCCTTTTATGTAAGGTGGTTGTGACTCTCGGCAGCCCTGTGGGCGACGAGACGACATTGTCCGTGGATACAACCCGCGCCCCACAAAAAATCGCCGGATTGGAGAATCTCAATGCGCCTAAAGTATTGGACTATTTTTGGAGCCCTTTTCCTCGTGGCGGCCTGTACGACGGCGTCGGAAGAACTGGCATCAGCAGGCGGCCAGGGCGCTCAAGCACGTACCAGCGTCACCTCGCAGCCGCAGGACACCGTTCGCGGGGGCACGCAACAGGATCTCGTCGTCAACGTTGGCGACCGGATTTTCTTTGATTTCGACAAGTTCGAACTCAGGTCCGAGGCCCGCCGCACTCTCGCGCGCCAGGCGGATTGGCTTCGCACGAACCCGGACGTGACCGTGACGGTTGAAGGTCACACGGACGAGCGCGGCACCCGCGAATATAATATTGCACTCGGGGAACGGCGCGCCGTCGCGGTCAAGAATTTCTTGATCGAGCAAGGCATTAACGCGACCCGGATTACGACGATCAGCTTCGGCAAGGAGCGGCCCGTGGCGGTCGGTTCGAGCGAGGTCTCATGGTCGCAGAACCGTCGCGGTGTAACGACGATTAACTAATTGGGCGCCGCGGTTTCTCCGCAGCCTACCGAAGATTGAAACGCCTGCGCGCCTGGCTTGGACCGGCGGCGGGCGTTTCTTTTGCGCAAAACGTATTTCTGCCACAATCGTACGCCTCAATGATGTATCGATAGTGCGCTGCGCCGTACGCGGTGCGGCGCGCAGGAACATCCGATACCGACAGACGGCGCCCGACACCCGACAATGACACTTCCCCAACGCTTTGCTTCCGTCCGCCCTCCCCGGGATGGTTGGCGCTTCCTCACCCTTTTGCTTCCACTATTTGTGCTGATCCTCGTCGTGGGTCCACTCATGCGGCCCGCTTGGGCGCAGAACGCGGAGTTGCGCGAGCTGACCCGGCGCCTCCAAAGCATCGAATCCGCCATGCAGGACGTTCAGCGCGAAGTGTTTAGCCTGGGTGGCGGCCGGTCATTGAGCGCATCCGGCGACGCGCCGCGGCGTGGGAGCGGCGCCAGCGAGGTGCGCGTGAGCGAGATAGAAGGGGCCATGGCTGAACTGACGGCCGCCGTGGAGTTGATCGGGCGCCAGGTGGACGTCCTTGAGAACCGGTTCGACAAGCTGGTCGGTGACATCGACTTTCGCCTGTCGCGAATTGAACAAAGCCTGAATGCGCTTGGCGCCGGGACAGGGGGATCGCCCGCGCCCGCCGCCGCCGCACCAACGGCCGGGACTCAGACTCCTACCGCCGCACCGGAAACCGTGATCGAGACCGAGGACACCGGCGGCGTTTTGCCCGACGGCACGCCGGAGGAGCGCTATGCCTTTGCCCGGGCGTTACTCACCAGGCTCAACTACGATGCCGCCGAGGCGGCGTTCACCGAGTTTCTCGCCGAGCACGGGGACCATGACCTGGCCGGGAACGCCCAATATTGGTTGGGCGAGACATTTTATGTCCGGCGGAACTTTTCCGAAGCCGCCAGCGCCTTCATCGAGGGATATCAAAAGTTCCCCGAGGGCAGTAAGGCCCCGGACAATCTTCTGAAGCTGGGGATGTCGCTCGGCGCCCTGGATCAGAAATCGGATGCCTGTGCGACCTTCGCGGAACTATTGTTGCGCTTCGAAGATGCAGACGAAAACCTCATACGCCGCGCGAATCAAGAGCAAGCGCGCCTCAATTGCTGAACCGGCCGCGGCCCGGGTAAGTTCCGAAGTGCCCGCGTGATTGAACTGGCGCGGCTCATTCGCTTCGGATATTGCTCACCTCTTCAAGATGCTAGCGCAGCTTCATCCGTCCGGTGACCGTCAAAAGCGATCCCTCCTGAACGGACGCCGCTCCAGGCCGTCCCGGAGTTCGGGCTCTTCAGGCCCGCGTGGGACCCTCGCCGCTTCACCGGTAACGTGCCAAGCCATTGGGGCGGCGGAGTTTTCCGCCCTGATGGCGCCCCTTGGCCCCTTCGAGGCGTCACCGGCGCTCGCCGTCGCCGTGTCTGGCGGCGCCGACAGTCTTGCCCTGTGCCTGAGTGCCCAGGAATGGGCCGTGGCGCGCGGCGGCGCGGTCACGGCCCTGACGGTCGATCACGGCCTGCGCGCCGGCTCGGCCGATGAAGCGGCCCGGGTCGGCGATTGGCTGCGCGCGCGGGGTATCGAACATCGTGTGCTTCCGTGGCGCGGCGAGAAACCCCTGCGTGGCGTACAAGCAAAGGCGCGGGAGGCGCGCTATGGCCTGCTCCGTGATTGGTGCCGAGGGCACGCGGTTCTCCACCTGTTGGTCGCGCACCATGAAGATGACCAGGCGGAGACCCTGCTGATGAGGGCGGGACGGGCCAGCGGCTTCGATGGCTTGGCGGGGATGGCGGCGCTGACGGACACGGACACGCCGCGGCTGCTGCGTCCCTTGCTCGGCCTGGGCCGGGCGCGGCTCCGGGCGACCCTAAGGTTGCGGGGACAGGCTTGGATCGAGGATCCCAGTAACCGCGATCCGCGCTTTGCCCGCGTGCGCGTTCGCGCCGCGCTGGAAGGTGGGGCCTGGGATACGGGCGAACTGGCCGGCATCGCGGCGCGCATCGGGGCGATCCGCGCCTTCGACGAAGCGCTCACGAACGAATGGCTCGCCCGCTACGCGGTTCTTCACCCGGCCGGGTACGCCTGGCTCGACCTCGAGGGGCTGCGCCGTGCTCCCCGTGGCTTGGCCCTGCGCATGCTGTCGCGGACGGTGACTTGCATCGGTGGCCGAGCCTACCCACCGCGGCGGCGGGGCCTGGCCCGGATTTACGGGACGCTCGCCGGAGAGGCTCCGCGGCGGACGACACTCGGGGGATGCCTGCTGACGCCCCGGGGCGGGCGGGTTCTGGTGTGCCGCGAAGCGCGCGGAACCTTACCCGCGCTGGCCGTGCGCCCTGGCCGGCCTAGCCCAACCGCGTTGTGGGATGGGCGATTTGCGATCGATGTGGCGATGGTGGACGAGGGCTCGAGATGTGGGATGCACGTCCAGGCCCTGGGGCGCCGGGGCTGGGACCTGATCGTGGCGAAGGGCCATCTGACGCGGAAACCGGCCATTCCGGGTCCAGCGCGGTTCGTCCTGCCGGCCCTATGGTGCGGCGACCGGCTTTTGGCGGCGCCTCACATAGGTTACCAAACCGTGGACGGGGCCAAATTTTTGGCTTCTTTCCAACCCCTTCAACCTTTTGTGCCACCCTACTTTACTGTTGCCAGGGCGCGCGTCGGCACTATCTAATAAGGTGTTGGGGCCCAATAAGGTGCCGGAGCTAATAAGGTGTCGGGGCGCGGCTCCTCGGGCGGCCGGGAGGGGGCCTTTGCGAACAATCAAGTGCGGGCGGCGGTGCAAGAGAGGGTCTTTTCGGGATGAGTAATTTCGGCAAGAACTTGGCTTTGTGGGCCATTATCGGCCTTCTCGTCATTGCGCTTTTCCAGCTCTTCCAAGGGCCGAAATCACGCGATACGGTGCAGGATCTGGCCTTCTCGGAGTTCCTGGCGGAAGCCGACTCGGGCGCCGTCCGGGAGATTACGGTCCGCGGCGATGCGGTAACGGGCTTTTTCTCGGACGGCCGCGCGTTCAGCACCTATGCGCCGCCGGGAACGAATTACGTCGAGCTGCTGCACGGCAGCGGCGTGTCGATCAGCGCGGTGTCGGTCGATGGCGGCTTCAATCTATTTGGTATGCTGTTGAACTGGTTCCCGATGCTGCTGCTCGTTGGCGTGTGGATATTCTTCATGCGCCAAATGCAATCGGGTGGCGGCAAGGCGATGGGGTTCGGCAAATCGCGCGCCCGCCTGATGACCGATCGGCAGGATCGCATCACCTTCGATGACGTCGCGGGCGTCGACGAGGCCAAGGAAGAACTCGAGGAGATCGTCGACTTCCTCAAGGACCCCCAGCGCTTCCAGCGGCTGGGCGGCAAGATTCCCAAGGGCGCCCTGCTGATCGGGCCGCCGGGTACGGGTAAAACCCTGCTTGCGCGCGCCATCGCCGGCGAGGCCAATGTTCCCTTCTTCACCATTTCCGGATCGGATTTCGTCGAGATGTTCGTCGGCGTCGGCGCGAGCCGCGTGCGCGACATGTTCGAGCAGGCGAAGAAGAACGCGCCCTGCATCATTTTCATCGACGAAATCGACGCGGTGGGCCGGCACCGCGGCGCGGGTTTGGGCGGCGGCAACGACGAACGCGAGCAGACGCTGAACCAGTTGCTCGTGGAAATGGACGGGTTCGAGGCGAACGAGGGCGTGATCCTGATCGCCGCGACCAACCGTCCGGACGTGCTCGATCCGGCGCTGCTGCGTCCCGGCCGCTTTGACCGTCAGGTGGTGGTTCCCAATCCCGACATCCTGGGCCGTGAGCGCATTCTGAAGGTTCACATGCGCCAGGTGGCGCTCGGCTCCGATGTGGTCGCCCGCACGATCGCCCGCGGCACGCCCGGGTTCTCGGGCGCCGATCTGGCGAACCTCGTCAACGAGGCCGCGCTGCTCGCGGCCCGCAAGGGCAAGCGCGTCGTGGCCATGGAGGACTTCGAAGAGTCCAAGGACAAGGTCATGATGGGCGCCGAGCGGCGCTCGATGGTGATGAGCGACGACGAGAAAAAGCTCACGGCCTACCACGAGGCGGGGCACGCTCTCGTCTCCGTCAATTGCCCGGCCTCCGATCCCATCCACAAGGCCACCATCATTCCACGCGGCCAGTCCTTGGGCTTGGTTCAACGGTTGCCCCTCGAGGACAAGCATTCCCAGGCTGTCGACTATCTGGAAGAGGCCCTGGCGATCGCCATGGGCGGCCGCGTCGCGGAAGAGCTCGTCTTTGGCAAACGGAAGGTGACGACCGGCTCCTCCAGCGATATCAAGATGGCGACGAACCTTGCGCGCCAGATGGTCACCGAGTGGGGCATGAGCGAAAAGCTTGGCCCGTTGCGCTTCAACGACAACGAGGAGGAGATTTTCCTCGGCCATTCGGTGACGCAGCGCAAGAATGTTTCCGAGGCGACGGCGCAAATGATCGACGAGGAGGTTCGCCGTTTGGTCGAGGAAGCCAATGCCACGGCGCACAAGATCATTTCGGAAGGCATCGACCAATTGCATATCTTGGCCAAGGCCCTTCTCGAATATGAGACCCTGAGCGGAGACGATATCGCGGCGCTGCTTCGCGGCGAGACCCTTCAACGGCCCGAAGATGTGGAGCAGCCCCCAGCAGAGGCCGCGGACGAGAAAGGAAGGCGCTCACCGATCCCGTCGACGGGCCAGAACAAGGGCGCCGGCAAGGGTAAGCGCGGCGGCCTGCGCCCGGAGCCGCAGCCGGGCTCCTAGCGCCGCGGGCTGACATCGAGGAATCGGAATGTCAGAGTTGAACCACTAGCGGGATCGCGGCTTTGCTGACTGATTTGCAGGACCCTGCCTTTGCGCGGGGTCTTTCGTTGACCGGAGCGCCCTATATTCGCCCGGCGGGCCTTTTGGACGGCGCCACCGCGGCCCGCGCGATCGAGGATGGCGTGGCGCTGCCCCTTGCCGGGGGTCCGCGCGCCTTCACCCTGTGCGAAATCATCCTGCGCGAACCCTCTGGCGGTCAGGCCGTCTACCCCGTGTCCGCCGCCACACTCGCCGGCGGCCATGCGGGCGGGAAGATTTCGGCGGTTCTGGACGCTCTGACGGCGCCGCGCTCACCGATCCAGGGCTTGTCGTTCGAGCGTCCGTTGCTCATGGGCGTCGTCAACGTCACTCCCGACTCGTTTTCCGATGGCGGGCGATTTGCCGGCCCTTCGGCGGCGGTCGCCCATGGCCGCGCCCTTGCCGATGCCGGGGCGGATATCCTCGATATCGGCGGTGAATCGAGCCGGCCGGGCGCCGCCGCGGTGCCGGCCGCCGAGGAATTGGTCCGCGTCCTGCCGGTTATCGAGGGCTTGCGCGGGTTGCGCCCGCTCTCCATCGATACGCGCCATGCCGAGGTGATGGGCAGGGCGGCCGCGGCCGGCGCCACCATCATCAACGATGTGACGGCGTTGACGGGAGAATCGGGCAGCATTGAAACCGCCGCCGCCAGCGGCGCGCATATTGTCCTGACGCATGGGTTTACGGATGAGCGGGGCGCGGGGCTTGCCCCAAATGAGGCGGTTCTTGCGGTCTACGACGATCTTCGAGAGCGTATCGCGGCCTGCCGGTCGGCCGGGATCGACGAACGGCGGCTCATCATCGACCCGGGCGTGGGCTTTGGGAAGAGCGCCGCACAAAACCTGGAACTTCTACGCCAAGCCGCGCTGTTTCACGGCCTGGGCTGTCCGCTTCTGATTGGCGTCTCGCGCAAGCTGGGCCGCCGGTACGATCCCGCGCAACGCCTGCCGGAGTCCCTTGCCGGCGCGCTGTGGGCCGGATCGCAAGGCGTGCAGATCTTGCGCGTCCACGATGTCGCGGATACCCACCGCGCATTTGGGGTTTTGTCGAGACTATCCGGCGCGGACAAAGGCGCTTAGAATTGCCCGCCTAACGCCCATGACACGACACCTCTTTGGAACCGACGGAATTCGCGGCAAGGCAAATGCCGAACCGATGACGGCGGAAACCGCGCTGCGCGTCGGCATGGCCGCGGGCGCCGAGTTTTACCGCGGGGAGCACCGCCACCGGGCGGTGATCGGCAAGGACACCCGTCTTTCCGGCTATTTGCTCGAGCCCGCCCTGACGGCCGGATTCATCTCGGTCGGCATGGACGTCATATTGGTCGGCCCCTTGCCGACGCCCGCGGTCGCCATGTTGACGCGAAGTCTGCGGGCGGATCTGGGGGTGGTCATTTCCGCCTCGCACAATCCCTACCAGGACAACGGCATCAAACTGTTCGGTCCGGACGGGTACAAGCTGTCGGACGCGGTCGAGCTTTCCATCGAGAACCGCATGGCGGCGGGCGCGCAGGACGATCTTGCGCCGCCGGACAAACTTGGACGTGCGCAGCGCCTGACGGACTCCGAGGGCCGTTACATCGAATACGTCAAGAGTACCTTTCCCCGCGGCGCCAGCCTTGACGGCCTGAAGGTCGTTATCGATTGCGCCAATGGCGCGGCCTATAAGGTGGCGCCGACGGTGCTATGGGAACTCGGCGCCGAGGTGGTGCCGATCGGCGTCTCGCCGGACGGCTTCAACATCAATGAGGGGTGCGGCTCGACCTCGCCGCAAACCATACGCGATGCCGTCGTCGACCAATCCGCCGACATAGGGATCGCGCTGGACGGAGACGCGGACCGGTTGGTCATCGTGGATGAGCTCGGCGCCCTGTTGGACGGCGATCAGCTGATGGGGATGATCGCCACGCGGTGGAAGAAATCCGGCCGCCTGCGGGGTGGCGGCGTCATCGGGACCGTCATGTCCAATCTCGGTCTTCAGGAATACCTGTCGGGAATCGGGCTTTCGCTGCATCGCGTCGCTGTGGGCGACCGTTATGTGGTCGAACACATGCGCCGCAACGGCTACAACCTCGGCGGCGAGCAATCGGGCCACATCATCATGTCCGACTTCGCGACGACGGGCGACGGACTGATCGCGGCGCTTCAGGTGCTCGCCGTTCTTGTCGAGGAAAAGCGGCCCGCCAGCGAAGTCGGGCGGACCTTCGATCCGGTGCCGCAGACCCTGCGGAACGTGCGCTGCGTGAACGGGGCGCCGCTCGAGGATTCGAGGGTGCGCCAGGCCATCGACGACGGAACGGCCCGTCTTGGCGAAGGGGGCCGTCTGCTGATTCGTAAGTCGGGAACCGAGCCCGTCATCCGCGTCATGGCGGAGGGGCGCGACGAGGCTCTGGTCGGCGAAGTCGTCGACAACATCGTCGGCGCGTTGGAACAGGCCGCGCGGCAAAGCTAAGCCAGCCAGCAAAACAGTGACGACGTTTATGTGCTTCATGCTTCGACAAACTCAGCATGAGGGCCTCACCCTGAGCCTGTCGAAGGGGAGGCCCCGGTAGGGTCGTCATGAAAGGGCGCGTATTGATCGTCGCCGGGTCGGATTCCGGCGGCGGCGCCGGTATCCAGGCTGACATCAAAACCGTGACGGCGCTCAACGGTTACGCGGCGACGGCGATCACGGCGCTCACCGCCCAGGATACCCAAGGGATTCACGGCGTGAGCGAGGTCGCCGCGTCCTTCGTGGTCCAGCAGATCGATGCCGTACTCGACGACATCGGCGCCGACTGCCTCAAGACCGGCATGCTGCACAACGCCGAAATCGTGGACGCCGTCGCCGACGTCTACGAGGCGAAGGGCGGCGGCATGCCCCTGGTTCTCGATCCCGTCATGGCGGCGAAGAGCGGCGATCCCTTGCTCGATGCCGAAGCGCGCCAGGCCTTGAGGCGGCGCCTTCTCGTCCACGCCACGGTTCTTACGCCGAACGTGCCCGAAGCCGAGCTTCTAACGGGCATGACCATCGCCACGCGGGACGACATGACCGACGCCGCGGCAATGCTGCTCACCTTGGGGCCAAAGAATGTGCTGCTCAAGGGCGGCCATATGCCCGGCGATACGGTCGTCGACGTGTTCGCGCACACCCACGGCGTAAAGGAGTTCGAATCGCCGCGTATACAGACGCGGCACACGCACGGTACGGGATGCACGCTGGCTTCGGCGATCGCAACCGGGATCGCGCAGGACATGGAACTGGAGGCCGCGATCATGCGCGCGCGGGCCTACGTTTTCGAAGCCATTAAAAGCGCGCCCGGGTTTGGGGCCGGCCACGGCCCGCTCAACCATGCGCATACGATAGGCGATTCCTAGCGCGTCTCCAGTTCATCTGGAATCGCTCCAGGCTGCTGGATGGAATCGCCCAAGGCCGCGAGGCGGCCCGCCGGTTGTCCGGCGCGCCCGCGCAGGCGCGGACCGTAGGTCTGCAGCCGTGAGCGACAAAAACTAGAGTCGTTCCGGCCAAGTCGGAACGACTCTGGAAACGCGCACGGCCCCCGGTGGGGCAAATGGGGTAACGCCGCCATCTCCGCGCGGATTCGCACCGTCCTAGAGCAATATCCGAATTGATCGAAGCGGGGCGGTTCGATCACTTCGGATAAAATTGCTCTATTTTTCAAGATGCTAGAGCAGCATCCGTTCCGCGATCGCTGAAGGCGATTCGACCGGAACGGATGCTGCTCTGGGGCCCGCCGCGCCGCAATGCGGCTTTTGGTCCGTTGACAGCCGGGCTTCCCTCCCTAGTATCCGCCGCGGGTCACGGCCCCCCAACGGGCCGCAACTATTCTGGAAGGAATAGGCACATGAGCAACGCTTCCCGACCGGCCGTCAGGCCGCAAAACCCCCATTTTTCATCAGGTCCCTGCGCGAAACGGCCCGGCTGGTCGCCCGGCGTGCTGGCCGATGCGTGCCTCGGCCGGTCGCACCGCTCCAAAGCCGGCAAGGCCAAGCTCGCCGAGGTCATCGAGCGCAGCCGCGCCATCCTCGGCGTGCCGGCGGATTACCGCATCGCCATCGTTCCCGCCTCGGACACGGGCGCCGTGGAGATGGCCCTGTGGTCGTTGCTCGGCCCGCGCGGCGTCGATGTGCTGGCCTGGGAAAGCTTCGGCTCGGGCTGGGTCACCGACGTGACCAAGCAGTTGAAGCTCGAGGACGTGCGTGTCCTTAAGGCCGACTATGGCGCGCTGCCCGACCTTTCGCAGGTCGATTTCACGCGCGATGTGGTATTCGCCTGGAACGGCACGACCTCGGGTGTGCGTGTGCCGAACGGCGATTGGATCGCCGCGGACCGTCAGGGTCTCACGATTTGCGATGCGACCTCCGCCGTCTTCGCCATGGACCTGCCCTGGGATCGGCTCGACGTGGTCACCTACTCCTGGCAAAAGGTGCTGGGCGGCGAGGCCCAGCACGGGATGCTTATCCTGAGCCCACGGGCCGTCGAACGCTTGGAGAGCTATCAGCCCTCCTGGCCCCTGCCCAAGATCTTCCGCCTGACAAAGGGCGGCAAGCTGATCGAGGGGATTTTCAAGGGCGAGACCATCAACACCCCCTCCATGCTGTGCGTCGAGGACGCTCTCGATTCGCTGCGCTGGGCCGAGGGGGAGGGCGGTCTCACCAGTCTCACCGGGCGCAGCGAAGCGAACTTGGCCGTGCTCGAAACATGGGTGGACGAGACCCCGTGGGTTTCGTTTCTCGCCGAGGATAAGGCTACCCGGTCGAGCACTTCGGTGTGTCTCAAGATCGTCGATCCCTGGTTTGCGGCGCTCGGCGAAACGGCGCGGGCCGATGCGGCGAAGCGGATCGCCGCCCTGCTGGAACAGGAGGGCGCGGCCTTCGATGTCGGCGCTTACCGCGATGCGCCGCCGGGTCTTCGCATCTGGGCGGGCGCAACGGTGCAGACCTCCGACCTTCGCGCGCTGACGCCCTGGCTCGACTGGGCCTACGCCGAAGTGAAGAAGACCGTGGCGGCGGCCGCTTAAACCACCCCGCCGGCGAAAGACATTCAACCCCTATTTCTCCCACTGAGGGACGAGGACGCGCAATGCCCAAAGTTCTGATTTCCGACAAGCTCAGCCCCGCCGCCGCCGCCATCTTCGAGGCGCGCGGCGTGCAAGCCGACGAAAAACCCGGTATGAGCCCCGAGGAGCTGATCGCCTGCATCGGCGGCTACGACGGCCTCGCCATTCGCTCGGCGACCAAGGTGACGGTCGAAGTTCTCGACGCGGCCAAGAACCTCAAGGTGATCGGCCGCGCCGGCATCGGCGTCGACAACGTGAATCTACCGGCGGCCACGGCGCGCGGGATCGCCGTCATGAACACGCCGTTCGGCAACTCCATCACCACGGCGGAACATGCGATCGCCATGCTTTTGGCCGTGGTCCGGCGAATCCCGGCGGCCAACGCCTCGACCCACGCCGGTAAGTGGGAGAAGTCGCGCTTCATGGGTTCAGAGGTCTACGGCAAGGTTCTCGGCATTATCGGTGCCGGAAACATCGGCTCCATCGTCGCCGACCGGGCGCAGGGTCTGAAGATGCGCGTCATCGCCTACGATCCGTATTTGTCGCCCGAACGCGCCGCCGACCTTGGCGTGGAAAAGGTCGAACTCGACGATCTCTTTGCGCGCGCCGACTTCGTGACGCTGCACACCCCGATGACCGACGCGACCCGCGGCATCATCGATGCGGCGGCCTTGGCCAAAATGAAACGCGGCGTCTACATCGTGAATTGCGCGCGAGGCGGCTTGGTGATCGAAGAAGACTTGCGGGCGGCCCTCGAATCCGGGCAGGTCGCCGGTGCGGCGATGGACGTCTTTTCCGAGGAACCGGCGAAGGACAACGTCCTGTTCGGGCTGGAACAGGTGGTGGCGACACCGCACCTGGGGGCCAGCACGACCGAAGCGCAAGAGAACGTGGCGATCCAGGTGGCTGAGCAGATGTCGGACTTTCTGACCCTGGGCGCCGTGACCAACGCACTGAACATGCCGTCGGTCAGCGCCGAGGATGCGCCGAAGCTCAAGCCGTATATGCAACTCGCCGAACAGGTGGGCAGCTTCCTGGGCCAAGTCGCCGACAGCTTCACCTCGGTGCGCATCGATTATGAGGGCCATGTCGCGACCCTCAACACGCGGCCCCTGACGGCGATCGTTCTCGAAGGGCTGCTGTCGCCGCTGATGGAGTCGGTCAACATGGTGAATGCCCCCGTGGTGGCGAAGGAGCGCGGGATCGACGTGACCGAGGCCACGAACGAACGCTGCGCGGATTACCAGACCCTTCTGCGGCTGACCGTCGCGGGCGGCTCCGGTGAGCAATGCGTCTCGGGCACCCTTTTCGCCGACAGCCGCCCACGGCTCGTGGAGCTCAACGGCATCAGCATCGAGGCCGAGCTGCGCGGCGACATGCTCTACACGTCGAACGAGGACGTCCCGGGCTTCATCGGCCAACTGGGCGGTACCTTGGGTGAAGCCGGCGTCAACATCGCGACCTTCCATCTCGGCCGCAAGGAACGGGGCGGTAAGGCGCTGGCCCTGGTCAGCCTCGATGGGGCCCTGAGCGACCGGGTCTTGGCGAAGATCCGGGCCTTGCCGCAGGTGAACGAGGCGAAGTCCCTGCATTTCGGTTAGAGCGGCCCCGGCGCGGTGGGGACAAGCCCGCCGGCAGCGGCTAAACTCCGTCCGCCATGGAAATAAAGGCAGCGAAAGCGCTGTTGCCCGCGGGGCTCGGCGACGAACTCCCGCCCCGCGCCGGGTTCGAGGCCGCCGTGATCGAACGGCTGTTGGCCGTCTTCGCGGGCTATGGCTACGAGCGCGTCAAGCCGCCGCTGGTCGAATTCGAAGACAGCCTGTTGAGCGGCCCTGGCGCGGCGCTCACGGCGCAAACCTTCCGACTGATGGACCCACAGTCCCATCGCATGATGGGCGTGCGGCCCGACATGACCGGGCAAGTGGCCCGCATCGCGGCAACGCGCCTCGCGGCCGCGCCGCGGCCTTTGCGCCTGAGCTACGCGGGCGAGGTTCTGCACGTCCACGGCACGCAGTTGCGCCCGGAACGGCAGTTCGTCCAGGCCGGTTTCGAGCTGATCGGCGGCTACAGCCTGGAGGGCGATGCCGAGGTCATCACGGTAGTGGCGGAGGCGCTTCAACTCGTGGGCGTCAAGACCCTTTCGCTCGACCTGGCGCTGCCGACCTTTGTACCGGCGGTGTGCCGCGGCCTGGGCCTTGACGCCGAGGATGCCGAGATCGCCCGGGACTTGCTCGACCGCAAGGATGCAACCGCGCTGCTTCGCTTTGGCGAGCCCGCGGGTAGCGTCTTGAAGACGATCCTGCGTGCCGCGGGACCGGCCGACACGGCGCGGGCGCGTTTGCGGGAACTCGACCTCGAGGGCGAGGCGGCCCAGTTGCGCAACGATCTCGGCGATCTCCTCGTCCATCTCGAGTCGCGGGCCGGTCATCTGACGCTAACCGTCGATCCCGGCGAGTTCCGTGGGTTCGAGTACCAGACCGGCACGAGCTTCACGATCTTTTCGCGCGGGGTCCGCGGCGAGCTTGGCCGCGGCGGCCGCTACCGCCTCGAGAACGGCGAGCCGGCGGTGGGCGTGACGATCTATCTCGACACGCTGCTGCGCGCCGTGCCCGAGGCCGCGTCCGGCGAGAGCGTCTTTCTTCCCTTCGGCGCCCCGCCCGAGGCGGGCCACGAGTTACGGGCCGACGGATGGCGCACGGTCGCGGGCCTGTCGGCCACGGATGATGACGGCGCCGAAGCGGAACGGCTCAACTGCACGCACGTCCTGCGCGACGGAAAGCCGCGGGAACTTTCTTAACCACGGCGGGCGGCTCTCGCTCGCGGCCGCGGCCGGGATACGGACACCGCCGGGATACGGATACATAAATGACGAATGTAGTGGTGGTCGGCGCCCAGTGGGGGGACGAGGGAAAGGGTAAGATCGTCGACTGGCTGTCCGAGCGCGCCGACGTCGTGGTGCGCTTTCAGGGCGGCCACAACGCCGGCCATACCCTGGTGATCGACGGTGAAACCTACAAGTTGAGTCTGCTTCCGTCGGGCATCGTGCGCGGCGGCAAGTTGTCGATCATAGGTAATGGAGTCGTTATCGATCCATGGGCGCTCCTTAAGGAAATCGACACCCTGCGCGGCCAAGGGGTCGAGATAACTCCGCAAAACCTGAAGATCGCGGACAACGCCACCCTGATCCTGCCCCTGCACCGCGATCTCGACGCGGCGCGGGAAGACTCAGGGCCGGGCGTCAACATCGGAACGACGCGCCGCGGCATCGGCCCGGCTTACGAAGACAAGGTGGGGCGGCGCGGCATCCGCATCTGCGATCTCGAAAACCCGGAGGAGCTGGAACTCAAGGTTCACACTTTGCTCGCGCACCACAACGCGCTGCGGGCCGGTTTCGGTCAGCCGCCCGCCGACGCCGCCGAAATCATCGCGCAACTCCTGGAGGTGGCGCCAAAGGTGACGCCTTACGCCGCCGCGGTCTGGCAGGTGCTCGACGATGCGCGCCGCGGGGGCCAGCGTATTCTGTTCGAAGGCGCGCAAGGCGCCATGCTCGATGTCGATCATGGCACCTACCCGTTCGTGACCTCCTCCAACACCCTGGCGGGACAGGCGGCGGTCGGCAGCGGCGTCGGCCCCGGCGCCGTGGGCTACGTCCTCGGCATCACCAAGGCCTACACCACGCGCGTCGGCGAAGGCCCCTTTCCCTCGGAGCTGACGGACGAGATCGGGCGCAGCCTCGGCGAGCGGGGCAAGGAGTTCGGCACGGTCACGGGCCGGGCCCGGCGCTGTGGCTGGTTCGACGCGGTGCTCGTGCGTCAGGCGGTGACGGCGGGTGGCATCGACGGCATCGCCTTGACCAAACTCGATGTGCTGGACGGGTTTCCCGAACTCAAGGTCTGCACGTCCTACCGGCTTGGCGGCGAGACGCTGACGAGGCTTCCCGCCGGCATGGCGGCGCAACGAAATGTTGAGCCGGTGTTCGAGACCATGGAAGGCTGGGAGGCGAGCACGCGGGGTGCGCGCAGTTGGGCCGAGCTGCCGGCGACCGCCATCAAATATATCCGCCGCATCGAGGAGTTGATCGGCGCCCCGGTCGCTCTCCTGTCGACCAGTCCGGAACGGGACGACACGGTCCTCGTCACCAATCCCTTCGCGGACTAGGGCTCCCGCGGCCCCACTCAGAACCCGGGCCGCGTGTCCTAGCAAAACCTTAATCCAAACCTGTTGTGATCCAAGGTCGACTGGCCCAACCCTGGGCCGGCCTGGGGGCGGGCGGACCTACCGCGCTTGCTGGATACGCCGCGTCGAATTCCGGAAGACATGGGCGGCAACCATGGCGCCAAATCTCGTTCAACCGAAAAGGTCTCACCTTGCGTGGCCGGCGATTCCGGACGCCCACGATGCAATGCGGCTCGCGCTGCAATATCAGTTCGAGCAGAGCCAGTGGTGGCCGCCGGAAGACCTGAAGCGGCATCAATTCAGCCAACTTCGTCAGCTCCTGGACTACGCTTATCGAAGGATTTCCTTTTACCGCAAGCGGTTGAAATCGGCGGGGTTCAACCCCGGGAAAAAAGTCACGGATGATCTTTGGGGGCGGATACCCATACTGACCCGGCGCGATATCCAGGACGCGGGAGATGGACTGACGCACGAGCCGGTTCCGGATGACCACGGGCAAACATTTGTCATCCGCACCTCCGGATCGACGGGCACGCCGGTGAAGGTCGTCAAGACCGGGCTATGCGACAATTTTTTCAACGCGGCGAGGCTGCGCCACCACCTATGGCATCGGCGAGACTTCTCCGGGGTCTACTGCGCCATACGGGACGCGGAGACGGTTCTCGGCGCGGGCAATGCCGACAAAGCGAAATACCCGAACGGAAAGAATTGGGACCGCTGGAGCGGCAATATGGTCTTTCCCACCGGGAAGGCCGCGTTGCTTCACATTCACACGCCGATCGCGGATCAAGTGAAGTGGCTCAGGCGTAAGAACCCGAGCGTGCTGCTCACGTTTCCCTCCAACCTGCGCGAGATCGCAAGGTACTGCGTTCGAGAAGGGATCACGTTCGAAAATTTGAAGAGTGTCGACACCGTTAGCGAGGTGGTGACGCCGGGGATTCGGGCCGCGGTGCGGGAGGCCTGGGGCCTGACGATCACCGACATGTATACCGCCGCGGAGATCGGCTACCTCGCCCTTCAGTGTCCGGAGTTCGAGCACTATCATATTCAGAGTGAAATCGCCTATGTCGAGATACTGGACGGCGAGGACCGGCCTTGTGAGCCGGGTCAGACCGGCCGCGTCGTCGTGACGCCCCTGCACAATGTGGCGACCCCCTTGATCCGATACGATGTCGGGGACCTCGCGGAAGTGGGGCCCCCATGTCCTTGCGGGCGCGGCCTGCCGGTCATCAAACAGGTTTTTGGCCGGGTGCGGAATATGCTGCGGTTGCCCGGCGGAAACACGGTCTGGCCAGTGCTGGACCGAATCTTCCACACCGTCGAATCCGTCGAGCGTTATCAAGTCATCCAGAAAACGCTCGAGAACCTGGAAGTTCGGCTGGTGAGCCGCGTTCCCTTGACCGATGGCGAAGAGGATGCCCTGCGCGGTCTTCTCCAGGATAGGCTTCGCTACCCCTTCGGCATTGAGTTCACCTATCACGAGGACCTCGAAAGAACCCGAAGCGGCAAGTTCGAGGACTTCAAGTCCGAGGTTGCCGCACCGCCCTCCCGCGCCGCATAGGGCCGATTCCGCCCTCCGGCGCCGCGTGTCCTAACAAAACCTTAACCCAAATCTGTTGTGATCTAAGGTTGACTGGCCCAACCCTGGGCTGGCCGGGGTGTGCGCATGAGTGTGGCGGAAGCAGAGCAATCGCCTGAGCAGGAACCGTCTCCGCCGCCGTCACCCGGCGGCACGGCGCTCCTGCGCGGCCGGATCGAGATCGATCTGGGCGCGCGCCTGCGCGAGTTCGAAACGGGCGATACGCGCGTGTTCGCGACCTTGGATCAGCAGGATCCAGGCCGGCCCATGATGGCCTATGTCTGCCGGTGCGGCGTGCCGGTCCGCAACAAGCCCCTGGCCGCATTCAAAGGAAAAATGCCCAGAAATCTTCTCTCCGTCGTCACGGACGGTCTCATCCCCGTGCCGGGCTCGGACGAATTGCTTTTCGCCGTCGTTCTCGAGAAGCCCAAGGGCGTGTCGGCCGCCGAGGCCGTGGCCGAGCGTGGCAAGCCGTTCGACGAGCGCACGGTCGGCCAAGAATATCTGACACAGTTCGTGGTGGCGCTGCGTGAGTTGGAGGCAGCCGGGGTGACCCACCGCGCCATTCGGCCGGACAATGTGTTCTTCACCGACGCCAAGCAGGAAACACTCCTCTTGGGCGAGTTCATTACCTCGCCGGCGGGCTCGCGCCAGCCGTCGGCGTTCGAACCCATTGAAAGCGCGCAGGCGATGCCTGACGGCCGCGGCATCGGCACAATGCTGCACGACACCTATGCTCTGGGGGTTACCCTGCTCTCAATGCTATCGGGATCGGTTCCGGGTGAAGGACGAGACCCGGTCGAACTCATGGACGAGCGGCTGACGCAAAGCTCGTTCACGGCCCTGGCCGGCAGTTTCAAGGCCGCGGCGACCATCCTGGATCTGTTGCGCGGGCTGATGTGCGACGACATATCCGAGCGCTGGGGACTTGACGAGATTGACGCCTGGTTGCGCGGACGCCGCTTTGCAACAAAACGCGCCGTGCTGTCGCAACGGGCCATTCGTCCCTTCGCGTTCGAGTCGCGCGATCACACTTACGATCTCGCGCTTGCCGCCGCTTTTGCGCGTCACCCTAAGGAGGCGGCAAAGGCGATCGCCAGCGAGGAGTTCCTGGACTGGTTGCGCGTTGGCTTGCAGCGGCCGAGGCTGGGCGACACGCTGATCGAGATGCTTGGGACCCAGCCGCAGGGAAAGCGGGACGGGCCGACCTTGCCCGGGAAGATCGATCCGGTAACGATCGGCACGATCCTGCTTGACCCGATGGGGCCCTTGCGCCGCGATGAGGTGTCGATTGCCATCGACGGCTTCGGGCCGGTCCTCGCCACTGCTTTCACCAAAAAGGACCAAAATCTCAAGACCTCCATCATGAGGTTGCTCGCCAGCGAAGCGCCCAAGGAATGGATAAAACAACGCCGCGAGGTCAATAGCGATCTTAGCTCCTCGACCGGTATTTTCTCCCGGTTGCTGGTCGTGGGCTCTAGCAAGGCATTGGGATTCGGTCCCGAGCGCTGCCTCTATGAATTGAACGCCGGATATCCTTGCCTGAGCCCCTTTGTCGCCAAGTACTGGGTGTCGGAATTGCCGAGGCTCCTCACGGCGCTCGACGACGCCGCGGCGACCGCGGACAAATCCACCGACCTGCTGGACCGTCACATCGCCGCCTTCATCGGCACCTACCTCCAGCAGTCGGACAAAATGATGATGACGTTCTCGAATACGGCGAACCAGGACAAGGCGATGCTGTCCCTGGAATTGTTCGCCATGTTGCAAGCCCGGCTCGATATGCCCAACATGAAGAACCTCACGCGCTGGCTCGGGGTCCAGTTGGAACCTTTCGTGGCGGGTTTCCACAGCCGGACCCGGCGCGACTATGCCAGGGCGCGCATCGCCGTGGCTCAGCAGAAGGGCGATATCACCTTGCTCCTGGAGCTCGTGAACTCGCTCCGGAGTGATTCCTCCGATGAGACCCAGTTCGGGGCCGCCAAGACGAAGTTCGCGGACAATCGGGTCGAGATCGGCGAACTCGCCTCCGGCAGCCGAAAGGTCGTCGACATGGGCCGCGCCATGGGCGCCAAGGCGGCAAGATTGATCTCGTTCATCATGCTTCTGATGTCGGCCGCTCTTCTAATCATTGGAGTGTCGCCCTGATGAGCGACTCGGCAAACCCCGGCGGCGCACCCAACCCCCGCGCCGCCCGCGCCTCGGCGCAGGCGCCGTTCATGGTTGGCGGGCTCATGTTCGGATTGCTCGTACTGATCTTCGCGCTGCCGAGCTTTATCATCATTGCGGCCGGCATGATCCCGACCGTGCTGGCGCGCGCCCTGCCGGCCACGCCGGACCAGAAGCGCGGTGCGCTGGCGGTCGCCATGCTGAACTTTGCCGGCGTCCTGCCGGTGTTGGCCATGCTGTTTAGCCGCGGACATAACCTCAACAATGCGATGCAGCTTCTGGGGGAGCCACTACCCTGGATGCTGATGCTGGGCGCGGCGGGAATCGCCGTCATGTTGCAAAGCGTTCTGCCGAATGCCGCCATTTCGGTGATGGAACGCGCCGCCCAGCAACGGGTCCACAAGTTGAAGGTCCAGCAGAAGGAGCTGATCACGGAATGGGGCAGCGGCGTCCAGGGCGAGACGGAGCCCAAAAAGTCGTCGCCCAAGCCTGAGCCACAGCCTGGGCCAGCGCCCGGGGCAAAGCCCGGGCCATAGCCTGCAACAGTGCCCGGCGGCGGATCGCAAGAAAAAGACCGGCCCCAGGTAAAAGGTGGGGCCGGCCGGCCGTCTCTTTGAATTTTGGTCCGATCTAGAGTCGTTCCGGCTTGGCCGGAACCACTCTAGATTTTATCGCTCACGGCAGCGGACCAGCCCATCTCGGATGAATTAAGGATGGCCGCGCCTGCGCGGGCGCGCCGGATAACCGGCGGGCCGCCACGCGGCCTTTGGCGATTCCAGCAGCCTTGAGCGACTCCAGACGAACCGGAAACGCCCTAGGAACTGAGCCGCTTTTCCAACGCCGAGTTTCTCATGGCTTTCTGGAGTTTCTCGAAGGCGCGGACCTCGATCTGCCGCACGCGTTCGCGGCTGATATCGTATTCCTTGCTCAGGTCCTCGAGGGTCGAGGGCTCTTCCTTGAGGCGCCGTTCGGTCAGGATATGGCGTTCGCGGTCGTTGAGGCCCTTCATGGCGTCCGCTAGAAGCGCGCGGCGTCCTTGCAGTTCCTCCGACTCGGCCAGGGTGGTCTCCTGGTTCGGGGAGTCGTCGACCAGCCAGTCGATCCACTCGCCGTCGCCATCGACCCGCATCGGCGCGTTGAGGGAGTGATCCCCCGCGGCGAGCCGGCGGTTCATGTTGATGACGTCGGTCTCCGAAACATTGAGCGTCGTGGCGATCGTGGTCACGTGGTCGGGGTGAAGGTCGCCTTCCTCGATGGCGTGTATCTTCCCCTTGAGCTTACGCAGGTTGAAGAACAACTTCTTCTGCGCGGCCGTGGTGCCCATCTTCACGAGGGACCAGGAATGCAGGATGTACTCCTGGATCGACGCGCGGATCCACCACATCGCGTAAGTCGCCAGACGAAAGCCGCGCTCCGGGTCGAAGCGCTTGACCGCCTGCATCATGCCGACGTTGCCTTCGGAGATGAGCTCGCTCAGCGGCAGACCATAGCCGCGGTAGCCCGTGGCGATCTTCGCGACGAGCCGCAGGTGGCTGGTGACCAGGGTGTGGGCGGCCTCGGTGTCGTTATGCTCGCGCCAACGCTTGGCGAGCATGTACTCCTGCTCCGGTTCCAGCATCGGGAACTTGCGGATCTCCTGCAGGTAGCGGGACAGGCCCCCTTCGGAAATTGTTGGTATCGATGTGCGCGCCATGGAATCTCTCAGTGTTAGTGTCGAGGATATTGGCACTCTCCTCCCACGAGTGCCAATACGTGGGTCCTCCCTACGTCTAAATCAAGCATACCTGACTAAATTAGTCGGACAAACAACCTAACTATCATATGAGCGCCAAATTTATCAACAAATGGTTAATATCCGGCGGGAGTTCACTTTCAAACTTCAGGTATTCTGCGGTTTCTGGGTGGGTGAAGCCAATCAAACGGGCGTGAAGCGCTTGCCTGTGAAGTCCCGTGAGGGCTTCCTGAACACCCCCTGGAAGGTCCTTGAGGCCCTTCCGGCGGCTCCGTCCATACACCAAGTCCCCGATCACTGGATGGCCCTTTGCCGCTAAATGAACTCGAATCTGGTGGGTCCGGCCCGTCGTCAGGCGGCATTCAACCTGGGAGGCGGTCTCCCCGAACGTCTTTAGGACAGTATACCTAGTTAGAGCGGGTTTACCACCCCTCCCGACCACCGCCATTTTCTTGCGGTTTGCGCGATTGCGGCCGATGTTGCCACTGATCTCCCCGCGCCTTGGGGACGGTATACCCCAAACCAGGGCCAAATAGGCGCGCTCGACCTCACGCGCGGCGAATTGCCGCGCCAGGCCCCGGTGGGCCGTGTCCGTCTTGGCAACCACCATCAGGCCGCTGGTGTCCTTATCGAGCCGGTGTACGATGCCGGGGCGCCGCACACCGCCGATACCCGACAAGCTGTCTCCGCAATGGGCGATCAGGGCGTTGACCAGGGTGCGGTCGGGGTTGCCGGGCGCGGGATGAACCACCAGGCCCGCCGGTTTATCGAGGACGACGAGATGGGCGTCTTCATGGAGGATATGGAGCGCGAGCTCCTGCGGCGCCGGGACCGCGTCGACGGCGGCGGGCTCGATCAGGATCAGGGTCTGACCCGGTTTGACCCCATAAGAGGGGTCCGTTATCGTCGCGCCGTCCGCCTGGACGCAGCCCGCCTGCACCAATCCCTTGATGCGCGACCGCGAGAGGCTGGTCAGGGCCGCCGCGAGGGCTTTGTCCAGGCGCGTGCCCGCGCTGTCCGCGCCGATCACCACGCGGTGAACCCGTTCGCCGCTTTTTTTATTCGCGGTTTTGCCGACCATGTCCGTTCGCGGTGAAAATCAAAACCAGGATGACGCAAGTATAGAAGCTGCGCCGTCCTTTCGCGTGCTCAAGACCGTGGTCATTTTGATGGGTCTCGTCATCGTCGCGGGGTTCATCTTCGTTGCCGTTACCATTTACACTCGCGCCCGGGATTCCGCCGGCCAAACCGGGGATGTGCGTACCGCGGATTTCGGCGCCGGGGATTTCGGCGCCGGGGATTTCCGCACCGAGGTCGCGGTGCCGGCGGGCGAGTTGCTGGAGGTGACGGTAGGCGGCGGCCAGATCGTGTTGCGCTACAGAGGGCCCGACGGCGGCGAGCGCCTGGTTCTGGTCGATCAGGCGACGGGCCGTAGGGCCGGGACGGTGACCCTCGTTCCCCAACCATGATCGTCGTGACCTCTTCCGATCTGCGGCGGATCGTCGATCTCTGTGAAGCCGCGTACCCCAGCGAGGCCTGCGGCCTTCTGGTCGGCCGTGACGGCTCCGGGGATGCGGCGCGCGGCGTCACCGTGTCCCGGGTCGAACCGAGCGCCAACGTCGCCGAGGGCGACACCCGGTCGCACTTCGAAGTCGACCCGGCGCTGCACCTGCGCCTGCAAAAGGACCTGCGCGGCGGACCGGAGCGGGTGATCGGGCTATTTCATTCGCACCCCAATTCGGGCGCTCAGCCCTCGCGGACCGATCTGGAGGCGGCCTGGGAGCCCGATCTCGTGTGGCTCGTGACCTCGGTGATCGGCGGCCAGGCGGTGCACACTAGCGCGCATGTGCTGGTGACCGAAGGGGGGACGATGCGGTTCAGTCAGGTGCCGCTCCGCACCAGCGACTGGCGGCCCTACGAGTCGCGCGCGGCCCTGGCGGGGGCTGGTTTGCGCTAAGCGGCGAAGGCCGCAGATGGAGAGTAGCTAAACATGAACCTAGGCAGCGACAACGTAACCGGGGCCTCGCCCGAAATCATCGACGCCATCGTGCGCGCGAATGTTGGGACGGCGGAGTCCTACGGCGCGGACGAAATTACGGCGCGGCTCGACGGCGCCTTCTCCGAGCTCTTCGAAACGCCGGTGCGGGTGTTTCCGGTGGCGACCGGCACCGCGGCGAACGCGCTTTCGTTGTCCGTCATGGCGCCGCCCTACGGCGCCATCTACTGCCATGAGAACTCGCACGTCGCCGTCGACGAATGCAACGCGCCCGAGTTCTACACGGGCGGCGCGCGCGTCGTGCCCCTGCCGGGCGCCGGCGGCAAGATCGACGCGGACGTTCTGGAAACGGCCATCGCCACGGCGACCCCGCACGCCGAGCACAACGCCCAACCCGCCGCGGTCAGCCTCGCCCAGGCCACCGAATTCGGCACCACCTATACGCCGGACGAGGTCGCCGCCCTGTGCGGGATCGCGCACGGTCACGGGCTCGTCACGCACCTGGACGGCGCGCGCATCGCCAATTCGGTCGTACACCTTGGCTGCTCCTTCGCCGACGTGACCTGGCGCGCCGGGATCGACGTGATGTCGTTCGGCGCCACCAAGAACGGCGCGGTCGCGGCCGAGGCCCTGGTGTTCTTCAAGCCGGAGTACGCCGAGACCATCCTGTTCCGGCGCAAGCGCGCGGGCCATCTGCTCTCCAAGATGCGGTTTTTCTCGGCGCAGCTCGAGGCGTACCTGGCAGACGGCCTGTGGCGGCGCAACGCGGAGCACGCCAACGCCATGGCGCGGCGCCTGTCCGAGGGGTTGAGCGCGATTCCCGGCGCGCGCCTCTGCCATCCGGTCGAGGCGAACGAGATTTTCATCCACCTGCCGCCCGCCGTCGTGCGCGCGCTCCGGGCCGAGGGCCACGCGGTCGGCCTGTGGGGTGACCCCGAGGACTCGGTGGCGCGCTTCGTCACCGCCTTCAACACCGACGCGAGCGAACTCGACGCCTTTATTGCGTCGGCCCAGACAGCGGCAAAAGCGGAGGCCAGTTAGCGCAAAGGCCCGCTAGCGCCACGGGGGCTGGTGGCGGCGGACTCAGCCAGCGCCCCAGCCGCCCCCTCGGCCCGCCGCCCGCGCCCCTTGACTCCGGGCTCGCGCCCCCGCTATCTCAGGGGCGGCGCCGGTCCCCTTCGTCTAGCGGTCCAGGACATCGGCCTCTCACGCCGAAAACAGGGGTTCGAGTCCCCTAGGGGACGCCAGCGTTTCTGCGGGTCTCAGGACGGCAGCCCAAAATTTAGGTATTTTTTGGGTAATAAGCGGCGCTGAAACGGGCCTTTTGAGGCCTTATTTCCTAGCCCCGACCACCCCGAGCGCCGACGCCATGCCACATCCATCGTGATCTCACTGCTAATCAATTCAACGCAAGGGCTGGATCGCTCCACTGAGCGACGGTAGCGTCCACAAAAAACCGACCGCGACACCCGCAATAAAGCAAAGAAAGGCCACGCCGGTCAAAGCTCTGATGGCCTTAAAGGGCCAACCTCTAATCTGGCCGATTTCGTGCTCGTAGGAACGCATTGCATCTTCTGGCACGGCCACGTGGTCAGCTACATTTTGTCTTAGAGTCCGTCCGGGGACTTTATGAAGGATTACAGAGTTTTCGGAGCATGAGGCGGATGGACGCGAGCTTGAGGAAGGCGACCGCGTTGCGGTTGAGGTTTTCCCAGTCCTTGGCCAATCGCCGGCAGCGGTTGAGCCAGGCGATGGTGCGTTCGACCACCCAACGCCTGGGCTGGACGACGAAGCCCTTGACCCGATCGGATCGTTTGACGATCTCGATTTCGATGTGGGGCAGGACGCGGGCCAAGGCGCCGTGAAAGATCGGCCCTTGATAGGCGCTGTCGGCGAACAATTTCCCGAGAAAGGGAAACAGACCGAACATTGTCGCCAGCAGAGCGAGGCCGCCGTCGCGATCCTGAATGTCGGCGGCGGTGACGATGCCGCCCAACAGCAAGCCCTGCGTGTCGACCAGGACATGGCGCTTCTTGCCCTTGATCAGCTTGCCCGCGTCGAAGCCGGCCGGGTCAATGCGGACCCCCCTTTTTCGACGCTTTTCACGCTTTGGCTATCGATGATGCAGGCCGTGGGGCTGGCTTCGCGCCCCGCCTTCTCGCGACACTTGAGGTAGAGCGCATGATGGATGCGATCGAGCGTACCATCCCAGTTCCACAGGCCGAGGTAATCGTGCACGGTGCTTCTGGGCGGCAGGTCCTTGGGCAGCGCGCGCCACTGACAGCCGGTGCTGAGCAAGTACATCACGCCGTTGACCACCTCGCGGATATCGACGCGCCGTTTGCCGCCGCCGGACTTGCCCGGCGGGATCAGCGGCTGGATCAGCGCCCATTCCGCATCGGTCAGGTCGCTCGGATAGCGCAGCGTGTCGCGGTTGTAGCGCGGGCGGTTTTCGGCGGTCCACATGGGGCACCTCAAGAGGGAATTCGGTACCGCCAGAGAATCACAGGTGATCCAGCCCTTCAAGAGGGGCCATCGGCTAACCGATTCGTCCGACTCATAAAGTCCCCGGACGGACACTAAGCATTGATGCGACTGATCCGGCGACGACTTTCATGAACGTTTTGGAGTGCGTTGGAGCTCACGGATTGTTCGAAATTCCCGAGAGTCTCCAACCGTTTTTGGGTACAGCTGAGGAGGCGGAGGTCGAATCGGTGGGTGTAGAGGCTGAAGAAGAAGCGAATGTCGAGGTGTCGCCGGCGAGCCTTAGAGCCTGGCGTGACTTTCTCGAATCACGTTATGGTCAGATTGGACCCTATGCTGAGTACGTTGCCGATGTTGGCGCTTTTAGCACCCACCAGGGAGTGAAAGGTCTCGAATTTGATCGCGTCCTTGTCGTCATGGACGATAGCGAAGCGAGGGGATTTTTGTTCTCCTACGAAAAGTTCTTCGGTGCGACGCCCCTTTCGGATGGTGATAAAATTGAGATCGCCCAGGACGAAGAAACCGGCATCGACAGAACCCGCCGGCTTCTTTACGTGACCTGCACGCGCACCAAGCAAAGTCTCGCACTCATGGCATACACCAGTGCTCCAGATCAGCTTGAGTCTGCAGTTGTTCGCAATGGCTGGTTTGAACCGTCGGAAATTTTGCGCCTGTAGCGGCATTGGGCCGAGTGTGCCAATTTCTAAAGAATTCAAACTACCGCTCGAGAGCCGTCAGACGAAATGCAACCTCTCCCTGGCGCGTCTCAACCGCCGCTGAAATCGTGCATCGTCGTGATCGGATTGGGTGGTAAGCGCCTCAATCACCAGTTCTGGAAGTCGGTGTGTGATTTGCGCGTTTTGCATTCCCATGGCGACCCCCAGGTGAATGGCATAGGCCGTTATCATGTTGGTGGCGTTGGCGATCGCCGCTTCGCGCTCGACTTCCTTAATCTGGTCGCGCGTGAGGCCGGATCGTTTGTCGGCCATGACGAACTGGACGTGCCGGCTCACGTTGTGCCAAAGCGGGTGTAGGGCCTGGCGGGTGACATTGCTGTCGGTCTGCCCTTCCGCGACGTAACGAATTTGCTCAACCATCAACTTGTACACGTCGCCGATCGAGGCCTCGAGGTCGTCGAACGTGGATATGCGAAAGCGGTCCTTTAGCTCCTTCTTTCCGGCTCGGAGCTCGACGCGCCATACCTGCTTGGAGCGGTCCTTCGGATCGATGCCCCAGGCCTTGAACCAATAGAACTTCCGTTTGTCGAGACTGTCTCGGCGCTTGTCGTAAAGGATGATTTGGCGTCCCTTGATCGAGCCGATCGTTATGGTCTGAATGCGTCGGTTGGCGAAGACGGCTGACGGCCGGTCCGGGTCCTGGCATTCCTTGTCACCCCAATAGGGTTTCACCTTTGCCCCCGGCGGGGTGACGAACAGGTCAAGATTTGGTTCGAAGTTCGGCGCAAGGAAGTCCATCGCGTAGTCAATTCTGTTGATGGCGTGTGCGCCGATCCGGAAACCCATGTGTTCCAGTGTTAGAAACAGGCGCCGCCGGGTCTCCGCATATCCTGATACCAATAGGGCCTTTGCGTTGACGTTGACGAACCCATTCCAATTGGAGGGATTGTCGTTGTCCTTGAACAGCCAGGTTTCGCCGGTCGGGCCGGTGTCGCAGATGAAGGCGTAGCCGCCGCTGGCGCCGGTGGGCATTGTCAGACTAAATCGGCTTGAGCCTGGGTGTAGCATTCCGTAGCTTCCTGCGATGCAAAATCCCTTCCGTTATTTCAACAGTTCGCCCGAGGTGATCCGCCTCGCGGTGATGATTTATATCCGTTATCCGCTGTCGCTCAGGCAGGTCGAAGATCTGCTGTTCGAACGCGGGATCGATATATGCCATGAGACCGTGCGATTCTGGTGGAACCGGTTCGGTCCAATGTTCGCTTCGGAGATCCGGAAGCAGCGAATTCGTCATCGATGGTATTCGAACTGGCGATGGCACCTAGACGAGGTTTTCGTCCGGATCAACGGTGAAACACATTACCTCTGGCGCGCCGTGGACCACGAAGGCGAGGTCCTCGAAGTTTTCGCCACGAAGCGCCGGGATCGCAGGGCCGCGCTGAAGTTCCTGAAGCGCGTGATGAAGCGTTACGGTCAGCCGAAATTGCTCGTGACCGACCGACTTCGCTCGTACGGTGCCGCGATGAAAGTCATTGGGGTCGTGGATCGTCAGGTATGTGGACAATGGCTCAACAACCGGGCCGAAAACTCACACCAGCCGTTCCGACGACGAGAGAGGGCGATGGCGAAGTTCAGGGGCATCAAGACCCTTCAGAAGTTTGCCTCCGTCCATGCCTCGAGCCACAATCACTTCAATCAGGACCGCCACCTCAACCGCCGAGATATCTTCAAGCAGAACCGCGCAGCCGCCCTGGCCGAGTGGTGTGAACTGATGGCCTGAGAATCCCTGCCATCGGCGTTTTGACGT
>JADFIH010000131.1 GCA_022566715.1 Pseudomonadota bacterium | reverse complement strand
GCCAACACCTTGTTGTCCAGGGTCAGCTTGCTCTTCAACTGGGTGGTGATCCAGGAATCGCGGGCCAGGTCGACGAACCCGCTGTCCGACGTGACCTGGATCTCGTTGATCACTTCCCTGACGCCGATGACCTTCCACACCAGGCGCACGGCATCGGCGCGCATCTGCGGGTCCTCGACCACGCCGGTCAGCAGGATGCGGCCCTCATAGGCCTCGACCCCCAGTTTGAGCGTAAGCGTCTCGTCCTGTTGCAGCCACAGCTTGACGATCTGGGCCTCGAGGTTGAAGTCGATGGCCGCGGCCTCGATGCCGCGCTCCTGATACGCCGCGACCCCCGCGGTCGCCCCGACACCGGCGGCGACGCCGACGCAGCCGCCAAGCAAGAGGGCGATCAAGGGAACGAACACATGGGAGAGGTAGGGGGCAAGGCGCGTCCGACTCATCTGGCGTGGTCCTGTTCCACGGGGCGATAGGAATTTCACGACCGCCATTCTAAATCCTCCGCGGCCGGGCCGGAAGGGCTTGTTGGGGCAAACGCCGATGCGCCGCGGGCGGCACCGGCGGCGGCGGGCGCCGCTTCGGCGCCGCCCGCCCGATTTGCAACCAAGGACTTCCATGCTACAGTACCGCCCCGATTGACAGGCGTCCGCCGTCGGGGTCATTCGAGGGTGTGTTGATGGGGCGGTCGTTGTGGAATCTGATACTGGTGCTCACGCTCGGCGGCGTTCTGCTTGCCGGGAGCCCGGGCAGGCCTGCCCTGGGCCAGTTCAGTTTGCCCGGCTTTGAGATCCGTCTGGGGGACGGCTTTTCGGAGGACGGCTTTTCGGAGGACGGCTTTTCGGAGGAAGAGTCCGAGGATGGTTCCGACGCCTCCGCCGAAGACGGGCAGGAACGCGATCTTGGAACCGCGGCCGTCGCCTTGGTCGAGGATATCCAGAACGCGCCCGACGCCGGTGTCGGCTTTATGGAATACGTGTTTCCGGAACAGAAGATCGCGCTCGGCGCCACCGGCGTCATTGTCCTCGCCCACCTCGAAACCTGTCTGGTCGAGACCATCAAAGGCGGCACGGTGACGGTAAGCCGCGCCGGCAGCAAGGTCGCCGGCGGTTCGCTTGAGGCGGTCAACGTGAACTGCAGGGTGGCCAAGCCCATAATCACCGCCGAGAACCGCGAAGCCGGAGCGGTGGTCAACCGGGTCATCGTGTTCGAAGGGATGGACTGGTCGGAACAGGTGATCAAGACCGCGCGGCCGACTTTGAAGTGGAACGGAGCCAAGGGCGAAAGCCAGGTACGGGTCATCGACATGGATCGGCCGCAAACGACCGTTATTTGGCAGGGCAGGACAACGAACTCCTTCATCGTCTACCCGCCGGATGCCGCCCAACTCAGGATCGGCATGCCCTACCGTGTGGAGGTTTCGGAGCCCGGCGGCAGGACCTTCGCCGCGCTGTTCTCGATCGATCCCGACCTTGAGGTTTCCGACACCCTCCTCAGCCGTGTCGTCACCGTCAACCGCTAAGCGGCGCGCTCCACCACGCGCCAACTGGCGGCACAGGGTGCTGATCGCGTTGGGGTTTGGCGTCGCGCTGGGGTCGGGCGTGGCGGCGCCGCCGGCCGACTTCCTCGGGCGGTTGAGCATCGATCTCCTTTTACCGTTGCGCCATTACTTTTACGGTCCCCTTTTCGCGCCCAACGAATCCGCGGTCGCGGCCATCGTTATCGACGAGGAGACTTACAAGACCCCTCCGTTCTCGGACACGCCGAAGGTTGCCTGGACGCCCCATTTGGCGGAAATCATATCCGCCGTTACCGCCGCCGGCGCGAAAGTGATCGGTCTCGACCTGGTCTATCCTACCAGCCTGGACCGCAAGGGCTTGCTGAGCGGATACGACACACCGTTGAGGAGGGCGCTGGCCAATGCCGGGCGCCAGGGCAAACTGGTGTTGGGCGAGGTGCGCCTCTCGCAGCAGTCGATCTCCCCATATCAGGGCCAGATCAAAGCCGTCGGCGGTCGAGGAAACGTGCGTCTGCTCAATTTTAAGCTCGACGTCGACGAGGTCATCCGCCGCTATCCCAGGGGGTTCGTCACCGAGAACGGAGCCATCGTCCCCTCGTTCGGCGTCGAACTCGCCCAACGCGCCGGCGCCCGCCCGCCCGCCGACGACTTCGTCATCAACTTCAATACAGAGCCCAACCCTATTCCCATCTACAGCTTCGCCGACATCTGGGCCTGTGCCCAGGCCGGACACGGCGACTATTTCGCCGAGCATTTCCGCGGCAAAGTGGTGTTGATCGGCGCTTCGCTCGATGTCGAGGATCGGGCGGTCCCGGCCAGGCGTTTCGTCCGCAACCGGTTCGACAGCTTCGATCAGCCGCGCTGTGTCATCAAGGCGCATAAGTCACGCTTCGGGAAAATCGTCGAACGCCGCTCGATACCCGGCCTGTTCGTCCACGCCGCCGCCATAAACACACTGGTGAAGGACATCCCGCTCGTGCCCCTGGACCGGACCGGTACGTTCTTCCTCGCCGGTTTGAGCGTCGCGGCGATGGTCCTCATCTTTTTCGTGTTGCCGCCGGTGATGGGCTTGCTCGCCGGCGCCGGCGTCACCATCGGGCAAGGTTTCCTCGCCGTCGGCGCGTTCGCCGGCGGCGTCGTGATGCCGCTGCTCTCTTTGGCGCTCGCGGCCCTCGCTGCCTACACCTTTACTTACGCCTACCGCTTCGTCGTCGAGGACAAGGCGAAGCGCCGGATAAAGCACGCCTTCCGCCACTTCCTCGCCCCCGAGCTGGTGGAAGAGCTGGCCGAGAATCCGTCGGCGTTGGCGCTTGGCGGTGAACGCAAGATCGTCACCGTGTTCTTCTCCGACATCGCGGGTTTCACCACGATAAGCGAGGCGATGAATGACAGCCCGGAAACCCTGGTCGATATCCTCAACCAGTACTTCACGGTGATGACCACCGCGATCGAGCGAAACGGCGGCTACGTGGACAAGTTCATCGGCGACGCGGTGATGGCGGTGTGGGGCGCGCCGCTGGACGACCCCGAGGCCGAGCGCCACGCCGTCGACGCGGCGCTCGATTGCTTCGCCGCGCTCGAGCGCTTCAACACGGATGTCGTCACCGCCAAGTACGGCCTTCCCGCAATCGGCACGCGCATCGGCATCAACACGGGCACGGCGGTGGTCGGCAACATGGGTTCGCAGACCCGTCTTAACTATACGATCACCGGGGACATCGTGAACCTCGCGGCCCGCCTCGAAGGCGCCAACAAGGTTTTCGGCACGAGCATCATGATCGGCGAGACGACTGCCAGGGGCTTAAGGAAGAGCCACGTCCTGCGCCGGCTCGATCGCCTCATCGTCAAAGGCAAGACCATGCCGGTAAAGGTGTTCGAAGTGATCGGGCGGCAGGGCGAAGCGTCGGAGAACGACATGGCATTGGCTGGTGATTTCCACCGCGCGCTCGGCCTCTACTATCGGCGGCGTTTTACCGCTGCACGCGACGCTTTCCAGGCGATGGCGGGGGATGATCCCGCCGCCAAGATGTACATGGACCGGTGTGAGTATTACATTTCCTCGCCCCCGCCGGTGCCGTGGGACCGGATCTTCGCCATGTCCAGCAAGTAACATGAGGAACGATGACGATGAAAAGCCCAGGTGGCTTTAAGACGCGACATTGGCCCAGGCGGCGCGTGCTTGCCGGCGTGGCGGGCACGGCGGCCAGCGTGGCCGTGACGTCCGGCGCCCAGGCGCAGTTCGATTTCAATGTGGGCGGGTTCGATCTTGGCGGGATTTTCTCGGCGGCGAAGTCACTGTTTGAAGGCATTTCCTTGGGCGAGGAAGACGAGATCAAGATCGGCGTCGCCCTTTACCCCCAAATGATCGCCGACTTCGGCGGCGCCTACAAGAATTCCAAGGTGCAATCGGCCATGCGGCTTTTCGCCGACCCGCTGATCCGGACGACCGCCAGGCCCAACCTCCCTTGGGAAATCGTCGTGCTCGACGACAACACCGTCAACGCCTGGGCGCTTCCAGGCGGCAAGCTCGCGGTCAACAAGGGGCTCATCCATTACACCGCATCCGACCACGAGCTGGCGGCCGTCATCGCCCACGAAATCGGCCATGTGGAAAAAAGCCACGCGCTGGAGGAAATGCGCTCGGGTAAGTTCACCAGTTTCCTCACCGAAGCGGGCGCCCAGGTGATTCGCAGCCAGGTGGAGTCCGGCGCCGAAACCTTCATGACCGACATGGTGTTGGACGCGCTGTCGTCGGGGATCTTCAAGCTGGTGACCTCCGGCTACTCCCGCAGCGCCGAATTGGAGGCCGACGCCCACCTTCTCCGTGTCTTCGAACTCGCGGGCTACGACCCGAAACAGGCCTCCGGATTCTACCTGACCCTTCTCCAGTTGATCCCACCCGACGCCGAGGGGTCGACATCGCTGTTCTCGACCCATCCGGAGACCCTGGAACGCGCCGACAGGCTCGATGAATTGTCTGTCGGCCTGCCCTCGCCTCGGTTCAAAGCGTCCAGCCGCGGCTATGCCTATCTCAAACGCATATTCCCGACACGCGAATACTTCCGCCGCAACCCTGATTACTCGCGTTCCTAGACCCCCTGTCCGTCTGACGACGAAGTGACCCGTCTCGCGGTATGCAGGTGTCGAGGGTTGTGCCGGATCGCCGCGGCCTCGATGCCGCGCCCCTAGCCGGAAACCTCGCAACGCCGTCGTATGGGCGCCATTTAGCTGATAAAGGCCACTAGGGCGCGCTCGACGCCAGAAACGCCTTGAAGCGGCGCGCCACCTGGTCCGGCGGCACGGTCGGACGACCGAGTTGGTCGAGGCTGCCCGGCTGGATCCGCAGATGGATCATGTGCGGACCGGCGGAGCCGAACGCCCCGGCGAGCGCCCTGCCGAATCCGCCAAGGTCGTCGGCCGACACCCCGGTCCCATAGCCACAGGCGAGCGCGACCCGGGCGAAATCGACGCCCGGGGAAACGGTCGCCTGCCCCCCGGTCGAATCGTGCACGCCGTTGTCGAGCAGGACATGCACGAGGTTCGCCGGAGCCTGCATGCCTATCGTCGCAAGGTTCCCCATCTTCATCAGCGCCGCCCCGTCGCCGTCGAGCACGATCACCGGACGCGAGACGTTAAGGGCCACGCCCAGCCCCATTGCGCTGGCGCACCCCATGGAACCCACCTGGTACAGATGCTGCCCGCGGTCCGCCAAGGTGAAAAGCTCGCGCCCGCATTTTCCGGTCGTCGCGATGAGCGCGGCGGACTCGGGCGCCGACTCCAGCACGCGCCCGAGGGCGGCAAAGCGGGTCGGGCGCTCGCCGCCCGTGGTCAGGTCCTCCAGCCGGCCGCCGCGGGGTGCCGCCGCCGGCGCCTGTTCCAGCTCCGCGGACGCGACCGACCCCTTTTCCATGATCAAGGCGTAGGGCAGACCGGTTTCGTCCATGGCGGCCCGCGCCGCGCCGAGCGCCGGGCGCACGCCGGAGGGGGCCTTGGGAAAGGGCGCATGGGGGACGCCGATATCGTCCAGGAGCGTACCGGTGATGCGGCCCATCATGGCGTGCTGGGGTTCGTCCTTCAGGCCCGGCTGGCCGCGCCAGGTAACGATGATCAGGGTGGGAATGCGAAAAGGCCGGTTCAGCGAGGTAAGGGGATTGACCGCGTTTCCAAGACCGGAATTCTGGCACATCATCACCGTCCGCCGCCCTGCCAGCCAGGCGCCGGCCGCGATGGCCGTGGCTTCGCCCTCGCTGGCGGCACCCACATACGTCAGGTCCGGACGGCTGATCACCCGGTTGATGACCGGTGTCAGAAACGAGCACGGGACGCCGGTATAGAAATCGAATCCGGCGGCGGCGGCCGCATCGAGAAAGTCGTCGGCCCGGATCACGGCAGGTTTCTTGCCCGGGCCAGGTCCGGCGCGTCGTCGATATCGAGCCACCGGCCGGTGATGTAGCGCCCGCGGACCGGATGGCCGGCGGCAACCAGGCGGTTGAGCAGGCACGGCACGTCGCCCTTGCCGAGGCTGCCCTCCCGCTCCATCGCCTCGGCCGGCGCGGACGCCCGGATACCCTGGAAACCGGCGTCCCCGACGATACGGGCAGACGGCCCGTTATCGGCCTCCATGACGAAGGCAAGCTCCGGGGCCGGGAGAAGGCGGCGAAACCGCGCCGTCTTCGGTGATGGGTCGCTACCGGGGTGTTCGGCGAGGGCGGCGTTCTCTGTCATTCGTGCATCCCCCCATCGGCGGGTACATACATTGGGCCGCAATCGGTTTCAAGGCCGCGTCGCGGCCATGATGTCGATGTGCCTGCGTGACCCGCCCTTTGCCCCGTGCGGGCCGGGCATGGCGGGCCGTCAGGCGGCCGGCACCGTTTCCACAGGCCGGCCGGCGGCCTTCCATTCGGGATAGCCGTCGACCAGCCGGCGCGCCGCGAACCCGCGGCCTCGAAGCGCCGCCACCGCCTCGAAGGAAAGGACGCAATAGGGGCCGCGGCAATAGGCGACGATGTCCCGGCGCGGCGACAATTCCTGAAGACGCTTCTCAAGCTCGCGCAGGGGAATATTGACCGCGCCCGGCAGGTGCCCGGCGGCGAACTCTTCCGCGGGACGCACGTCGAGCAGGGTCACCGATCGGCTCCGCATGCGCTTGACCAGTTCGTCGTGCGACACCGGCTCGAGGCTGTCCAGCTCGCGGAAGTACCCGTCCAAAAGCTTCTGGACCTCGGCCACGTTCCCCTCGGCGATCCGCCGCAGCGCCGAGAGAACGTCGACCACGGCTTCGTCGGCGAGCCGGTACAGAACATGCTTGCCGTCCCTGCGGACGTCCAGGAGTCCGGCGCGGCACAACCGCTGAAGGTGCTGCGACGCGTTGCCCACCGAGAGACCGGCCAGCCGGGCCACGGAGTCCACGCCGCGCTCCCCCTGGCCGAGCAGCTCGAGGATTTCCAGGCGGTGCGGATGACCCAGGGCCTTGGCCACGGCCGCGAAGTGGAAGAACAGCGCGTGCTTCGGGCCTTCGCTTGACATGGCGCGCAAACCGCTATTACATCATTCCATAGAGTATTGGAATGATGGCTTGACCGTGGGCCGCATGTCAAGGGCCGCCCGCCGCAGCCCGAGCCCCGGAATACCATGATGGACACCATCTTCTCCAACGAGCCCGCCATCCGGCTCGGGTTCTTCGTCGCCATATTCGCCCTCGTGGCGGTGTGGGAAAGCGTCGCTCCGCGGCGGCCGCGGACGGTGTCCCGGCGGCTGCGCTGGCCGAACAACCTGGCTATCGTCGCCCTCAACACGGTTCTCCTGCGCATGGTCTTCCCGGCGGCCGCCGTCGGCCTGGCGCTGGCCGGGGAACGGCAGGGCTGGGGCCTGCTGAACGCCCTTGCCGTGTCCCCATGGGTGGCCGTTCCCCTCGCCGTCGTGGTGCTCGACCTGGCGATCTATCTGCAGCATGTCATGTTCCACGCCGTCCCCGCCCTGTGGCGGCTGCACCGGATGCACCACGCCGATCTGGATGTCGACGTCACCACCGGGGCCCGGTTCCACCCGATCGAGATCCTGCTCTCCATGGGGATCAAGCTGGCGGTCGTCGCCGCCCTCGGCGCGCCGCCCCTCGCCGTGCTGATCTTCGAGGTGCTTCTCAACGCCACCTCGATGTTCAACCACGGCAACGTCCGCATCGCCGGAAGGCTGGACCGGGTTCTGCGGTGGTTCGTCGTCACCCCGGACATGCACCGGGTGCATCACTCGGTCGTACCGCGCGAAACCAACAGCAACTTCGGGTTCAACCTGCCCTGGTGGGACCGGTTGCTGGGAACCTACCGCGCCCGGCCCGCGGCCGGGCACCAGGGCATGACCATCGGCATCGAGCAGTTCCGCACCCCGCGCGACCTGTGGCTCGACCGGATGCTGGCACAGCCTTTCGCCGGCCCGGTGGGCGACTATCCGCTGAGCCGGCGCCAGGGCGCGCCGTGACCGTGCGCGGCGGCGCGCCGCCGCCGGCCGCGGAATTAAAAACGACGCAATCATTTCGACTCCCGGTATAACGGACCCCATGCATGCGGCCCCGGACATGCGCGCCGCCACATGG
>JADFIH010000130.1 GCA_022566715.1 Pseudomonadota bacterium | reverse complement strand
GCAGTTCGTGCGCCAGCCCTTGGTTTTCGACAGCCGAGCCGGCCACACACGCAGGTGTGGCGATGCCGGAATGCTATCCGACCGAGCCACGTTCGCGCAGGCCCTTCCTCGTCACTCCGTACACTCCCGGTCTCGATGGGCGTCTGTCGCCAGCGATGCCATCCCGCTGTCCCCGCGGCGTCGATTCAGCAAAGCCGCTCTGCTCGATCACGGTTGACCATTATCGGCATCGCTCGACCGGCCCCACGCACCCCTTGGCGGTGGCCCGTTGCAGCACGCACGCCCTTGGATTCACTCTCTACCCGGCCGGATTCGCCCCCTACCGGCGGCAGGCTGTCCTCAAGGTCGCGCCCGACGGCATTCTGGTGGGCGCGGCGAATCACAGGGCGATGTCTTTGCGGTCGGGGCTTAAGGAGCTAACCCTCCGCCCGATAGGGGTGGTGCTCCATCCAGTGGCGGGCGATGTCGATGCGCTTGGCGATCCACACATCGTCGAATTCCTTGACGTAGTCGAGGAAGCGCGCCAAGGCGGCGGCCCGGCCCGGGCGCCCCGCCATCCGGCAATGCAGGCCCACCGACATCATCTTGGGTTCGGTTTCGCCTTCCCGGCGCAGCTGGTCGAAGGTGGCCTTGAGGTAGGTGAAGAAATCATCGCCCGACATCCAGCCCGGCGTCGTCGAGAACTTCATGTCGTTGGCGTCGAGCGAGTAGGGAATCATCAGGAACGGTTTGTCCTCCACCAGGCGCCAATAGGGCAGGTCGTCGTTGTAGGTATCCGACGAATAGAGAATGCCGCCTTCCTCGGCGACCAGCCGCAGGGTGTTCTCGCTGTAACGCCCCGTGTACCAGCCATAGGGTCGCGTGCCGATGAGTTTTTCGATGGTCTCCACGGTGCGGCGAATGTGCTCGCGCTCCTCGTCCTCCGCCATGCCCCGGTAGTCGATCCAGCGCCAGCCGTGGCTCGCCACCTCATGGCCGTCCGCCGCCATGGCGCGCGCGGCGTCGGGGTTGCGGGCGAGCGCAATGCCCACGGCCCAGGACGTGAAGTGGATTTGGTGCTCGCGGAACAACCGAAGGACGCGCCAGAAACCGGCCCGGCTGCCGTATTCGAAGATGTCCTCGACGAACAGGTTGCGCTCGCCTTGCAGCGCGGGCTGGCCCAGGATTTCGGTAAGAAAGGTCTCGGACTCGGGGTCGCCGTCGAGGATGTTGCGTTCGCCGCCCTCTTCGTAATTGAGCACGAAGCTGAGTGCGAGGCGGGCGCCGCCCGGCCATTGCGGGTCCGGCGGATTGCCGCCGTATCCCACCAGGTCACGGGGATAGGGCTCGGTCATTACAACAGCGTGCCTTCCATGACCGTCACCGCCTGACCGGCGAGGCGCACGCGCTCGCCCGCACACGTGACGCGGACCACGCCGCCGCGCTCCGAGGCCTGGTAGGCGGTCATGGCGTCCTTGCCCAGGCGCGCCCCCCAATAGGGGCCCAGCACGCAGTGCGCGGAGCCGGTGACCGGGTCCTCGTCAATGCGGTGGCGCGGCGCGAAGAAGCGTGAAACGAAATCGAACTCGCCATCGCCCTGGGCGGTGACGATGATCCCGCGCGCATCGATCGCCTTGAGGGCGGCATGGTCGGGCGCCAACGTGCGCACCGCCGTTTCGTCGGCCAACTCCACCAGAAAGTCGTACTCGCTGGTGCAGCAGGCCACGGGCTCGGCGCCCAAGGCGTCCGCCAGGAAATCGGGGGTCTCGGCGGCGCTGGCGGTCAGCGCCGGGAAGTCGAGCACGATCCACGCGCCGTCGCGTTCCGCCGTCAACAGGCCGCTGCGGGTATGGAAGCGCGCCGTTTGATCGCCCGGCAGGTGCGATTGCTCCCACAGGAAGTGTGCGCTGGCCAGGGTCGCATGGCCGCACAGGTCCACCTCGGCGGCGGGCGTGAACCAACGTAGGCCGAAACCGTCCTCGCGGCGCTCCAGGAAGGCGGTTTCCGCGAGGTTCATTTCGCGCGCGACATTTTGCATCCAATCGTCGCCCGCACCTTTGTCCAGTAGGCAGACGGCCGCCGGATTCCCCTTGAACACGGTGTCGGTGAAGGCGTCGATCTGAAAAATGGACTGGGTCATGGCGGCGCGGGCACGAAGGATCGGACGTCACATAGTTTTACGGCGGCCCGCCGGGCAAGGCAATCGGCCCCGCGAGACGCCTGACCGCAAAAGAAAAGTCCGCGCCGGCGGGGTCACCCGTCAGCGCGGACCAGGTTGTTCCGGTTCGCCCGGAATCGGCTACTTCTTGATCTTCATCTGGGCGTAGTTGAGCCGTTGGTTCACCGCCTCGAAGTTGGTGATCCGCGGCTGATACGCCATGGCCTCGAAGCCCTGGGTCAGGAAGATGATTGCCGCATTCTCCGAATTCATCTTCAGGAGCGCCTGAAGAATTTTACGACGTTTCTCGACGTCGAACTCGACGGCTTGCGCATTCACCAGCTCCATCTCGGCCTCGTTGCAGTAGAAGGGCGGGTCCTTCTTGCACGACACGAACGCATTAAATGCCCGTCCCGCGTCCAGCACGCCCGTAAGATCCGTGCCGAAGCCGAACGCTTCATAGGGCCAGCTGCCGGCCAGCCAATGCTTCAGCCATTCCGGGAAGGTCTGGGAGATCAGCACCGCCTTGAAACCGACCTTATTCATGTCTTGCACGGCAGCCTGATAGACCAGCGCGCGTTCGGTGCTGGTCGTGATGGCATGGACTTCCATATCGACGCTGCCATTCGCGAACCCGGCCTCGGCGAGTAGCGCCCGTGCCTTATCCGGATCGTAGGGATAGGGCTTTACATCGGGATTGAAGCCAAAGGAATTCGACGTCGCCGACTGGCTCGCCGGTTGGCCATCGCCGCCATAGACCGCGTCGACAATGGCTTGCTTATTGACGGCATAGTTCGCGGCTTGGCGCACGCGCACGTCCGCCATCGGGCCACCCTTGGTCGAAACGATGGTCAGGCCGAGTGTACGGCCCGCGGGGTACTTGAAGATTCTGACTCCCGCGGATTCAAGTTGCGGGAATGAATCCTGTCCGGTCAGAACATCGATATCGACCTGGTCGGAAATGATGGCCGCCGTCCGGGCTCCGGGCTCCGGAAGAACGGTGTATTGAATCCGGTCGACGTCCGCGCGCGGTATCCACGAACCGGGATTCGCAACGGCCACGGCGCTGCCGGGTTTGAACTCCAGAATCTTATAGGGGCCAGTCCCTTCCGGATGCTTGGAGAACTCCTCAATACCCATGTCCCGCCACGCCTTCGGCGCGACGATCGAGAAAAACGACAGCTGCTTCGCGGTAATCGGGTTGGGCGCCACCGTTTTGATTTCGATGGTCAGGTCGTCAATTATGCGGGTGCTGGCAATGATCTTGACGGCGTCCTTGCCCATGATCGTGGCTTTGCCGATATCCGTCAAAAGCCAGTCATATGTCGCCTTGGCGGCCGCTGCATTGAATAGCTCGCCGTTGGAGAATTTGATGCCTGGGCGCAGCTTGAATTGCCACGTCGTTTTGTCGATGTTTTTCCAGCTTTCGGCCAGCTTGGGCTTGGTATCTCCGGTCGGCGTGACCAGCGTCAATTCCTCAAAAATCGCGTGCCAAACGTAAACCGACGGTTGGCCGCGGCCGGTATAGGGATTGCCAAGTCCGGGCGGCAGGTCGCGCAAGCCCACGCGCACGGTGTCGGCGGACGCCGATGTCGTGATCAGGCCCGCGGCCGGCGCCATAAGCGCCGCGGCGGCGACGGCCCCCAAGGCGTACCGCGCCGTAACGCCAATCCTGGTGCGCCACAGCCGGTTCACGGATTTCGTATTTCGCATTATTTCACTCCCCTCGTAAAACTTCGAATCGCACTTGCATTTACCCTCAAACGAATAGGAGCCGCAAACGACCCTGGGCCCCGTTCCTCCCTGTATTACGCCTGCACTGTTTCGGCATCCTTGATCGAAACGCCGTTTGGTACAAGCCCGGATGGTTGGCCTGACCGCATAGTGGACGCTTGACGGCGGTACGACACACGAGTGGCGGGTTGCGGCCTGGCCGGTTGTCGCTCCTAGCCGGGATTGCCGGCGGCGGCATGCCGGATGGCCGCGGCCAGGGTTTCCGCCGGCACGACGCCTTCTTGCCTGATGCCGCCGATCATGAAGGTCGGGACCGCCCGGATCCCCCGTTCCTGGGTGCCGTAACGCAGGAGCCTCGCGTGCTCCGCCGCGTGGTCTCCCCGATCGAGGGCGCGCGCAAACGCGTCCGCATCGAGGCCCAATTCCGACGCCAACCCGGTCAGCACCTTGGCGTCGCCGATGTCGACTTCGTCCTGGAAAAAGGCGGTGAACATACGGTGGGTATACTCGGCGCTCTTCCCCGCGGCGGCCGCGAACAGGTGCCCTTCGAAGGCGAGCCGCGTATAGGGCTGGGGCGACACCTTGGGCAGCACGATGGGCACGCCCATGGCCTCGGCCATGGGGAAGACCGACCGCGCCCACGAGTTTCGCAGGTAGTCGCCTTCGGGTTCCAGCGTCGGCGTGGGGTGGGGGCGAAGCTCGAAGGGCATCCAGCGGACATCCAGGTCTTCGCCGGCGGCGCTCAGGGCGTCAAGAAGCGGTTGCTCCGCCAGGAAGCAATAGGGGCAGACGTAGTCGGAGAAGATCTCGAGGGTGATCGTCACGGTGAAAGGTGGGTGACTAGCGTGACCGAATCGCGGGCCTTCCGCCCAACACAGCGCAAAAACCTGGACCCTAGAGCGGCTTCGACCAAACTTGAACCGCTCCAGCGCCCGGGTTTATGAAGATTCCAGCTTTGGCGTGTATCTCTAGCCAGGGCTCCGTTTCTGGAAAAGCCACAAGATAATCGCCAACGCGATCAATCCGACCAAACCATTGTCGCCCAGCGACTGGATCAGAGTCGTCAGATTGTCGGTAATTTGGCCCCCGATAAAGGGGACGGACCGGCCGAACAAGATTTCGAACACCAGGCCCAGGGCGATGACCGCAAGTCCGATCTCCGTGATCCGGTTCACCAATCCTTTCGCCCTGTCAAACCAATCAGGCATGTATTCCCCCTTTTCCGTTTCTCGGTACACCACCACGAGGGTGCCTACTCATCGGCGATCCGTCGCGCGGAGCAAGTTCTCTTCCAGCTACTACCGTGCAGCAAGTGATCGTAGGCATTTCGTTTTCTTGTTGTCAACATGATATCAATATGTTGCTCCCCTACGTAGGTTGGGGATAACACATCGTAGGCGCGGCCAAAGTTGGGGAACTCCGCTACTTGCGTCGAGGCAAATAGTGGCGGCGGCTTTTGCTTGAGGGTGCGAAATTCGACTTTGTTGCAAACGTGCAACTATTTTGGCGTTTGATTCGGCGGTGATTCGAAGGCGCGTTGACCAGGCTCCACGTCCCGGCGGTTGGAGCCCAAGTCGAATTGCCGGGCTGAACCGCAGGCATCGAGGCCCACGCCGGCAGGGCGCCCCATGAGCGACACCGAGGCCGTTCTTCGGGCCAACGAGGCATTCTACCGGGCCTTTGCCGCCGGCGATTTTGCTTCCATGGAGGCCCTGTGGTCGGCGACCGCCCCGGTCGGCTGCATTCATCCGGGTTGGAATCCGCTGTCGGATCGCGCCCGCGTTATGGAAAGCTGGCGCATGATACTGACCGGGGAAAGTACGGCCATCGAATGCCGCGATCCGCAGCTCTACCTGCACGGCGTTCTCGCCTGGGTCACCTGCGTTGAGTCCCTGGAGACGAACATGCTGGCGGCCACCAACATTTTCACGCGCGAGGCGATGGGCTGGAAGATGGTCCACCATCATGCGTCGCCCGTGGCTCAGGCCGTCTGGCCCGAGACCGTCAGGCCCCAGACCGTCAGGCCGGGCGGACCCACGGGGCTGGTTCACTAGCTTGGCTCAAGCGGCGCGGATGCGCTCTCCGAATTCGTTGAGCTCGGGCAGGCCCAAGACCGCATTGGTCTGGTCCAGGGTCGCCATGCGGCCGAGCCAACTCTTGGAGGTGCCGGCCGTTTTGAGCTCCGCCAGGAAATCACCGAGCTGGCGGATCATCACGCGGATCATGCTCGAAGGGAAGATGACGATCTTGTAGCCCAACTGCTCCAGGTCCTGGGCGGGCATGAGCGGCGTTTTGCCCGATTCCGACATGTTGACCATGAGCGGTCCCGGCAGCTCCTTCGCCATGCGCTCCATCTCGGTCGGGGACTCAATAGCGTCCATAAAAAGCACGTCGGCGCCCGCCTCCTTGTAAAGACGCAGCCGGTCGAGGGCGGCATCCAGGCCCAAGGGCGCCCGCGCGTCGGTGCGGGCGATGATTTGCAGGTTGGGATCGCGGCGCGCCGCCACGGCGGCGCGGATGCGGTCGGCGGCGATGGCTTCGGGCTCGATCTTCTTGCCCTCCATGTGGCCGCACTTTTTGGGCCACTGCTGGTCCTCGAACTGGAGGGCCGCGGCGCCCGCCTGTTCCAGCCCGCGGACCGTGCGCATGACGTTGGCCACATCGCCGTAGCCCGTATCGCAATCGACGATCAACGGGATCGCCGTGACCGAGCGGATGGCGCGGACGTTCGCCTCGACCTCGTTGTAGGCGATCAGGCCCACGTCGGGGACGCCATAGATCGCCGCCGCGGTCGCGTAACCGCTGACGTAGCCCGCATCGAAACCGGCGCGCTCGATCATACGCAATTCCAGCGCCGTGCCGCCGCCGGGCACGACGGTAATCCCCGGCCGGGCCAGAAGTTCGGGCAAGTCAAGGTGCGTCGTCATGGGTTCCCTCCTCCGCGTCTCAGGTATCTATTGGTCGGAGTAAAGGGCGAAGTCCGGGCGCGCGCAAGGGCGTCCCCGGTCTGGCCTCCAACGAAAGATCGCCACATTGGCTCGTTCGAGCATTTCCAGTTCGTCAGGAATCGCTCAAGGCTGCTGGAATCGCTCAAGGGCGCGAGGCGGCCCGCCAGCTATCCGGCGTGCCCGCGCAGGCGCGGACATCCTTAATTCATCCGAGATGGGCCGGTCCGCAGCCGTGAGCGTTAAAAAGCTAAAGTGGTTCCGACTAAGTCAGAACGACTCTAGTCGTCGGACCAGGGGCTCTTTTGTTTCGGCGCCTCTTCGCCGTCGACGAAGATGGCGTCGACCTTTTCATTGTAGAAGCACAACAGGTCCTTCACCTTGGGGAGTTCGGGAATGGGGTCGGGGTAGTACCAGACGATGTTCTCGAAGGTCTTCCCGCCCGCCGTCACCGAGTAATACCGCGCGGTCCCCTTGTAGGGGCAACCGGTTTTAAGTTCGCTCGGCGTCAGCAGGTCCATGCGCACGTCTTCCTTCGGGATGTAGTAGCGCGTCGGCAAGCCGGTCTCGAACAAGAAGTGGGCGCGCGCCGTGTCGGCGACGGTCTCGCCGCCCAGCTTCACCTGCACGCGGCTGGTGGACGGCATGGCGTCGACGCGCTTGTAAGGGTCACGCGCGTGAATGAAGAGCTCTTGATCCTCTTCGTACCAGTGATCCACCTTGTTCCAATAAAAGGCGACCAGGCCCTTGAGGTCCGGCACGCCGTCGACCGGGTTCTCGTAGCCCCACACCGCGTTTTCCGCCACGCGGTCGCCGACCTTCACGCTCCAATAGGACGCATCCCCCTTGTAGGGGCAATGGGTCGAATGATCGGTCTTCACCAGAAGGTCCATGCGGACGTCTTCCATGGGGAAGTAATAAAGCGGGATGTGATTGCTCTCGTGCATCAACAGCGCCCGGCGCGAATCCGCGATCGTTTCGCCGTTGAACTCGACCCGCACTCGCCGCGGGCTGGCCTCGAGAACCACCTGATGGCCGGAACCCGAATCCGGCCGGAGAATCGGGTAGTGCGTCACTTTTTGCGGGGCTTCCTGGACGTCGGTCATGGGGTCTCCCTCCGGGTGCAGTTCAGAAACCTTTGATCAAACATGGCAGGCGGCCCCCCCGGGCACAACGGGTCGGTCTTCACGACTGCGTGCCGGCGCTTGGCGCGGACCCCCTGGCACGGACATTGAGTGACTCACCTGCGAGCCCACGAGTTCTGGGCCTTTTGTCACGTTTTGAGACACTTTTTAGTTTGGTGGTATGCGATATGAGCAAGAAGGGGACAGGCCGGGACAGCATTGGCGGCAAGGGAGCCGCCGTCGCATCACTCGAGCCCATGGTTACCAAGGTCGCGGTTCTTAGCGCATGTATCTTTGGGTTGATCGAAGTCCTGCGCGTCGTTTTGCTGCAGGGTTGGTGAACGATGATGACTGACCTGGATCTGCGCATCGACTCTCGGCGTGA
>JADFIH010000129.1 GCA_022566715.1 Pseudomonadota bacterium | reverse complement strand
GAGAGTTATGCCGAGTTGCGCGACACCTTCGTGCACCTGGCCCACGCCGACGATGTGCGCGCCGTCGTCATCACCGGCGCGGGCGGGAATTTCTCGTCCGGTGGCGACGTGCACGAGATCATCGGCCCGCTGACCAAGATGAACATGCCGGAATTGCTCGCCTTCACCCGCATGACCGGCGATCTGGTCAAGGCCATGCGCGCCTGCCCGCAAATCATTGTGGCCGCCGTCGACGGCATCTGCGCGGGCGCCGGGGCCTGCATCGCGCTCGCCAGCGATCTGCGTTACGGCACCGCCAAGGCCAGGGTGGGCTTTCTGTTCGCCCGCGTGGGTCTGGCCGGGTGCGACATGGGGGCTTGCGCCCTGCTGCCGCGGGTGATCGGTCATGGCCGCGCCGCCGAGCTGTTCTATAGCGGCCGCATGATGAGCGCCGAGGAAGGCGAGGCCTGGGGTTTCTTCAACGCGCTCGTGGAGCCGGATGACTTGTCCGGGAAGGCCGCGGAAACCGCGCGCTCGATCGCCACCGGTCCGCACTTCGCCCACGCCATGACCAAACGCATGCTCGATCAGGAATGGTCGATGCCGCTGGGCGAGGCCATCGAGCACGAGGCCCAGGCCCAGGCCATCTGCATGCAGACCGGCGATTTCAAGCGCGCCTACGACGCCTTCGTGCGTAAGGAGAAACCGGAGTTCCTGGGGACCTGATGCCCGACCGCAGCTTTCTTCGCTGGCCCTTCTTCGAGGACTCGCACCGCGATCTGGCGGAGCGCATCGAGTCGTGGACGGCGCGGGAGATCGCACCACACGCGGCCGAAGGACACGGCCGGGACGAGGTCGACCGCGCGGCGCTGGGGTTTGTCAAAGCCTTGGCCGGCGGCGGATGGCTCGGCCATTGCGTGCCCGCACCCTGGGGTGGCAAGAACGAAGACTACGATGTGCGCAGCCTGTGCCTGATACGCGAGACCCTGGCGCGCGCCTCGGGCCTCGCCGAATTCGCCTTCGCCATGCAGTTACTTGGCGGCGCCCCGATTGCGCTTTTCGGTTCCGGCGCCCTGAAAAAGGAAATTCTGCCCGGCTTTGTCTCGGGCGAACGCATCGGCGCTTTTGCCCTGTCGGAACCGGGTGCGGGCTCCAACCCCGGGGAGCTCATCACGACGGCCCGGCGCGACGGCGGCGACTACATCATCGATGGCGAAAAGACCTGGGTTTCCAACGGCGGGATCGCCACCCAGTACGTCGTGTTCGTACGCACGGGCGATCCGGGGCCGCGGGGCCTCTCCGCCCTGGTCGTCGACGCAGACGCGACGGGCCTAAGTGTCGCCGAACGGATCGACGTGGTGGCGCCCCACCCGCTCGCGCGCCTGCGCTTCGAGGGCTGCCGCGTGGCTGCGGATCGTCTGCTGGGTTCGGAGGGCGATGGCTTCAGAATCGCCATGACGACCCTCGACATGGCCCGGCCCACCGTGGGCGCCGCCGCCTTGGGATTTGCCAGGCGTGCTCTCGACGAGACCTTGGCGCGCGTGTCCACGCGCCAAATCGGCGGCCAGCCGCTCGCCGACTATCAGATGACCAAGGCGAAGATCGCTGACATGGCGGTGGCGGTGGACACGTCGGCGCTGCTCGTTTACCGCGCCGCCTGGACCCGGGACGTGCTGGGCGGGCGCACGTCACTCGAATCTTCTCAGGCCAAGCTTTTCGCCACCGAAGCCGCGCAAGAGGTGGTCGATCAGGCCGTTCAGCTACACGGCGGCGAGGGGGTGGTCGCGGGCTCCGCTGTCGAAACCTTGTACCGCGAGGTGCGCGCCCTACGCATCTATGAGGGAACCAGTGAGATCCAAAAACTCGTCATCGCAAGGGAAACCATGAAGAATTTTTCCGGTCAGGGAAATGGGGCCAGCTCAACCTAGCGGTGGCGGGGAAACGCCCATGTCGCAAACCGCTTTCGGCGCCAGCGGCCAAGCGGACGGCTACGCCCGCGATCGACTGCCGCCACCGGCCCTGTGGCCGCGCATGGACTATACCGTGCTGCCCGAGCTCGCCGCATACCCGGCGCACCTGAATGCCGCGGTGGAACTGCTCGATCGCATGCAGGGCGGCCACGCGGATCGGCCGGCCCTGCACTTCGGCGATCAGGTTTGGAGCTACGCCGACCTTTTGAACAAGGCGAACCGCATCGCGCGGGTTCTGGCCGAGGATTTCGGCCTCGTACCCGGCGGCCGCGTCCTGCTGCGCGCGCCCAACAACCCGATGCTGGTGGCCTGCTGGTTTGCCGTCCTCAAGGCGGGCGGCATCTGCGTCGCCACCATGCCCATGCTGCGGGCGGGCGAGCTCAAGTACATCATCGACAAGGCGAATACGGCGATTGCGCTCTGCGATATGACGATCGCCGAGGACCTGGAGGCGGCGCGCCGCGACACCGGCGCGCTCGAACACCTGGCCTATTTCAGTGCGGCGGGCGACTCGTCCAGTGCGGACGCGGGGCTCGAGCGGGCCATGGAACATAAGGACGGAAACTTCTCGAACATCGAAACCTCGGCGGACGATATCTCGATCATCGCCTTTACCTCGGGCACCACGGGCAGCCCGAAGGGCACTGTTCACTTTCACCGCGACCTGCTTGCGACGGCGGACACTTACGCCCGGCGCGTCCTGAAGGTCGAGCCCAGCGACATCTTCTGCGTCACGGCCCCCTTGGCCTTTACCTTCGGGCTCGGCGCGCTCGTCCTGTTCCCCATGCGCTTTGGCGCCTCCACGGTGCTGGTCGAGCGCTTCGCCGCCGACACCATGCTGAAGACCATCGAGCGCTATGGCTGTACCGGCATCTACACCGCGCCCACGGGCTACCGTGCCATGGTGGACAAGGTGGACCGTTTCGATATTTCCTCGCTGCGCCTGTGCGTGTCGGCGGGCGAGCATCTTCCCAAAGCCACCTGGGAGGCTTGGCACGGCGCGACCGGGCTTGGCATCCTCGACGGCATCGGCGCCACCGAGGTGCTGCACATCTTCATCTCGTCGTCCGCCGACGCCATCCGGCCGGGCAGCACGGGTCAGGTGGTGCCGGGCTATGCGGCCAAAATCCTCGATCCATCCGGCGCCGACGCGCCACGCGGAGACGAAGGCCTGCTCGCCGTGCGCGGACCCACCGGCTGCCGCTATCTCGACGACGAGGAACGCCAGAAGGCCTACGTGCGCGACGCCTGGAACCTGACGGGCGACGTCTTCCGCGAGGACACGGAGGGCTATTTCTGGTTCGTGGCCCGGGCCGACGACATGATCATTTCGTCGGGCTACAACATCTCCGGACCCGAGGTCGAGAACGCCGTCCTGGGACACGCCGCCGTTTTGGAGTGCGCCGTCATTGGCGTGCCGGATGAAGGTCGCGGCCAGATCGTCAAGGCCTATGTGGTCCTCAAGGAAACGGCCGAGGCGGGACCCGGCCTCGTCAGGGATATCCAGGATTTCGTCAAAGCGCGGATCGCGCCCTACAAGTACCCGCGGGCGGTCGAATTCGTCGACGCCCTTCCCAAGACACAGACCGGCAAGCTCCAGCGTTACAAACTGCGCGAGGGAACCCCATGAAGATCGCCTGCATCGGCGGCGGCCCCGCCTCGCTCTACTTCTCCATCCTGATGAAGAAGGCGCGGCCCGACGCCGACATCACGGTCTATGAGCAGAACCCCAGGGACGTGACCTGGGGCTTCGGCGTGGTGTTCTCCGATTCGACCATGGAGGGGTTCGGCGACGCCGACGAAGATACGTTGCGGGAGATCACGGGCCAGTTCACGCACTGGGACGACATCGACGTTTTTTTCAAGGGCGAGGTGCTGCGGTCGACGGGCCACGGGTTCGCCGGTCTGGCGCGGCTAAAGCTGCTGCAAATCCTGGGCGGGCGCGCCGAGCAGCTTGGCATTCGCATTCAATACGACACTCTCGTAAGCGGCATTTCCGAGTATGCGGATTGCGACCTGATCATCGCCGGCGACGGCGTCAACAGCGTCGTGCGCGAGGGCTTGAAGGAGCACTTCAAGCCCGACATCGAGGTCCGGCCCAACAAGTTCATCTGGCTGGGCGCCAACAAACAGTTCGAGGCTTTCAGCTTCTACTTCAAGAAGAACGAGCATGGCCTGTGGCGGGTGCACTGCTATCAATACGACAAGGGCGAGTTCGCCAACGGCAACGCCACCATCATCGTCGAATGCACCGAAGCGGCGTGGCGCAGCGCCGGCCTGGAGGATGCGGACGAGGCGCGGAGCGTGGCCTTCTGCGAGGACCTGTTGGCCGCCGAACTCGAGGGTGCGCCGCTCATTTCAAATAATTCCACTTGGCGCTCTTTCCCGGCGCTGACCAACGAACACTGGTCCCACGGCAACGTCGTGCTCCTGGGCGACGCCTTGCACACGGCGCACTTCTCGGTCGGCTCGGGCACCAAGCTCGCCATGGAGGACGCCATCGCGCTGGCCGACGCGGTGATCGCGCATGCCGAGATTCCCGAGGCGCTGGCCGCGTTCGAGACCGCGCGCAAGCCCGATGTTCAAAGCCTGCAACGGGCGGCGAAGGTCAGCATGATCTGGTTCGAGGAGACCGAGCGTTACTACGATAAGCTCGATCCCGAGCAGTTCACCTTCAGCCTGCTGACGCGCAGCCTGCGCATCAACCACGAGAACCTGCGACTGCGCGATCCGGACTTCATCCGGCGCATCGACAAATGGTATGCCGGCCGCGCGGCGCAGCAAAGCCGGATCAACCTTGACCCCGGCGAGAACATTCCGCCCGCTTTTACGCCGCTGCGGCTGCGCGACATGGTGATCGGCAACCGCATCGCCGTTTCGCCCATGTGCATGTACTCGGCCGAGGATGGAACGGTGAACGACTGGCACCTCGTTCACCTGGGAAGCCGCGCCGTGGGCGGCGCCGGCCTGGTCATTGCGGAGATGACCGACGTGAGCCGCGAGGGCCGCATCACGCCGGGCTGCGCCGGCATGTACAAGGGGGAGCATGTGGGCGCTTGGCGGCGCATCACGAATTTCGTGCATCATTACACGGACGCGCGCATCGCCCTGCAACTGGCTCACGCCGGGCGCAAGGGTTCGACCACCCTGTTGTGGGAGGGCGATACCCAGCCGCTTGAAAAGGACAACTGGGGTTTGATCGGGTCCTCGCCGATTCCTTATTCCGAGGTCAACCAGACGCCTGCGGAAATGAGCCGCGAGGACATGGCCGCCGTGGTGGCGGACTTCGTTCGCTCAACCGAAATGGCCGAGGAGGCCGGCTTCGATATGCTCGAGCTGCATATGGCGCATGGCTATCTGCTTTCGACGTTCCTGTCGCCGCTGATCAATGTGCGCAATGATGACTACGGCGGGGCCTTGGAAAACCGGATGCGCTTCCCGCTCGAAGTGTTCGACGCCATCCGCGCTGCCTGGCCGGAGGAAAAGCCCATATCGGTGCGGGTCTCCGCCAACGACTGGGCGCCCGGCGGGGCCGACGGCGACGACGCCGTGGCGCTGGCCGCCGTGCTCAAGGCGCGCGGCTGCGATATCGTCGATGTTTCCAGTGGACAGGTGGTGTCCTACCAAAAGCCGGAATACGGGCGGCTCTACCAGACGCCGTTCTCGGACCGCATCCGGCTCGAGGTCGAGATGCCGACCATGACCGTGGGCAATATCCAGTCCTACGGCGACATCAACGGCATTCTCGCGGGTGGCCGGGCCGATATCTGCGTGTTGGCGCGGGCCCACTTGTACGACCCCTACTATGCCCGCCACGCCGCCCGCGCCATGGGGTATGATCTGCCGTTACCGCCGCAGTACCAGTCCATCGAGGGCTGGGAACCCCGCCTCACCGACTGAGTCGGACGAAGCTTCGGACACTCATGAAAACATTCGCGGTCGATATCACCGTGCGTTGGATGCACTGCGATCCGGCGGGAATCATCTTCACGCCGCGCTACTTCGACATGACCCATACGGTGATGGAGGATTGGTTCGATAAGGAGCTCAAGGTGCCCTTCGACCGCCTGCACGGCGAGTTGGCGCTGGGCATACCAACCGTGCACCTGGAGGCGGATTTCGTCGCGGCCAGCCGCCTAAACGACGTCCTGACCTTCGAACTGACCTTGGCCAAGCTCGGCCGGGCCTCGGCCGACCTCTCGATCAAGGCGCGTTGCGGCGGCGAGCCGCGCATGAGCGCCCGCATCGTCATCGCCCAGGTGTCCCTCGAACCGATGCGGGCAAAGCCGTGGGTGCCCGAAATCCGCGCCGGGATGGAACGCTTCGTCGCGTCCTAAGCGGGTTTGGCCACAATCAAGTTGGCCATCGGGTGCGGATCGTATAGAGCATTTGGACTCGGAGAGGAGGGGCCATGAACGAAGACGCCCTTAACATGGAAATCCGCAAGTTCCTGAAGCAGGTCGGCGTGACCTCGCAGCGCGAGATCGAAAAGGCCGTGCGCGCCGGCCTCGACAGCGGCAAGCTCAAGGGAAACGAGACCCTGAAAGCCCGCATCACCCTCACCGTCGAGGGCCTCGGCCTTCAACACACGATCGAGCAGGACATCAAGCTGAGTTAGGGCGGGGCGCCCGTGCTCCCCTTCCTACCTCAATAAATCCTGGTAAAGCCGTACGAGCTCCGTCGGTTCCTTGTCGAGGAAGCCGTGGCCGCCCATGAGGCGCAGGAGTTCGGCCGCCGTCGTCGACATGGGCAGCGCGGCGCCTTGGCTGCGCCCCAGGTCCGTCGCGGTGTCGATATCCTTGAGCATGGTCGCGAGGTGGCCAAAGGGCGGATCGAACTCGCCCGCCGCCATGCGCGGCACGAAGATCTGCAGGGGCTTCGAATCGGCCCAGCCCCCGGCCAGGGCCTCGGGCAGGCGCGCCGCATCGATGCCGGCCTTGCGCGCCAGGTTGACCGTCTCGGCCAGCACGGCGAGCGTGCACACCACCACCATCTGATTGCACAGCTTGGTCACCTGCCCGGCCCCTTGCGGCCCCATATGGGTGAGGCGCGCGCACATGTTCCCGACAACAGGACGAACTCTTTCAACATCCCCCGCATCGCCGCCGCACATGATGGCGAGCGAAGCCTCCTCGGCGCCGGCGACTCCGCCCGAGACCGGCGCATCGACCCAGCCCATGCCCGTCTCCCCGCGCAGACGCGCCGCCATATCGCGCGTCGCGTCGGGCCGGATCGAGGAATGATCGACCAGCACCTTCCCCGCGCCATTTTCCTTCGCTCCTTCGGCGACGCCATCGGGGCCGAACACCACGTGCTCCATGGACGCTGTGTCGCTAAGGCAGGTGAAAACGATGTCCGCCGCGCGCGTCAGCGCGGCCGGCGACTCCGCCGCCGTGGCCCCGGCGTCGAGCAGGGGCGCGAGCTTGGCGGAGGTTCGGTTGAACACGTGGACCTCATAGCCCGCTTTGCACAAGTGCAGACTCATGGGCCGGCCCATCAGGCCGATCCCGATGAAGCCCAGTACCGGTTTGTCGCTCACGCGTCGTCCTCCCGTTCCGTCAAATCTTCCTGCGGCCCCAACTCTTCCCGCGGCCAGCACACCGCACCCGAGTGGGTGACCGCGCCCAGGTTGGCCGGGCCCACGAGCGCCGCGTATTTTTCCAAGGCGCCGCCAAGGCCGCGCGTGGATGGCGGCGTCCAGGCCGCGCGGCGGCGCGCCAATTCTTCGTCCGTTAGATCGACCTCGATGGTGGCGGCGCCGCCGTCGATACGGATACGGTCGCCGTCGCGCAGCAACGCGATGGGTCCGCCCACGGCCGCCTCGGGGCAGGCATAGCCGATCGACAGGCCGCGCGTCGCGCCCGAGAAACGCCCGTCGGTCAGCAGGGCCACCTTCTCGCCCATGCCCTGGCCGTAGATCAGCGCGGTGACGCCGAGCATTTCGCGCATTCCGGGGCCGCCCCGCGGACCTTCGTTGCGGATCACGATGACCTCGCCAGCTTTATAGGATTGCGCGCGCACCACCTTGATGCACGCGTCCTCGCTTTCGAACACGCGCGCCGGTCCCTCGAATGTGGTGTTGCGCAGGCCCGCGACCTTCAGGAGCGCACCGTCGGGGCACAGGTTGCCCTTGAGAACCACGACCCCGCCGGTGGGCATGAGCGCCTCGCTACAGGGATACACCACCTTGCCGTCGGGAGCGGGCGCGCCGGCCAGGGTTTCGGCCAGGGTCTGGCCGGTCACGGTCGGTTGGCCGCCGTGCAGGTGTCCGCCGTCGAGAAGCGCCTTCAGGATCGTCGGCACACCGCCCACCTCAAAGACATCCTTGGCGAGATACTTGCCACCCGGTTGTAGGTCGGCGATGAGCGGCGTGCGCGCGAACACATCGGCCACGTCGTCGAGGGTGAAGCGCAAGCCCGCCTCGTGCGCGATCGCGGGCAGGTGCAGGCCGGCGTTGGTCGACCCGCCAGTGGCCGCGACCACCGCGGCGGCGTTCTCCAGGCCCTGCCG
>JADFIH010000128.1 GCA_022566715.1 Pseudomonadota bacterium | reverse complement strand
ACACACGCGCCGGACCTGGTGGGTGGCGGAGCGGAACCCCGGCGCCGCTCGGGCGAAGCGGCTCGTGTTGGCGGGCGGGCGGCCGGACCTTCGAGAACGGGTTTCGCGAGCGGCTTTGGGCCCTGGCCACCCCGCCTGCTCCCATCGCCCCGATAGGGGCGTCACGGCAATCGCCCCGACAGGGGCGTCACGGCAATCGCCCCGACAGGGGCGTCACGGCAATCGCCCCGACAGGGGCTTCAAGGCAATCCGTCAGTTGTCCAGGCCGGGGATCAACTGCTCCAACAGTTGGAACGAATGCCGGCACACCGTGTTGAGATTGGCGTCGAAATCATCGGTCGCGTTCTCGTCGGCCGTGTCGGACAGGCCGCGGATGACAAGGAACGGAATCTTGCTGAGTTGGCAGGTGTACGCGAAGGCCGCGCCTTCCATTTCCGTCGCCACGGCGGCGAACTCGCGCTGTAACCAGCGCAGTGTTTTCTGATCTTTGACGAAGCGGTCGCCTGACGCCACGGTCCCGAGCATCAGGTTGGGGCCGCCGGCTCCATCTGGAAAGGCCGCGTCGAATGCTTCGGCGGCCTTTTGCACGAGGGATGGATCGCATTCGATCATCCGATCCTTGCCCGGGAGTTCGCCGGGACGGCGGCCAAAGGCGGTAAGGTCCATGTCGTATTGGATGAGGTGGCTTGCGATGATCAGGTCGCCGGTCCGCATGTTGGGGAGCAGGCCCCCGGCGACGCCACTGAAGACGAATGCATCGGGATGGTAAAGATCGAGCATCATCTGTGTGCAGATGGTCGCGTTGACTTTGCCGATCCCGCACTGAGCGAGGGTGATTTCGGTGCCGCCAAATGTGCCGCGCGTGACGGCGATCTCCGCGTGGGTGGCTTCGCCGGAAATTTCCATGCCGGCGTGCAGGAGCTCCACCTCCTCCTCTAGCGCGCCAATCACTCCCAGCATCGTCTCCTCCGCGCAAGCACCTGGTCCGCGCAACCATCCGGGCGGGCGGTCCCCGGTCCCGGTTGGTCCACTGGGGTCATGGTGCACGCGGGGGGTTAATAAACCGGTACCCGGACGGCGGGTGGAACACGGGACGCTGGGACACCTCCTCGGATAAGATGGGGGCTTGGCAGGCCAGCGGGTGATCCGCCATGATGCGGCGCCAAGTATCGGGGCGCCCCATATGGCGCCCAATATCGGGCCTCGAAGAACATGAGGGAGGAGTATGGGCGAGTTACGTTATGAGTTCCCGGACACGCTCGATGCGGCGGTGGCGTTGCTCGCGGGCGAAAGCGGCGCGGCGCGGGTCATCGCGGGCGGCACGGATGTTCTGGTGCAGCTTCGCACCGATACGATCGAGCCCGGCCTTATGGTCGGCATCAACAATATTCCCGAGGTCAGGACCATTTCGGCGGAGAACGGCGGTTTTCGGTTTGGCGCGGCGGTCACGGGCATGGAGCTGGTGGAGCACGCCGCGTTCGCCAAGACCTGGCCCGGCGTGATCGACGCGGTCAAGTTGATCGGATCGATTCAAATAAAAGGCCGCGCCACCGTCGGCGGTAACTTCTGCAATGCCTCTCCGTCGGCCGACAGCGTCCCCGCGATGTTTGCCGCGAACGCCGTGGCGACGATCGTGGGGGCCAAGGGACGGCGCGACGTTCCCGTGGAGGACATTGCCACCGGTCCGGGTCGAACATCGCTGGCCAAGGATGAAATCCTCGCCTCGTTCTTCCTGCCCAAGCGCCCGCCCCATGCCGGCGACGCCTACCTGCGTTTTACGCCGCGCACTGAAATGGACATCGCGGTCTCGGGCGTCAGCGTGTGCCTGGCCTTGGACGGCGGAGGGTCCTGCACCACGGCGCGGGTCGCCATCGCCGCCGTCGCCGAACGCGTGCTCCTGGTGGACGAGGCGGCCGACGCGCTGATCGGCACGCCCGTCGACGACGCGGCATTGGAGGCCCTGGCCGTGGCGGTGAGGGCCGCCTGCCGGCCGATCGACGACAAGCGTGGAACGAAGACCTATCGGATCAAAGTGACCGGGGTGCTGGCGAAGCGTGCAGCCCGAATCGCGCTGGCAAGGGCGGGGGAACGGTAATGGCGAAGATTCATGTGTCGGCGACCGTCAACGGGGATGCCGTCGATTTCCTTTGCGACCCGGAGCAAACCCTTCTCGACGTGCTGCGCGACGAATTGGAGTTCAACGGCGCCAAGGAAGGCTGCGGCACGGGCGATTGCGGCGCCTGCTCCGTCACCCTCGACGGCCGCCTCGTGTGCGCCTGTCTCATCCCCGGCGCCGAGGTTCAGGGCAAGACGATCGAGACCATCGAAGGCATGGCCGACGGAGAGGTGCTGCATCCGTTGCAGCGCAAGTTCATCGAGCACGCGGCGCTGCAATGCGGTATCTGCACGCCGGGTCTTTTGATCGCTGCCCGCGCCTTGCTCGAGCGTAACCCGGACCCCACCGAGACCGAAGTCCGCTACTGGCTGGCCGGCAACCTGTGCCGCTGCACCGGTTATCACAAGATCGTCGAGGCGGTGCTCGATGCCGCCGAGGAAATGAGGACCTGACCGAACGGCCGCGGTCTGCTTCTAGGATAATTATCCTAAGATGGCCTAGCGTGCGCCCACTGGGCCTTTCCCGGTGGGCCGGGCGCCGCCCAGCCTGCTTCAGGCTCGATTTCGGTTGCAATGCGCGCCATAAAGGGCCATATGGGGCGGATCAGCTAGCATTCGAATACTGGCGTATACCGCTTCGTCACGCCGACCTAGCCACAATACCCCTGGATTTTGATGACCTGAAATCACGTCCGCGCTGAGTGCGCGGGCAGCTACCTATCATTTAATAAGGACGATACAGATGACTACAGGAACAGTGAAGTTTTTCAACGCAGCTCGGGGTTTTGGTTTTATTGAGCCGGAAGACGGTTCGAAGGATGCCTTCGTTCACATTTCGGCGGTTGAGCGCGCGGGGCTAACCGGCCTCGCCGACGGTCAGCGCGTCGAATACGAATTGCAGCCCGGACGCGACGGCAAGAGCTCGGCGGAAAACTTGAAAATCCTCGACTGACGAGGGACGGACAAGCGGGGCCCGGCGTGTTCGGGCCCCCTCCTGCCTTAGGGCAGCATCCGTTCAGGTGAAACCGCCCATCGAAAACTTGGGGCGATCACTGAACGGATAAAGCTGCTCTAGGCCGCCCGGCCAGTTCGGCGGCCACCCAGACCTTCCCGGTCCCCCCATCCAACTCCCCTAACACCGCGCCGCCAAACTCCGGCGTGGAGACCGGCGCGTGCCTGCGGCCCGGTCTGTCACCCGTCGCGAACAAACAAATTTGTACCCGTTTTGATGGTGGCCGGCCGACTTCCAACGGTGGCGTGTTGCTGCTGCGTGGGATCGGGAAACGGCTCGGTCTTGCCGCACGCCTTGCCGGTTGTCTGACCGACACGCGTTCCAGCAAGCACGGCCCACTCTTATTCCGACATGATCGGGGCGCGCCAGTTCGCCATCGCCTGTGGCTATCAGGATTGCCGCGGCCTCGTCGTGCCGCGCTTCGCGCGCGGCGGCAAAGTTGGCTTTCCCGGCTAATCCTTGGGGCGCAAAAGAAACTCGCGGCCGGCCTTCACCGAGGGCTTGTCGCCGTAGGTCACGACGTCCGCCGTCGCGTAGGTCTCGTCCCAGCGCTCCGGCAGGAAAGAGCCGGTGCCGATCACATCGATGGGCGCGCCGACACTCGCCATCACCTTGCATTTGACCGGGCCGAACCCGGAGCTCGCGACAATGCGCACGTCCCCGAACCCAGCCGCATCCAAGGACTCGCGCAGGTGGTAGATCGCCGCCGCCGAGACGCCGGTTCCGACCAAGTACCTCAACTCCGGTTCGGAGCGGTACTGCCGCACCGCCTCGGGCACATGGCGTTCCAGGACGGCGTAGGATTCCTGCGGACCCAGGCCCTGGACGAAACGTCCGCCATGGGTGTCGATGCGGATCGACAGCCGTCCCCCTTTGGCAAGGTCCTGGAAACGGCGGCACACCTCGAGCGAATCCGAAATCTCGCGCCCGAAGTAGTCGACCAGAATGGTCAAGGGATCGTCGGGAAAGGTCTCGTGGAACATCTCGGCCGCGCGCACGGTCGAGCCGGCATAACCGATCAGCGCGTGCGGCATTGTGCCCAACCCGCGGTCGTTGCCGAAATAATGCGCGGTGGCGTCGGTGGCGTTGCCGGTAAAGCCGATGGCGCCGACCTCGCGCTGCGCCGCTTTCGAGCCGACGCTGGCGGCGTAGGCCATCATCTCCGCCATCTCCGCCCCGGCGCAGTGGCGCGCGTCCATGGCCAAAAAAGCCACCCGCGGCAGATCGCGGCACATGGAATAGGCGTTGTAGGCGGCGACGCAGGGCGCGCCGAGCCGCTGCAAGTACAAGGTTTCGAGGTCGACCAAATGGTAAAGTGAGCCGCTGATGTAGACCAACGGTTCGCCGCCCCCGACCCACGCGCCCTCTTCATGGCGCAAATCGATATCGAAGCTGACGCCGCGCTCCGCCGCCGCGGCATTCAGGCCCTCAACCATGAGCTTGGGGGTGAACACGACCGGCCGGCGCATGAACACGGCGTAGGTCACCTCCCGGTCGCCGTAGCGCGCGACCAGGGCCTTGGTCCGCTTGAAGTAGTGGTCCGTTTGGCTCGCGATCGTTTCTTCCGACCGCATGGCGGTAACCGACATTCGCCCGTCCTGGTGGTCAGATGGCTTTGGCGATCGAAGAGGTGATGCCGCCGGTCCGCCGTTCCTTCAGCATATCGGAGACGAGGAAGGCGAGTTCAAGGCTCTGCGAGGCATTGAGCCGTGGATCGCAGTGCGTGTGGTAGCGGTCGGCCAGGTTCTGCTCGGTGATGTCCTGCGCCCCGCCGAGGCACTCGGTCACATCCTGGCCGGTCATCTCGAAATGCAGGCCGCCGGCGTGGGTGCCCTCGGCCTCGTGAACCTCGAAGAAACGCTCCACCTCGGTGAGGATGTGATCGACGCGGCGGGTCTTGTAGCCGGTGGACGCCTTGATCGTGTTGCCGTGCATGGGGTCGCACGACCAAAGCACGTTGCGGCCTTCGCGCTTGACCGCACCCACCAGCGGCGGCAGCGCGGCCGTGACCTTGTCCGCGCCCATGCGGCAAATCACCGTGAGGCGGCCCGCCTCGTTCTCCGGGTTCAAAACGTCGATCAGGCGAAGCAACTCGTCGCTCCCGAGCGTCGGGCCGGCCTTGAGGCCGAGGGGGTTCTGAATCCCGCGCATGAATTCGACGTGCGCGCCATCAAGCTGCCGCGTCCGGTCGCCGATCCACAGCATGTGGGCCGAGGTGTCGTACCACTCCCCCGTCGTCGAATCGATCCGGGTCATCGATTGTTCGTAACCAAGCAACAGCGCCTCGTGCGAGGTATAGAAGTCGGTCTCGCGCAAGGCGTGCACGGACTCGGACGTAAGACCGCAGGCCTCCATGAAGGCGAGCGCCTCGGTGATGCGGTCGGCGAGTTCCCGGTAACGCTCCCCCGCCGGGCTGTTGTCGACGAACCCGAGGTTCCAGCCGTGCACCCGTTGAAGAGCGGAATAGCCGCCGTGGGAGAAGGCGCGGATCAGGTTCAGCGTGGAGGCCGCCTGCGCATAGGCCTGAATAAGCCGATCGGGGTCAGGCGTGCGCGCGTCCTCGGTAAACTCGATTCCGTTGACCACATCGCCGCGGTAGCTCGGCAATTCGACGCCGTCGCGCGTCTCGGTGGGTTCGCTGCGCGGCTTGGCGAACTGCCCCGCCATGCGGCCCAACTTGACGACCGGAACCGCGGCGCCGAACGTCATCACGACCGCCATCTGCAAAAGCACGCGGAAGGTGTCGCGGATATTGTCGGGGTGGAACTCGGCGAAGCTCTCGGCACAGTCGCCGCCTTGCAGCAGGAAGGCCTTGCCCTCCGACGCGTCCTTTAAGCACACGCGCAGACGCCGCGCCTCACCCGCGAATACGAGCGGCGGATAGTTGCGCAGTTTCGCCTCGACATCGGCCAGCGCCTGGGCATCCGGATACACCGGCTGCTGCGTGATCGGCAGGCCGCGCCAAGTGTCGAGGGTCCAACTCTTGCTCTTCATCACACCCGTCCCTTGGGGCGTGTATACGCCGCCGCCGCCCCTTTTGCCAAGGGAAAGGGCCGGGGACTACCCGTTTGCCACCCCTACGCCCAGGGCCCGCCCCATGGCCCACGGCCGAGGCGCGGCACCGATTTCCGGCGCACCGGAGCGATCGGGAAACAGCCGGGGGGCCGTGCCCCGATGTGCGGGCTCCTACCCGAGCACAGGCAATTACCTTAATATCGATGATTAATCGGTAACAAAAACCATAGGGAGGAAACAATGATCTCCGCGGAAGAACGCTACCAAAAAAAGCGGGCGACGGTCCTGGGCAGCGAGATGGCCTATGTGGACGAGGGCGAGGGCGATCCCATCGTTTTTCTGCATGGCAACCCCACGTCGTCCTATCTGTGGCGCAACGTCATTCCGCATCTCGAAGGGCTTGGACGCTGCATCGCGCCCGATCTCATCGGCATGGGCGATTCGGCGAAACTGGCGAACAGCGGCCCCGATAGCTACACCTTCGTGCAGCACCGCGATCATATCGACGCGCTTCTGGAGACCCTCGGCGTCACCAAGAACGTCGTCTTCGTCATTCACGATTGGGGCTCGGCGCTCGGTTTCCACTGGGCGCGGCGCAACGAGAGCGCGGTGCAAGGGATCGCCTACATGGAGTCGATCACCCGCACACTGTCGTGGTCCGTGTGGCCGGAGAAGAGCCGGGGCCTCTTTCAAGGGTTCCGCTCGCCCGCCGGCGACAAGATGGTCCTCGAAAACAATATCTTTGTGGAACGCGTTCTGCCGGGGTCGGTCCTGCGCGGGTTGACGGACGAGGAAATGAACGTCTACCGCCGCCCCTACACCGAGGCGGGCGAATCACGGCGGCCCACGCTGACCTGGCCGCGCCAAATTCCCATCGACGGGGAGCCCGCCGACGTGACCGAGATCGTGGCGGATTACCAAGCGTGGCTGCCGACGTGCAAAATTCCGAAACTGTTCGTCAACGCCGACCCAGGCGCCATCGTCCAGGGGGAGGTGCGCGATTTCTGCCGAAGCTTCGCCAATCAGCGCGAGGTCACGGTCAAAGGCGCCCACTTCATACAGGAGGACTCCCCCGACGAAATCGGCCACGCCGTGGCGGACTTCGTGAAGGAGTTACGGGGGTAGCAAGTTCCACTTGTCGCACCCAATGTCGGCCCCCTCCCCATCCAGGGGACCTCTGCGAAAGGCGACCTCTTAAATCCTCCGTCTCCGCCGGGAGGGCGAAAAACACCCCCTCCCTACCCTCCCCCTCGGACAAGGGGGAGGGGTTCTTTTTCTTACGCACAGGCCTTGGAGCATTCGCCGAGGGTCCCGTCATGGCAGTAACGCGGTGAGGTCTTCCAAGGTGCCCCCCGCCGCCAGCGCGCGGGTCTTTTCGGCAATGGCCTCGATGCGGTCGGGCAGAACGCCGCCCGCCGCCATCAGCTCGCGCGCCTTGGCGATCACGGTGTCGTCGCCGACCGGGTTGCCGGGATCGCCGAGCGCGTCCTTGGCTTGCGACTTGATCGTGCGGCCATCGCGCAGTTTGAATTCGACCTCGGCGCCGTAGTGTTCGGGATAATCCGAGTCCCAGGGCTCGGCGACTTCCAGATGAACGCGTGGCCGGAACGCCGCGATGGGCGCGCGGCCGACCGCCGCCATATCGAAGGAGGCCAGCGTCGGTGGACCGTCGATCAAGGTGACGGCCACGACGTGGGGCAGGCTGAATTTCGCATCGGCGACCGTGGCCGGGTCGGGTCGGTCGCAAAAGGCGACGGCATCGCTGTAGGTCCGCACCGTTACGGACTCGACCTCGTCCGGATCGACCTGATGGCGCACGGCAAGGGTCGCATCGATCGTGGAATGGGCGTGGCGGCAGGCGGCCCAGGGTTTGAAGCTGGTGTCGTACATGAGCCAGGGGCCCTCGGGATCGGCCGTCACCACCTCGGGCTTTGCATCGGGGCACACCGCCGCATAGAAGCCGTGCGGCCCCTCGAGGATGTGCGCGGGTCCGGTGAAACCGCGCGAGGCGAGAAGTGCCGCGACCAGGCCGGACTGTGCCGCGCGCGCATTGTGCAACTGCTTCGACATGGCGTCCTCGTGACGCACCTGCCAGAAGCCGCCCGCCGTCGTGCCCGCATTGCCGAGGGCGTGCACCAGGCCGGCATCGTCGAGGCCGAGCAGAAATCCGCAGGCCGCCGCCGCGCCGAAGGGGCCGCAGGTCGAGGTGTTGTGAAAGAACTTGTAATGGCCAAGGCCGACCGAAGCGCCGATGCGGATCACCGCGTCGTAGCCCCGCACCACCGCATCGAGGAAACTCGCGGCGTCGGCGCCCAGGCTTTGGGCACAGGCCAGCGCCGCCGGGACGAC
>JADFIH010000127.1 GCA_022566715.1 Pseudomonadota bacterium | reverse complement strand
TCCTGCCGCCCTACAGTCCTGACCTCAACCCCATCGAACAGGTCTTTGCCAAGCTCAAAACCCTGCTGCGCAAAGCCGATGAAAGAACCATCGACGCAACATGGCGGCGCATCGGAAAACTCCTCGAGTGCTTCTCCCCGCAAGAATGCGCAAACTACATCAGAAATTCTGGCTATGCTTCAATATGAAACGGAAAGACTCTAGTCCTTCGCGGTGGGCTCTGGTAGCGCCGGGCCACGCGAAAGATTCTGCGTTATCTCCTCGATTGCGTTCTCAGCAACGTCCGAAGCCGTGCCGCGCTACCGCTCGAGGTCCTCGTCCCGCGTCATCGCCACGAGCGGCTTGCCGCCTAACCCTTGCGGGCTTCTTCTTTGATACTGCTCGTGCCGGGCACGGGTCGCGCGTTACCAACCGATATCGTCCAGCGATTGCTCGGCCGCTCGAAGCCCTATCTCTGATCCGCTTGTCCGATCATGGCGGCGCCATGGTGGGACTCCGCCAAGAAAGGTCAGGCCGATCCGACGTATCAATCCAGATCAATCAAATGGAAGGGACTGGTTGGACATTCTTTTCGAGGAGAGCCTGCGCATCGCCCATGGTGACGGCGCCTTGAACAAGCGCAATATGGCGCGAGTCACGGGCGATACCACCGTACAACCCAAGAACATCGCCTTCCGGACCAGCGCCAAGCTTCCGAAAACCGCGATCCAACGGCCCGGCACGCCGGCGAGGGAACGCGCCACGCTATTTCACGCAATTCTAGACCGACGCCATGGCCTCGAGCAGTCTGTTCACCTCGTTCGACTTCTCCATGTGCGCCATGTGGCCGGCGCCCTCCAGGATGTGGACCGCCACGCCGTTCGGCAGCCCTTCGGCGTGGTGCGCCGGGATGATCCGGTCGTCGCGGCCCCAGATCACCTGGCACGGCATCCGTAGTTCGCCGAGACGGGAGCGTAGAGAGCCGGTCTGGCGGCCCCCCGCGAACACGGTGTCGCGGATCGCCGTCAGCGCCGCCTCGGCGCCGTCGAGCCGTTTGAATTTCAACACGTCGTTGATCATGTCTCTGCTGATCAAGGACGGGTCGGCCACCAGCAACTCCAGCACCGGCTTCAGATCCTTGCGCCGCTTGCCGCCGATGAAGCCGTTGATGAAGTCCATGTTGATGTCGTCGCCGAGACCCGTCGTGCACAGCGCCGTCACCGAAGCCACCCGCCCTGGATGGCGCAACGCCAACACCAGGGACGCCGCGCCGCCAAAGGAATGCCCGGCCAGATGCGCCTTCTCGATGTTCAGTACATCGAGGAAATCGACGACGGCCCGCGCCATTTCCTCGGCGTCGGCCTCGCCCACATCCTTCGTCGAGCCGCCATGTCCGGGCAGGTCGATCGCATAGGTCGCCCGGTCCTCGGACAGCGCCGGCTGATTGAACATCCAGCTATTGAGATCGCCGCCGAAGCCATGGATGAAGACCACCGGCGTGCCGCCGCCGCCCATCTTCAGATAGCGCAGCCGGCGCCCGCCGGCCTCGACATACTCGGGCTCCGGCCCGCCATCGTCCGCGTCCTCCGGCACGAAATTAGCCTGGAATTCCGTGACATAGGCATCGAGGTCGGCGTCACCGACAGCATCGTCGGCGACCACCGCCAGCAAAGCCCCGACCGGCACCATTTCGTCCGTCGGCGCAACCAATCGGCGCAACGTTCCGGCGACGGGGGATTCGAACACGTTGGTGATTTTCGCCGTTTCGATATCGGCGATCTCGTCCCCGGCTTCGACGGTTCCGCCCGGCTCGACATGCCAGGCGATGACCATGCCCTCCGTCATCGCCATCCCCCATTTCGGCATGACGATGGGGTGAATGGTATCGCTCATGCGGCCGCGACCTCGCGCACCGCGGCCTCGATCTTTTCCGGGCTCGGGATGTAGGCCCTTTCCAGGTCGGCGGCGAACGGCACCGGCGTATGTGGCGGCGTCACCATCTTGATCGGCGCCTTCAACGCGCCGAACGCGTTTTGCGTGATCAGCGCCGAGACATCCGTCGCCATGTTGCACCGCGGGCTCGCCTCGTCGACGATCACCACGCGGCCCGTCTCCTCCGCCATTTCGATGATCGTGTCTTCGTCGAGCGGCGACGTTGTGCGCGGGTCGACGACGGTGCAGCTGATGCCGTCCTTCTCCAGCTTGTCGGCCGCCTGGTTGGCGAATTGCACCATGCGGCCAAAGGCGACGATCGTCACGTCGTCGCCTTCGCGTGTCAGGTTCGCCTCGCCGAACGGGATCGTGTAGGCCTCGTCCGGCACCTCCTCTTCTTCGTCGTACATCGCCTTGTGTTCGAAAAAAATCACCGGATCGTCGTCCCGGATCGCCTGGATCAGCAGTCCCTTCGCCTCATAGGCCGACGACGGCAGCACCACCTTCAGCCCCGGTATGTGCGTGAAGATCGGGTACAGGCATTGACTGTGCTGGCTGGCGGCGCTCAGCCCCGCGCCGTACATGGTGCGCACGACCAGCGGCGTCACCGCTTTGCCGCCGAACATGTAGCGGAATTTGGCGGCTTGATTGAATATCTGGTCGAAGCAGACGCCCATGAAGTCGACGAACATCAGCTCCGCCACCGGGCGAAGGCCGGTCGCCGCCGCCCCGGCCGCAGCGCCGATAAACGCGCTTTCGCTGATAGGCGTGTCCAACACGCGCTCCCGCCCGAATTCGGGCATCAGCCCTTTCGTGACGCCGAGCGGTCCGCCCCAGGCATCCTGCTCGCCTGGAGCCCCCATGCCGCCGGATATATCCTCACCCATGACGACGACGCGCGCGTCCCGCCGCATCTCCAGCGCCAGGGCTTCATTGATCGCCTGCCTAATGGATTTCCTCGACATGTTCCTCTCCCTCAGTACGACAAGTAGACGTCGGTGAACAGCTGCTCGATCGCCGGCGCCGGCGCCGCCTTTGCCTCCGCCGTTGCCTCGTCGATCAGTCCCAGGACTTCGCGGTCGATCGCGTCGAGCTGATCATTCTCGAGAAGCGCCGCTTCCGTCACCCGCCGCCGAAAAATGTCGAGACAGTCGCGCTCGGCCCGCGCCTTGTCGGATTCGCCCGCCGCGCGGTAGGTGGTCCCGTCGCCCTCGAAGTGACCGTAGTAGCGGGTGAGCCGCGCGTGAACAAGGCTCGGGCCTTCGCCGGCGCGCGCCCGGCCGATTACTTCCCGCGCGACCTTGTGCACGGCGAAGAAGTCATGCCCATCCACCCGATACCCCGGCAATCCGAAGCCTTCGGCCCGCTTGGTCTGACTGCCGCCGACCGACCATGACGACGCGGTCGTATCGGCATAGCCATTGTCCTCGATGACAAAGATCACCGGCAGGTTCCAGACCTTGGCGAGATTGTATGACTCGAGCGTCGTCCCTTGGTTCGAACCGCCGTCGCCCACGAACGCGATCGCTACGCCGCCGGTCTTGAGAGTCTTCGCGGTCAGCGCCGCACCGCAAATCAGCGGCGGACCAGCACCCACGATGCCGTTGGCGCCCATCATGCCGATCTCGAGATCGGCAATGTGCATCGAGCCGCCCTTACCCCCACACAGGCCGTTCGAGCGGCCGAAGATCTCGCCCATCATCCCCTTCACGTCACAGCCCTTGGCGATGCTGTGGCCATGGCCTCGATGGGTGCTGGCGATGTGGTCCACCTCGGTCAGGTTCATGCAGAACCCGACGGCCGATGCCTCCTCACCGGCATAGAGATGCACGGAGCCGGAAATCCCGCCGGCGGCGAATTCGGTATGCACGCGCTCCTCGAATTCGCGGATCAGGCGCATGTCCCGATAGGCTTTCAGAAGCTCTTCGCGATTGAGTTGCAAATTGATCCTCCCGAGAATTCGCCTGCAATCGAGGCCGACATCTCGCCCTGAATGATCCTGACTGATCTTGATTGACCTTGAATGGTAAGGTAATATGGCCGTGACGACAAGCGGAGACCGAACCATGTCCTATCCTAACCTTGGCGATGCTGATTATGGTGACTTTTGGCGCGACGGGTATGTCCTGAAGGCAGGCTATTTCGACGCCGAGGAAATCGCCCTGCTCGACCAGGCCATCGGCCTGGACGAGGGTATCCGCCGCAACATCATACAGCTCGACGATGGCGACGGGGCGTCGATAGAGCAGGCTCTGTGGAACCATCCCGGCGACGACCTGTTTGGCGCCTTCGCCCGTGGCGAGCGCGTTGTTGGCGGCATGGAAAAGCTCTTGGGTGGAGAAGTCTATCACTACCACTCGAAGCTGACGATGAAGCGGCCACGGGTGGGCGGCGCGTGGAACTGGCATCAGGATTACGGGTACTGGTACCACAATGGCTGCCTGTTCCCGGATATGGCCACGGTCGCCATCGCGGTCGACCGGGCGACGCGGGAAAACGGCTGCCTCCAGGTGCTGCGGGGAAGCCACAAACTGGGGCGGATCGATCACGGTGCGGTCGGCGGGCAGACCGGCGCGGACCGCGACCGGTTCGCCGAGGTCGAGAAATGCCTCGACCACGTTTATGTCGAGATGGCGCCGGGGGACGCCCTGTTCTTCCACTGCAACACGCTGCACTGCTCGGCCCAGAACAAATCGGACAAGTCGCGGAATCTGTTGGTGTGCTGTTACAACAAGGCGAGCAACAACCCGGTCAAGGAGCACCATCACCCCTGTTACACGCCTCTGGTCAAAATGCCGGATAGTGCGATCAAAAAGCTGGGGCTCACTCTCGACGCGGACAATCGGAAGTTTTTCAATCCCGACGAAGACCGCACAATCTCCGATCCGAAACGGGTGGGGCGCTGATCCCGTTGTTTGGACGCGCCACGTGTCGTCTCGGGAGAATGGGCCTCCCGAACCACCGCGTGCTGCCTGGTAACTCGCTGTCCCGACCGTAACATCAGCGCGGCTGAGGGGAGGACTCGCCGGTTGTCGGCGCGGAACCGCATCGGGCCTGCCGTCAAAGACCGGCATCCAGGACCGGCCCACCGGCGGCGGCGGCCAATCAACTACCTTCGGCGAAGACCCTTCGGCGGCCTCGCCGTTCCCGTGTACTCAGTTCATCACATTGCCGCCATTGACATTGAATGTCTGCGCGACGACGTAGTCGCTGTCCGATGACGCGAGAAATACCGCCGCGCCAGTTTGATCCTCGGGCAATCCCATGCGGCCGAAGGGCACGGCCTCACCGACAAGGCGCCTCTTTTCCCCACTGGGGCGGTTTTCGTACCTGGTGTACCGTTCTTCGACAATGTCCCACATTGGCGTATCCACGACGCCGGGCGCTATGGCGTTGACGTTGATCCCCTGCCCGATCAGACCCAGACCGGCCGACTGGGTCAGGCTGATGACCGCCGCTTTACTCGCGCAGTAGACGCCGCCCAAGGGCTCACCGCACCGGCCGGCTTGAGAGGCCAAGTTAATGATCTTACCGCCTTTTCCCTGCGCGACCATCTGCCGAGCAACAGCCTGCAATGTAAAGAGAAGGCCCTTCACGTTCACGTCGAACACGGTGTCGTAGCTGTCGCGTGTGATCTCAAGAATTGGCGCCATGTCAAAGACGGCCGCATTGTTGACGAGCACGTCGATGCGTCCAAACCGCTCTACGACGGCGTCCACCATCGCGTCGATCGAATCCTGCCTCGCAATGTCCGTTTCGACGGCGATGGTTCCGTTGCCCAGAGCCGCCGCGGTGGCCCGTGCACCGTCGCCATTCAGATCGGCGATCGCGACCCGTGCGCCTTCCTTGAGGTAGCGCTCAGCAATCGCCCGGCCGATCCCCTGCGCACCGCCGGTGACGATCGCAACCCTGTCTTGAAGCCTCACGGTTGTACCGTCCCGCGCGCACCATCGGCCGTGGCGTGCTCACGCACCCCCCGACCCCCCCGTGGATAGCAGTCGTCGAGTCCTTGGTCTGCCGCGGGCAGGCTCGGGCTCGTTAGCGGCGCGCGGTCGACGGTTCCGGCCTTGACCGGCGGCTTCATCCCCCGCCGTTTCGCCATGATCGAGAAATTCGGCCCCGTCGGCCGTGCGGTCCCCTGCCGCGGACCTTTTCCGCTCGTCGTCCGTCCCGGGCGGACCAGCTTGCGCGCGAGACCGTGCCGCCTCATCCGATCTCTCCGAGGTTTGCGCGACGATGAGCTGGATGCCGGTCCGCTCGATCAGGTTCCGCGCGGCGGTGTCGATGCCATCGTCGGTGATTATTATGTCCACTCGGTCGAGTGGGCATATAATCAGACTCGATCTGAGGCGAAACTTGGAGGAATCGACAAGGAGCACGAGTTCCTCCGCTTGATCGATCAGCGCTCGCTGGCCTTGAATGACCAGCGCGTCCGGCCCCATGACCCCGAGCGGGCCGAGGCCCTGCGCCCCAAAGAACATGCGTTGAGCGCAAAAACTTCGCTGCATATCGCTGCTAAACGGGCTAAGGATTATTTCCTGCTCTCGATAAATCACGCCCCCGGTCAAGATGACCGTGCTCTTCGAGTGGTGGAGCATATACTCGGCAACCGGGAACGAATTGGTGAGAAGCTGCAACCGGTGGGACGTGAGGCGATGTACCATCTGGAACGTCGTGGTGCCTCCGTCGATGATGATCGACTCGCCGTCCGCGCATAGCGCCGCGGCCCGGTCCGCGATGGCGCGTTTCCTCTCAATATTCACCGGCTGGTTCACTTGGAACGTCCGTCCCGCAATGCCAACGAAAGCCGGGGGGTGCAACGCCTCCGCGCCGCCATACACACGGCGCAGCTTGTCCTCTCCGTCCAGCGCGTTAATGTCACGCCGGACGGTCGCCTCGGAGGCGCCGGTGAGTTCGACGAATTCCGCGACCGTCACCACCGGTTTTTCCTGCACGGCTCTCACGATCAATCTGTGTCGCTCACGTTCATGCATCGAGAAATGGCCCACCTACAGTAGATTGCTGATTATGCTCCGATTATCGAATTGTGGACGAGTATTTGTCAAGTATTCCGGCTGAATCCAGCCGCCGCACGGACGACATAGATGATCATTCATGAGCAGAAATGAGTGTTTTTGATTGACAGGGCTCTTGTTCACCCATATCGTCCATGGCGATTCCGAACTTGCATTGCGCGCTTGGCGCACCGACTCATTCAGGCGGCGTGAATCCTTCGTCTGTTTCAGTGCACTATGCTGGCGCCGGCCACTGGCAAGAATAGGGCTTTCGGCAGGTCACCGCCGCCTTCGCCAATACTGCTTAAGGACACCCGATGGAGCACATGGATACCCGGCGCGAGATCATTCGAGCCTGTATTTGGATGGACGAAAAGAAACTCAACCATGGTTCATCCGGAAATATCGGGGTGCGGGTTGGCGACAAGTTCCTCTTAACGCCGTCCGGCATGGACTACGACACGATCGAGCCGGGGGACATCGTTGAAATGGGGTTCGACGGAAGTTACACCGGGAACCGTATCCCGTCGACGGAGTGGCGTTTTCATAGCCAGATCCTGGAGCGGCGGCCAGAGTTCAATGTCGTCATTCATACGCACTCGATGTACTGCACCACGTTGGCCATTCACGGCATGGGCATCCCGGCCGTCCACTACATGGTGGCGGCCGCCGGCGGCACCGATATCCGATGCGCGCCGTATGTTACGCCGACGACCCAAGAGCTCGCGGACGTTGCGGTGAAGGCGATTGAGGACCGCAAAGCCTGCTTGCTGCAGAATCACGGTCTTATCGTCGCCAATGCCGATATGAAATCGGCCCTGAAGCTCCTGTCCGAGGTGGAGAATCTCGCCGAGCAATACTGGCGCGCCTTGCAGATCGGCAAGCCTAACGTTCTGAGCGAAGCGCAAATGCGCGAAGTCTTCGGCCTGCTCGAAACCTACGGGCGGCAGCCGGATCCGGAGTTGCGCAAAGTCGGTTAGATCCTCCCCGCAGACGCCACTACTCCAGTGTGCGGCTGTCCGCACTAGGCGCGTCAGGCCGGCCTCACCCGCTCGACAACATATCGAACGGAGGAGGCCGGGTGATTTCGCTTCCAGTGGCCGACTCGCAGGAAATGCAGTTCTTCCTTCCAAAAATGGGCATGCACGATCCACTAGGCCAGCGTCCATAAACGTGGACGATGCTTCTACCCGCGCTCGGAACGGCTTGGGAAACGGCGAGAGTGTGGAGGCCCCATTCTCCACTTAGAGCGTTTCCAGTTCATCTGGAATCGCTCAGGGCTGCTGAAATCGCTCAGGGCCGTTGGAATCGCTCAAGGCCGCCAGAGCAGCATCCGTTCGGTTGGAAATGCCCCACTGAAATCCAAGCGCCCACCACCGAACGGATAAAGCTGCTCTAGAATCTTGAAAAGTAGAGCAATTTTATCCGAGTGCCGACGTTATTGAACCGCACCGGTTCAATAACGTTGGCACTTCGGATATTGCTCTATGCGGCCCGCCGGTTATCCGGCGCGCCCGCGCAGGCGCGGCCATCCTTAATTCATCCGAGATGGGCCGGTCCGCTGCCGTGAGCGAAAAAACGAGAGTGG